>CAYPKX010000237.1:0-3685 GCA_964411395.1 uncultured Eubacteriales bacterium | reverse complement strand
ATGCACCAGTCGCGCTTCTCGCCGAGCCAGGCGCGGTAGGTTCCGCCGTAGCGATCGTCGTCGGGGGCGAACGTCAGGCGGCGGCCGGTCGGAGACTTGTAGCCGGGCCGGGAGGCGTCGATGGCCGCCTGAGCCAGTCCGGAGGCCCGGAACTCGTTGGGCGTGCCCGCCCCGCAGACGATGCCGCCGTCCGCGTCGCCCATCCGGACGAACCATTGCTTGCTGAGATACGGCTCGATCGGCGTCTTGGACCGGTCGGAATGGCCGACTTCCATCTCCCGGTCCTCGACGGATTCGAGCAGGTTCCGGGCTTTCAGGTCGGCGACGACCCGCCGGCGGGCGTCGAAACGGTCGACTCCGGCGTAGGGCCCGGCCGAGGCGTTGAGCGTACCGTCGGGGTTGAGGATGTTGATGATCCCGATTTCGTCCTTGTGCCGCTCCCAGACGCCGTAGCGTGATCTTGACGCAGCCGGTCCCGAGGGCCGGATCGGCCCAGGCGTCGACGATGAGAGGGAGGGGGCGGTCGAGAAGAGGCAGGCGGAGGCGGCGCCCGTCGCGGGCCATGTCCCGAAGGCGCAACAGCAGGGGGAGGACGCCGCGGCGGCGCGATTCGAGATTCTCGAGGGTTTGTTCAAGCTCGGCCCGGTCTTTTTTCGGGGCGGCCGCGATTTTAACCGCGGTTTCGGCGATTCGGCGCTCGAGCTCGGCGGCCGGATCGGGATGGACGGCGACGGCCGTGTCGCCGAGCATTGTCTCAGGGCGGGTCGTGGCCACGACGACGAATTCCGGTTCGCCGGCCCGCGGCTCGATGACCGGGTAGCGGATGTGCCAGAAATGGCCTTGGACTTTTTCATGGACGATTTCGTCGTCCGAGACGGCCGTCTGGAGCTGGCAGTCCCAGTTGACCAGGCGGTCGCCCCTATAGATGAGCCCGTCGGCGAAGAGCCGAAAGAAAGCTTCCCGGACGGCCCGGGCGCAGACGGCGTCCATGGTGAAGCGCTGCCGCTTCCAGTCGCAGGAGCAGCCCATCCGCTGCTGCTGGCGGATGATCCGGGCCTGGTATTCGTCCTTCCAAGCCCAGATCCGGGCCACCAGGGCGTCGCGGCCGAGGTCATGGCGGGTCTTTCCCTCGAGCTCGAAGAGGCGCTTTTCCACGACAGCCTGGGTCGCGATGCCGGCATGGTCCGTCCCCGGCATCCAGAGGGTGTTGTCGCCGGCCATCCGGCGCCAGCGGATGAGCAGGTCCTGCATGACGTTGTCCATGGCGTGGCCCATGTGCAGGGCCCCGGTGACGTTGGGCAGGGGCATCATGATGACGTACCGGCGGTCGCGGCGGTCGGGGACGGCGGCGAAGGCGTCGGCCGCAAGCCAGCGCTCCGTCACCCGCCGCTCGTGCGGGGACGGTTCATACAATTTCGGGATTTCATCCGCCATGGTCTTGTCCTTCGGATCGATCGAGGCCCTATTTTTACCATAGACGGGGCGCTTCCTCAAATTTCCCCTTCTTCCGTTTTGAAACCCCCTTCGCGGATTGATATAACATATCCATGCTGAAAAGGGCGCGGATTGTTCCTTTGAATGAAGCAGAGGAACTGGATATCCGGTATTGGAAAGAAGCCGTTCCGGAAGAAAAGCGGGATACGCTTCAAGCCCTCCGTGAAATGTTCTTTTTCATAAAAAATGAGAATCGAAGCGGACTTCAGAGAATTTTTCGTATTATTAAACAAGCATAACGTCCTCTACTTGATTGTAGGGGGGTATGCGTATTCTTTTTATGCGGAGCCGCGTTTTACGAAAGATTTGAATATTTTTTCTCGACATCATTTCCAAGGCCGATTTGATACGAAACAAGACGGCCGTGGGACGGATACAGGATCTCAGCGATATCGACAAGCTCCAGAAAATCTGAAAGATCCGCCTTTGATCCTCCGTTTTTTTTAAGAGTTCCGGGCGGAAATCCTCCTCCCCCTTGGCCGGAGCGGGAGGGAGCCGGACTCCGAACGCGGACCGGAAACGCTCCCGAGGCCGGGTTTCCTCCGAGGGCCTTTTATCCGGAAGGAACCGTCCTCCCGGCCGCCGATTCTCCGACGGGGGATCTCACCACCTCTTGTATTTCCAGAAGGCCAGGAAGCCGGTCATGGAAATCGCGGCCAGGCCCATGATGATCCAGAAGGCCGGCAGCTCCTTAAGTCCGAACGGCAGGGTCACGTTCATGGAAAAAATCGAGACGACCAGCGTCGGCACCATGATCGAGATGGTGATGATGTTCAACGTCTTCATCAGGACGTTGAGGTTGTTGCTGACGATGGAGGCCCGGGCATCCATCAAGCTGGCCAAGATGTTCGAGTAGACCTCGGCTTGGCGGTGGCACTGGCTGTTCTCGATGACCAGGTCGTCGAGCAGCTCCATCTCCTCCTGGGTGAATCCGAACCGGCCGGCGTTGTGCCGCATCTTCTCGATCAGCACGCCGTTGGAGCCGACCGCGTTCTGGTAGTAAACCAGGCTCTTCTGCAGGGCGAAGAGGTTGATGAGGTACCTGTTCTCCATGGCCTTGTTGATCTTGTGCTCGACGTCGTCGGCCATCATGTTGATGATCCGCAGGTGCTCCATGAAATGGTAAATGGCCCGGTAGACGAGCCGGATGGTCAGCTCGCGGAGAGAGGTGACCCGGGCCAGTTGCTTCCCTTCGAAGATGACCGTGTCGTCGGCCGCGACCAGGATGAGGACGTCGCCGAAGAAGAACGCGCCCATGGTCGAGGCTTTGAACAGGAGCTGGTCGTCCCCGGAATAGTTCTTGGGCCGCTTGAAGATGAAGGCGATATGGTTCGGCTCGCATTCGAGGCGGGACTGCTCGTCGGGGTCGAGGGCGGAAGCTAGGGTGTGCTCGTCGATCTGATATTCGTCCACAAGTCGTCGCTTTTCGGATTCGTCGGGGTTGAGATAGAGAAGGACGGCGGCCTTGTCTTCGGCCGTTTCGACGATTTTTTGGTTCACGATCTGATAGCGCTTCAGCATCGTCCGGCTCCTTTCCGCTCCGTCTGGATGTTTGAGGCTCATTATGCCCCGCCGCCCGGACGAAGGCAAGACCTTCGCGCGCTTTTCGACCGCGAATTCGTCAGGAGATGTGTTCGACGGTCTCCTGGTAAACGACGCCGCGCTCGCGAAGGGCGTCGAGCAGGAAGGCCGTGCACTCCGGCCGCCGGCCGATGATTTCGGGAGGCACGATTCCCTTGTCCGCGAACAGGCCGCCGGCCAGGAGGCGGAGGGCGCACGACGCCGTGTAGCCTGTCGTCCGGGCCATGGAATGAATCCCGGTCGCCGGGTCGCGGCGGTCGAGCAGGTCATACGTGTACCGGAGGGCGTTTCCCAGGCGCCGGCCTTCCACGATGATTTTCATCACGGTCAGGTCCGATTCTCCTTCCCGCAGCTTCCAGCGGGAGAAGAGAAGCCGGGCGGTGACGTCCCGGGGCCGGACCCGGACGCCGCCGACCTCGATCTCGTCGGTGTCGAAAAAGCCCGAATCCCGGAACATGGCCATTTTTTCGACATGGCCGGGATAACGGAGGGTTTTCTCCTTCATGTGGGGGATCCGCATCGTTCGGGCGAGCGTCCGGAGACCGTCGGTGTTGAAAGCCTCCAGCGTCCCGACGCCCGGGAATTCCAGCCGCTCGAGCTCGGAGAGGGC
>CAYPKX010000236.1:2485-3705 GCA_964411395.1 uncultured Eubacteriales bacterium | reverse complement strand
GCTCCCCATCTCGGTGGCCATGACCATCGTCGAGACGACCCCGGCCGTCAAGGGGGGCTCGGCCACCTCACGGACCAAGCCCGCGACTCTCACCACGGGATTGGTCATCCAGGTGCCCGAGTACCTGACCAGCGGGGAAGTGGTCCGGGTCGACACCCGGACGGGCGAGTACGTCGGAAAAGCCTGAGCCTCGTCCGGGGCATCAGCTCCGTTCTAACGCTTCTGATCGGCCGGGACGATTCTGTCATCGAAAGGGAACCATCCCCAGTCATGCGCCCGGCCGTCCGGGCTCTCACCGGGACGGCGCGTCGCCCGGTTGAAGCGGGTATAGTCCCCTTCGCTCCGGAAGCGGATTTCGTTTCCCTTCCGCCAGCGGATATCCGTCCAAGCATAAGGGTAGGGATCCATCGACCGCCTCGGCTCCACGCCTTCGCCTCCTGCCGGCGCCATCCAGTCGGCGATCCTGTAGACGTTGATCCAAGGGTGGCCTTCTCCCACCGAGACGACCAGGGCCATCCCTCGATCGGGCGATATCAGAACATCCTGGATCCGGGCCAGCTCGCGGGGAAGAGCGGGGATCACCAGGCGGCCTTCGACATCGACGGCGGCCAGAACGTCGCCGGCCATGGCTCCTGTCTGTTCGATGACCCTGATTTCCCGGCAGACGTCCGATCCGACCAGATAGCGCCGCACGTTGCCCGGCGCCCGGCAGGCCGGGCCCGCGACGGCCAAGAGCGCCAGAACGACGGCTGCGGTTCGCTTTCTCAGATTTGTTCCTGAAAACCGACGGCGTCCCCGGCGATTCTGGCTATGCGGTCTCTTCATAGACGGCCGTCCCGGGCTTGGAGAATCTTAGCCAGCTGCGTATCCGTCGTTCGAGGCCGCTTCAACATGTGCAGATAGGTATTGATGATTCCGGCGTCGAACAGCTCGGGATCGAACCTGCGGCCGAGCCACGTTATCATGGCTTGATGTTCTCTGTGTTTGGGATTCTTTATGATTTTTAAGAGGTCGGCATAGCCGCCAATGCCGCCGCAGTCTTCCGGCGGGCAGGCTCGTCCTCCATCCAGACAAAAAGCGACTCCCTCGAAAGAGGCGTCGGGCCAGAGAATCTGCTCTACGGCGATGAGGTGTTCCCAGGAATCGCCAAAATCGTATTCGTAGATGAATCGCATGCCTGCTTTCGGCACGGCTTCAGCCAAGGTCGTCTTGGCGTCATC
>CAYPKX010000236.1:2125-2475 GCA_964411395.1 uncultured Eubacteriales bacterium | reverse complement strand
TTCGGTTCTTCGATCGACTCGGGGTCGGTGTAGCGCTCTCTTCCAATCAGGAACTGATGCAGGTGGCTGTTTGTCCACCCCATGGCTACTTGGAATACACAGTGTACGAGGCCGAGACTCGCATTTCCGCGGATTAATAATCTGCGCCAAATAGGCGGTTTCAATCCATCGAGAACGATTTCAAGTTGATAAACCCGGGGATCGTTTTTTCTGTCAAAAGATCCGAATGTGCGTTGCGGCATAATGGCTCCTTAGCCTGGTATTCAACTCTGTCTTCATGCGTCAGCAGGATTATCGGCCCTTTTCCCAATCGGGATTATACCCCGACGGCCTTGTCGGCGTGAGCTCAT
>CAYPKX010000236.1:0-2115 GCA_964411395.1 uncultured Eubacteriales bacterium | reverse complement strand
GACGACTTGCAAATAGCATATACCAGTGGAATAATGAGGGGACTGGAGTTCAGCCTATGATCGAAAGAGAGATCACACCCTGCCTTAGAGCCGTCTTCAAGAAATATCCCGTGGTCACCCTGACCGGGCCGCGACAATCTGGGAAAACAACGCTCGTCAGACACTTGTTCGGCGATCGACCTTACGTGAATCTCGAACAGCTCGAAAACCGCGAATTTGCCCGGTCCGATCCGCGCGGTTTTCTACGGCCGTTTCAAGAAGGCGCCGTGATCGATGAGATTCAACGAGTTCCGGAGCTGCTTTCAGATATCCAGGTTCTCGTCGACGAGCGGCGACAAAACGGTCTTTTCGTTCTGACCGGGAGCGCGCAGTTCGAATTGATGCGAGGCATCAGCCAATCCCTGGCTGGACGAACGGCTGTTCTCAAGCTTCTTCCTTTCAGCCTTTCTGAACTCAACGGGCACTTTTTGTTCCCCGGCGGGACGGACGAGATGATCCACAGGGGTTTCTATCCCCGCGTTTACGACCAGGACATCGAGCCGGCCCGAGCCTACGCCGACTATTTCGAGACCTACATCGAGCGCGATCTTCGGCAAATCCTGGCTGTAAAAAATCTCGGAGCTTTTCAGAAGTTCGTGCGGCTCTGCGCCGGACGAATCGGCCAGCTGGTCAACCTCTCCAGTCTGGGAAGTGACGCGGGCGTTTCCCATACGACGGCCCGAGAATGGTTGAACCTCCTCGAGATGAGCTATGTTATCCTGCTTCTCGAGCCCTATCACGCGAACATTCGGAAGCGTCTGGTTCGATCTCCCAAGATCTACTTTTATGACGTCGGACTGGCCGCCCATCTGTTGGGGATTGAAAGCCGAGCTCATATTGGGGTTCATCCCCTGCGCGGATCTCTTTTCGAGAACATGGCCCTGATGGAGTTCTTGAAATACCGGTACCATCGCGGTCGGTCGAACAATCTCAGCTTCTTTCGCGACCAGGCCGGCCATGAGATTGATATTCTTTATGCCGTCGCCGATAAGCTTTTAGCCGCGGAAGTTAAAAGTGGTGAAACCGTCATCAGCGAATTTTTCAAGGGTTTCTCCTTTTTCGAAAAGGCTACGAAAAGCCAAATCCTGGCCAAAACTCTCATCTACGGCGGTAAAAGGCGTGAGGATCGAAACGGCATCCAGATTACCGACGTCGCTGGGATCAGAGCGCTCCTCGACGCCTATGCCTCAACCTGAGAAATCGATGGCATTCTGACGACGATCGGCGTATTTTATGCGGCTGGCGCCCCGGCGGCGCGTCCTCCCAAGGCAAGGAACAAGCGACGTGACAGACGATTCTCTCCACGGTCTGACCGAGAGCCAGCGGACCGCCGTCCTCCATGGCGACGGGCCGATGCTGGTCCTGGCCGGGCCGGGTTCGGGCAAGACCCGGGTCATCACCCACCGCATCGCCCGGCTCATGGCTTCCGGCGTCAGGCCGGAGCGCATCCTGGCCCTGACCTTCACCAACAAGGCGGCCGAGGAGATGCGCGGCCGCCTGCGCGGCATGGACGCGCTGCCCGGGGCCCTTCTCTGCACATTCCACAGCTTGTGCGTCCGTATCCTGCGCGAGTTCGCCGTCCGGGCCGGGCTGCCGTCCGGCTTCGTCATCTACGACCAGTCCGACCAGAAAGCCGTCCTGGCCGACGTCCTGCGGGACGAGAAGCTGGATGCCAAGGACTACCCGCCGGCCCGCGTCCTGCGCCAGATCAGCGTCCTGAAGAACCACAGGCTCGGACCGGAAGAGGGGGCGCGACGCGGCCTGGTGGAGCTTCCGGCGGCCGTCCTAGACGGGGTCACGCTCGGCTACCAAAAGAAGCTCGAGGCGGCCGGGGCCCTGGACTTCGACGACCTGCTGGTCCGCACGGCCCGGCTCCTGGACGAGGATGCCGAGCTGCGCGAGCGGCTGTCGCGGCGCTGGCTCTATCTCCTGGTCGACGAGTACCAGGACACCAACGCCTGCCAGTACGGCATCGCCCGCAGCCTGGCCTCGGGGCACGACAACCTCTTCGTCACCGGCGATCCCGACCAGTCCATCTACGGCTGGCGGGGGGCCGACATCGAGAATATCCTGGCC
>CAYPKX010000235.1:0-3727 GCA_964411395.1 uncultured Eubacteriales bacterium | reverse complement strand
AGCTTCAGGTCGCCCGGCAGGCGGAAGGCGAACTCGACCAGCTTGTGGTCGAGCAGCGGCTCGCGTGCCTCGAGCGACGCGGCCATGCTCATCCGGTCGACTTTGACCATGATGTTGTCGACCAGGTAGGTTTTAAAGTCCAGAAAGAGCTCGCCGCTCGTCCGGTCGAATTCGTCCATCGTGGCGAAATGGACCGCCAGCGGATCGCGAACCGAAAGCGGGCCGATTCCGCCGACGGCTTTCTGGAAGGAAGTCGCGTATAGCTCCCGCTTCATTTTCTCCGTCAGAAACATCATCCAGCGGAAATGGCGGTGGGAGGGGTCGTTGTCGAAGGCCTGAGTGAAGCGGCGGAGTTTGTTCCAGGCGCCCTTTTTCTTTTTCGAGGGCCGCATCCGGTTCGCGATGGCCCCGGCGGCTCCGGCCGCAAGCGCCGCGCCGGGAAGACGCGAGAGGCGTTGGGCCTGGTAGTGCTCGTAACCGGCGAACAGCTCGTCGCCGCCGTCTCCGGAGAGGGCCACGGTCACGCGTTTGCGGGCCATCTCGGAAACAAGATAGGTCGGAAAGATCGAAAAATCACCAAGCGGTTCGTCCAGGTGCCGGACGAGCTTTTCAGTCAGATCCAGGGCCTTGGGTTCGAGGATGAATTCCTCGTGCTCGGTATGGAACTTCTCGGCGATCCTGTGGGCGTGGGCCAGCTCGTTGTAGGTTTGATCCTTGAAGCCGATGGAAAACGTCCGGATCGGGTCGGCCCCGAGCTCCCGCATCAGCCCGACGACGCAGGAGGAATCGATGCCCCCGCTGAGAAACGCGCCGAGGGGGACGTCGCTCACCAACCGAAGCTTGACCGATTCCTTGAGAAGCGCGTAAAGTTCGTCCTGGACGGCGGCGAGGGACGCCGGCCGTTCCGGCTTGGGATTGGGGGCGACGTCCCAGTATTTCTTCACTTCGACCCGGCCGTCCTTCCAGGTCAGGATGTGCCCGGCCGGGAGCTTGAAGATATTCTTGAACATCGAGTATGGAGCCGGAACGTATTCGAGCGTCAGGTAGAGATCCAGGGCCCAGGGCTCGACTTCGCGCTTGATCCCCGGATGGGCCAGGAGGGTTTTGAGCTCCGAGCCGAAGACCAGGGTGCGGTCGGGCAGCATGGTGTAATAGAGCGGCTTGATGCCGACCCGGTCGCGGACGAGAAAAAGCGTTTCCTTCTTCTTATCCCAGAGGGCGAAGGCGAACATGCCCCGAAACCGCTCGAGGAAGGCCGGGGCGCTCCATTCCTCGTAGGCGTGGACCATCGTCTCGGTGTCGGATTTGGTCGAGAACCTGTGGCCGCGGGCCTGGAGGTCGTCCTTGATTTCGGCGAAGTTATAAGCCTCGCCGTTGTAGGCGATCCAGACCGAGCCGTCCTCGTTGGAGAGCGGCTGATGGCCGCCTTCCACGTCGATGATGCTCAGCCGTCGGTTGCCCAGGCCGGCCCGGTCATCGACATAGATGCCCTCGTCGTCGGGGCCGCGATGGACGATCGTCGAACACATGCCGCCGACGAGCTCTCGGGAAAAAGCCGCGCCTTTGGCCGTTCGAACCAGTCCACAGATGCCGCACATGGGGAATCAGGGGGAAATGATCTCGGGCGTGAAAAAGACGCCCAGCCAGCGTTTTTCGTCGCTTTTCTCGCCTTCGAAGTACGGAGTGGATCCCTTGGAGGCTTTAATTTTCACCCGGTAGAGATGGGAAACCTTGACCTGGAAGCCGGGTCCGACCGGGAAGCGAAGGTCGCCGCGCTGGAGCGGGCTGAGGGTGATCTTTTTCGTTTTCCCGTTGACCGTGACCGAAATCTCGTTTTCCGGCCGGGGGCCGTTGAGAAGATGGAAGACGACTTCGTTCACCGGGACCCAGGTCCGGAGCACGAAATCGAGCTTGCGGTCGCCGCGCGTCCAGAAGCCGTCTTCGCTTTCATGCTTGGGATGATAGTTGTCGTTCAGAAAATAAACGAAGCGGTCGGTAAATTTCGGCACGCCCCAGGTCTGGCGGAAGGCTGTCGGTTCGGCGTTGGTTGGCAGGTCGTTGATCAGGGTCATTTCGACCGGAAACAGGGTGTAGGGTAAATGCTTAGCATGAAGAGAGGGATAATGGGTCGCCTGGATGGGGGAGAATAGGATCGGGGCGATCAGAAGCGCCGCCGCCCCCCATTCGGCGAGGAGACCGGCCGGCTTGAGTTTGAGCCGCGGCAGGAAAAAAAACAGCGGATAGATGCCCATGAAGTAGCGATTGGCCAGAGATCCTCCGCCTCCGCCGAAGTTATCAGGCATGAAGACGACGTAAATCAGGATCTCACCGACGGCGGCGACGAGAAGCAGCCAGCGGTCGAGCGATTTTTTCCCCAGGAGAAAGAAAATCAGGGCCAGAACGGCCGGGAAGAAATACCAGGCCATGCCGCTGAATCGTCCGAAGATGAAGTAGAGAAAATTGACCGGAATCAGGGCGGGAGAGTAGGAGAAGGCCTGCTTCAGATATCCGTCCGTCGTCATCCGCTTGGCGTTGTCGATGGAATCGAACGTGAACTCGGGCCGCTCGAGCGGAAATCCCTCCGTTGGGCTTGTGGCATAGAAGCTTTTCCGGTCGCCGCCCTGGAAGTTCCATTCTCCGGTCAGGAGGACGTTGGTTCCGAAAAAGGCGCCGACAACAAGGACAAAGACCAGAACCATGAGGGCGGCCTTGCCCCACTTCTTTTTGAGAATCGTCCAGAGAATCAGCGGGCCGAACACGGCCACGTTGGGCGGCTTGGCGTAGGCGACGATCCCGGCGACCGCTGCCGCCAGGTAGTCGGAAGCGTCCGACAGAAGAAACGCCTGCCAGCGCGCGCCGAAGGATTTTTTTGGGCTTGCCGTCACGGGCAGGGAATCAATTTCCGTCTCGCCCCGGCGATGTTTATACAGCCAGAGATAAAGGACGGTGAAGACGCAAAAGAGGTTGAAGAAATCCGGAGCGATCCAGAGCGTGTAGGCCCCGGCGACCGAGGCGAAAAGGAACGTTGCGATTTTCAAGACGGAAAGGCCGGGGCTGTTGGCCAGGGCGAAATAGGAAAAGCCCATGAGAAGAAGAAGGAAGATCAACCCGGCGTGGAAAACGAGCGGCCCGTTTGTCCCGAAAATCCGGACGAAAGGAGCGGCAAAGAGGGCGTAGGCCATCGATTTGGCGTAGTAGAGTTTTTCGCCTTCGGGCTTTTCCACCCGCTTCAGGAACAAGCCCTGCGGACCGGCCCAGAACTCTTGCTTGTACCGGATCAAGTCCTTCTTGGTGTACTCCAGGTCGCGGTCGTAGGCCAGGCTTTGGGCGATGATGAAGTAGGAGGCCTGGTCGGCGGTCAGAAAGCCCTCGTGAAGAACGGGCAGGTCGGCAAACAAGGCAAAGCCCAGAAAGACGGCCGTGATCAAGACGGCCGCGGTCAAAGCGCCCTTCCTCTCGGTTAACATGGGAATTATCAATACCATAATACCCGGAAATAAAGCAAAGAGGGGGGGATGAGGGGCCAGGTACCGAATTCATGCTGAGATCCTCGTCACGTGAGAATTAATCGTTGAATCCGGTACCTGGCCCCCAATTCCCGGCCCCTCATTTCCCCGCTTGCTTTTCTATTCGGAAAGCGATATTTTTATTTTCGCAGTGACGGGAATTCGATAAGGGGAACAACATGAAAAAAGCTTTCGCTCTCGTCTGCGTCCTGCTTCTCCCG
>CAYPKX010000234.1:0-3732 GCA_964411395.1 uncultured Eubacteriales bacterium | reverse complement strand
CGACGACTCAGGCTTCGGCCAAGGAAGCCGCAGCCCGGCTCATCCCGACCGAAAACTACGTCCTGGTCGTCGTCGGCAAGGCGGCCGAGATCAAGGATCAGCTGAAAAAATTCGGAACCTGGACGGAGCGAAAGATCACCGATCCCGGATTTTAGAACCCCGGAGAACTCGGTCAACCCGAACGCTTCAGAACAGGTAAGCGAATTTAATAAAGAGCATCGCTCCCTGGTTGCCGCGCTCGCCGAAGAGGGCGGAGCCTTTTTGAAAAGCCAGCTGGACGAGCCCGAACGGCGGTTGGAACCGGTAGACGAAAAGGACCTGGACATAGCGCTTTTCGATGGCGGAGTTCAGCTGGAGAAAAACCTTGAGAAACAGGTCTTTGGTGAAATAGCCCGTCGCCCGGACGAAATGGATCCAGGTGCTTTCGCTTTCCGGATCGGGCCGGAAGAGGAGCCGGGTGAGCCCGTATTCAAGGGACACATCCGAGACCGGCTTGACGTTCAACCGGCCTTCGACCAGCTGGAAATCCAGGTCATAGTTGCGGCCGAAGGCATAATTGACCTTGACCGACTGCCATTCCCTCGTGTTGTAGCCGAGGGTCAGCTCCGTTTCCCGGTTCCGGAAGTCTTTCTCATAGAGCTTGTATTCTTCATGATGCTGGACTTCCAGGGACAGCTTGTTTTTCAGGTCGAAGAGGAGCCCCTCGTCGATTTTCCAGCTGCGCCGGGTCCCGTCCATGCCCCAATAGATATTGTAATTGGATTCGTACTGAATCCTTTCAAGCCCCCATTTCCGAATCCAGAAGGTCTTGCTGAGGGCGGAATCGAGCTCCCGCCGATTGTCGTCGCTGACAAAGCCGACGGCGTTGGCATTGTCTCCGAAGTTCCGGCCCAGCTGGGAATACCGGACATGGAAGTGAAAGGTCGGCGTGTCGAAGGTCGGCCGGAGGAAAAAAGCGGCGGTTTCCGTCTTCCGGTCGCCGTAGGCGAGAGCCCATTGGCCGGTGAACTTGAGATGATCGGTGAAGTTGAGCGAAGCATCGAGCCCGGCCGTCCCGGAATTCCGGCCGGCCAGATTTTTATTCGCCGCCAGGAATCCGATCGTCGATGATTTCAAGACGTCCCGCTTGATCCGGATCACCGAAAAAGCGGCCGGATCATCCGTCCCGGCCGCGGGACGGGCCAAGGCCGCCAGGCCTGAGAACTCGAATCCTCCCGCCTTGCCGTACAGCTTGAATCCTCCATCGACGTCCCCGATCCGCCGCGAATAGAACAGCTGGATGCGCTGGCGGTAGACCTCCGAGCCCTCCAGGAAGAAATTTCGTTTCTCCGGCAGATTGAGCTCAAAGCGCGTGAGATTGACCTGTTCCTGATCGGCCTCGACGGTGGCAAAATCAGGATTGACGGTCAAGTCGCCTGAGACCGCCTGGGAGAAGGCATAACGGATATCCACGCCGGCGTCCGCTTCGGCCGGAAGGCCCTTTTCGAGCTTGGCGACAACATGGGGGATGACCTGGAGCCGATTTTCCGCCTTTTCCAGGTCGAGGCCGGTCAGCCGGCCGTATTGGGAGACGCGGTAAGGGGAATCGAGCGGCCCTGTCCAGAACGACGACTCCATCCGGCGGGGCAGCACGCGGCCCAGGCTCAGGCCCCAGACCGAGCCGGCGCCGGGATCATACTTCAATGACCGGAATTCAACGGCAATTTCGGCCGTCCAGCCGGACTCCGTTCTCCGGGCGGCTGATTTCCAAATCCCGTCCCAGGTCGCGTCCGTCGTCAGGCCGTTATCGGCGATTCGGCCGTCGCTCTGGGCGCCGGCCAGGTTGGTCATGAAATAATAGCAGTTGCGCCGGTCGAAAAAAGTATCAAGACAGACGGTGACGGTGTCATCGATTTTAAGGTCGGCGTCGCGCTTGGACTGGCTGGCGGCGATGCGGCCGGGCTCCGGATCGTCGCAGACAAACCCGAAATAGACGGCCCGGGCGTCGTAGAGAATGCGAACGGTCGTTCGGTACGTCCCCGGCCGGCCGCGTTCCGGCTCAAATTGGAGAAAGCCTCCCAGCTCCGGACTCGCGGCCCAGGCGGGTTCGGATGGATCTCCGTCGATGGTGATGGTTTCCGTTATCTTCACGGCCGAGGCGGTTTTTTCGGCCGGATTCTGTCCGGCGGATGGACTCGCCGCCGCGGCCGGAATCAGCCAGAAGAAGGTCAACGCCCAAAGCACCTTGCGCGTGTTCGCTTTCCGCATGTTCGGGGCATTATATAACAGGGTTGAACCGAAAAAATATCACGGGCCCTGAAATCCCGGAACTTGAAGTTCTTCTTTTCGTAGTTGATAATGAATGCGAGGATGTGTTCATGAAAAAAACGATGATTTTATTCCTGGCCGTCCTTTTTGTTCCGCCGGCCCTCTCCGCCGAAACTCGAGACTGGCTCGTCTCGCCCCCGCGGTTTCAATTCGGGCTGTCCTTCAGCCCGTCTCTGCCGACCGGGGAATTCCGCAGCGAAATGGGAGACACGATCTGGGGCGGAACGCTCTTTTTTGCCTACCGGCCGTCGCGTCAACCGTTCCTGATCGGGACCTCATTGAGTTTCGGCGCCTACGATACGAGCCATCGGGAAGAATGGCTGGGGCTGACCTGGCCGGACGTGATTGTCGATGTCCGGACGACCAACGCCGTCCTGGCCTGGTATATCTTCATGCGTTTCCAGGCGGAACGGGGATTCGCCCGGCCTTACCTCGATCTTCTGGCCGGACTGCATGTTTTGACCACAGACACCCGGATCAGTGACGGCGACGGAGACGATGACGGAAACGGTGATTTCAGCGTCAATAACGCTTCGGACGCGGCTTTCGCTTTTGGAGCCGGCGCCGGCCTGCTGTTTCCGATCGTCCGGTTCATCGGCCGGAACGGGTCGACGCTAGCGGCCATCGAGCTTGATCTCGGGGCCCGTTACCTCAAAGGCGGCCGGGCCGATTATCTGGTCGAAAGCGGCGCCTGGGGAATCTTTGATTCGCGGAGATCAAGGACCGATCTTCTGACTCTTTCGGCCGGGCTGACCTTCAGCTTTTAATCGGGCGTTCAAGAGCGCTCAATCATCTCGCCGTCGGATAACAGGGACGATCTCGGAAACTCAAATCCCTGTTGAACAATCCGCCCTGCTTCCGTTATAGTAGCGGTCCGGGAGGAACCATGAACAAAAAAACCGCCCTGTATTCCCTCGTCGTCGCCGCCGTCCTCCTGACGGTCGGCGGATCCCTCGGGCACAGCCTTCAAACCCTGCCCAAGACCCAGACCGCCCAGGCGGCCCTGACCGCCATGGCCGCCTGCCCGACCTGCGGCGACTTCGATCCCCGCCTCGAAGCCTGCACCGTCGTCATGGTCGGAAAAGACGCCTCTGTCGACGGCTCGGTAATGACCACCCACACTTGCGACTGCGGGACCTGCGATTGGACGTTCCGTTGCGTCTCCCCCGCCGACCACAAGCCCGGCGATATGCGCAAAATCTACCATATCGGCCAGTTCGACGCCTGGTCCCCCGATATCGGCCTCAAGTGGGACCGGGTCCCGCTGGATAATTTTACCGGCCTGGAAATCCCCCAACCGGCTCATACCTACGGCTACCTCCACGGCGACTTCGGCTATATGAACGACAAGCAGGTCTCCATCGGCGAGTCGACCATCGGCAACGTGGACAAGATCGAAAACACCACGGCCGCCCCGAAATTCGA
>CAYPKX010000233.1:0-3780 GCA_964411395.1 uncultured Eubacteriales bacterium | reverse complement strand
TATCCGGAAAACGGAATCCGCCGCGGGTCGGTCATCCATTCATCGTTCAGACTCCAGTCGTAATACTTGAGCTGCCAGGAGGCGAAACTCGTCCCGAACTCGGAATTGAATTGCGCCAAACCGGCCGGTCCCCGGTATTTCACCCCGCCTTCCTGCCAGCCCCAGCCACCGTAGGGGCCGTCGTCGGCATAAAGCCCCTCGTGGGTGATCCAGTCCCGGAATTCCAGGACGGCAAACGGCGAATAGTCGCAAAACCAGTCCTGAACCGCGGACAGGTTGTCGATGCGCTTCCAGCTGAGCTCCGCTTCCCCCCAGCCGCTGACGGCCACCAGCGTCTCCGGGTTCTCGTCCATCCGCTGTTTGAGAAAAGCGAACGCCGCCCGGGCCTTGGCCTCGAGGTTGGCCCGGACTTTCCGGGCATAGCGGGACAGCGTCCCGAAAATATGATCGGTCATCGCCCCGGTCGAAGCGACCTGGGCGGCGGTGCCGATGTTGTTGTCGTTGAACCACTGGGCGTTGCGGACGTCCTCGGTCTTGGCCGCGGCGTAGATGCCGAGATTCCGGGCCAGCCCCGAGCAGAGGACGAGATGAAGCTTGACGCCTTGATCCCGGGCCGCCTGGATGTAATTGTCGACGGTCGTTCGAAACGCGGTGATGCCCTCGTCGGCATGCGACCAGTCCGAGGTCCAGCCCAGGTTTGGAGCGACGTGGGTGATGCTGAAGGACAATTGGGCGTAGAGGCCGAACGGGAAATTCTCCTTGAGATAGGCGACTTCGGCTGCGGCACCCGGATTTTGCTCGAGGCTGATGATGACCGTGTTGTAAATGGACGGTTTCGGCAGCACCTCGGCCGAAAGGGCGGAGGCGAGAAGGACAAACGGCGCCGCGAAAGCGGCCAAGGAACGGAGTCGGTGCATTACATCCCCTTTCCGATTTGAAGGCGAAGCTCGGGCGATGGGCGCCCGGCGGCGTTTTTCACGTTGACCGCCCGGACGCGGTAATAATAGACCGCGCCGGCCCTGGCGGTTTTATCCCAAAAGACGCGGTCGCGCGTTTTTCCGACGAGGTGGGCCGGGTCGAGCGGGACGCCGGGCGTGTCGCTCCGGTAGATTTCGAACCGGTCGAAGTCGCCCCACATCGTCCAGGTCCAGGAAGCCGAGGCCCAGATTTTTTCCGGGAGGACGATCTCGCCCGGTTTTGCGCCCGCGGCGAGAAGCCCGACCGGCGGAGGGACAAAGACCGTCGTCAGATCCCCGGCTTTGGCCTTGTCCCGGATGGCCGCGGCGAATTGGGCCAGGGCTTTTTCCTTGTTCATGCCCTTGATCCGGTGTTCCCTGGTCTCGTCCCACCAGCGCCAGAAGTTGATGAGGAAGACGTTGTTCTCATACACGCGCAGATATTGGGCGAGAAGGTCGGGAACCGGGCTCTCCTTGAGCTCCATTCCGACCGGGTAGAGCTCGGGGTCGAATTCCATGATCGCCCAGATGGGCGACATCGCCGAGATGGCCGGGTAGATGTGCTCCGTTGTGCGGGCAAACCACGTCGGGAAGCGGACGTCGTAGATCGTCGCGCCGGGGTGGCCGTAGGGGGCGATGTCGGCGGTTCGAAGCGGCGAGGCCGAAGAATAATAGCGGGCGTTGGCCTTCCCCTCGGCGGCGTTTGCGGGCCGGGTTCCGAAGAGGTAGTCGGCGGGGATCTGGTGGGAGAACAAGCGGTCGGCCGGAATGCCCGATTCGGAAGCCCAGCGGGCTCCGTCGCGGACGAAATTTCCGACCATGGTTTCGCGGAACAGGTTCCAGAGGTCCCAGAATTTCCCGCCGGGTTGCATGACGCGCGGCGGGTCGAAGCCGCCGTCGATGAAGCTTGCTCCGGCGGCGGGCTTCATCCGGTCGGGAGCGTAGGAGGCGTAGGGAATGCGCCGGGGATCGCTGTTGGCCTTGTCGGAAAAATCGGGATCATAGTCGTCCGCCAGGCTCCAATGGAAATAGCGGAGGTCCCAGGTCGTAAACGCCGTCCCGAATTCGGAATTGAAGCGGGCCAGCCCGTCCGCCCCTTGATAATCCGGACCGCCCTGCGCCCAGCCCTCGTTGCGGTAGGCGCCGCGCCCGTCGTCGTATTCGCCGGCGTGCTGGATCCAGTCGCGGAACTCCAGGACGGCAAACGGCGAGTAATCGCAGAAAAACGACTGGACCGACTTGTCGTTTTCGATCCGGCCGAAATTGAGCTCGGCCTCGCCCCAGCCGCTGACGGCGACCAGGGTGTCGGGCTCGGCTTCGATCAGTCCGGCGAGAAAGGCGAAGGCCGCCCGCGACTTGACCTCGAGATGCGTCCGGACCTTGCGGGCATAACGGGACAGCGTCCCGAACACTTTATCTTCCAGGCCGCCCGGCTTGGACAGGGCCGCGGCCGGGGCGATGGTGTTGTCGTTGTACCATTGGCAGTTGCGGACGTCGTCGAGCCTGGCGTCTTTATAGACCGCCCGGTTTCGAGCCAGGCCGGTCGACAGGACGAGGTGGAATTTGAAGCCGCGCGCCTTGGCTGCGGCCACGTTGGCTTTCACCGCGGATTTAAACTTGGCCAGGTTGGCGTCGGCCGCGTCGAGCGGGGCCTGCCAGGGGATGTCCGGGGTCATCGTCGTGATCGAAAACGACGGCCAGGCATACAGGCCGAAGGGGATGTTTTTCTTGATGTACTCGGCCTCGGCCGCGTTTTGGGGGCTGAGCTCGAGACTGATGACGACCGAGTTGCGCGGGGTCGGGAGGGGGAGCTCCTGGGCTTGAACGGGCGGGCAAAACGCCGCCAAGAACGTGAAGACGGCCAAGACCGCAGAGACGGGAGAGACAGGAGAGCCTGCGGCCGAGGCCCAAAAATTGCAAAGCCGGCTCAATCCCTTCATCGTTTCCTCTTTACCCTTGGGGGATGGTCGTGTTCTCAGCATCCATTTTAAAGGATGGCCGCCGGGATGTAAAACGATACCTGTCCTTTAAGGACCCTGATGAAGGCCCATATTTTTTCGCCGGACGAGCATTTCCACGGCGTCGGCGATCATCAGGAAGGCTTCCGCGCGTGTCCTTCCCTGAGTCGCGACATCCAGGAGGGGGACATCGACGGCCCAGAATCCGCCCGATTTCATTATCCTTCCGGCGATCCTTATGATTGTCCTTTCCCGAGAAATTTCCCGCTGAAGACAATCGAAATGCGCCCGGCCTTTTCCGCCCCCTCCACCCCCCGCCGCGCTTCGAGTCGTGATAAGATAGGGCGGCGGGCGGCGGACGAACCATGAAAACAGCAAAATTGACATTTCTATTGTTCGCTTTTCTTGCGGGGAAAGCGGCGGCGGTCGACGATGTCGCCCAGGCCGGCCGGAATCGCGTGATGACGCCGAAATACAAACAGGCGATTCTCATCGTCCTGGACGCGGCCCGGTCCGATCATTTCTCCAGTTACGGCTATCCCCGGCCGACCACGCCGGAGATCGACCGGCTGGCCGCCGCCGGAGCAGTTTTTAAGTCGGCCTATGCCCAGGCGACCGAGACGCGGGCCGCCCTGCCGCGGATGCTGTATTCCCGCTATTTCATCCCCGAGATCTTCCCCAATCATCATTCGATCCCGTATGCCTCGCCCGGAGACTTGTTCCGGAAAATCGACGACCGGGCGATCTCCCTCCCCCGGGTGCTGGAAGCGCGGGGGGTCGTGACGGCCGCAATCTCCGCCCATGAATGGATCACCGAAGAGACGCCGTTCGCCCGGGAATTCGCCTTTTTGTTCGACCTGCAGTCA
>CAYPKX010000232.1:2733-3782 GCA_964411395.1 uncultured Eubacteriales bacterium | reverse complement strand
CTTATCCGATCCCTATACGACCCTTATCCGTAAAGCGACGTCCAGAAAGAACTCCTTCGACCAGATCACCAGCGCTTCAGGGTCCTTCACGAAGGGCTCTACCTCGCGCCGGACCTCGCCGATGTCGACGCGGTCGATCCGCAGCGCAATGCGCTTTCGGAACTCCGCCTCGGTCAGAGGCGCCAGCCCCTCCCAATGGCCCGTCTGACGCATCCTCTGCTCGAGATGGGAAAGATGAAGCTCGGGATGATAGGCCGCGAACCAGACGAGATCGTACCAGTCCCGGCCCTTGACCCGGCTCTTCCACTCGCGGCAAAGTACGGCGTGCATCTTCCCGGCGAAGAGATCGGGCAGGCTGAACGTCCTGACGGCGAACGGGACGGGCCGAAGCAGGTAGCGGACCTCCGTCGAGAATCCCGGCGGCGGATCTGTGTCGACCTCGAGCTTGATCTTAAGAACCTGATTACGAGGGATCTGCTGGACAAGGCCCCGCTCAAACTCCACAGTGATCATCTGTGTCCGAGTATCGGCCTTGAGGAAGGCGGATTGAACGGCCGTTTGAGCCTGTTTCTTCCGGCCTTCGATCTCGACCGCGAAGCCGAAGGACGCGAGTTCTCTCTTCAGGGACTCGCCGTAGTCGCCGAGCTCGAAGCCGTCGCCCTTCTTGAGGAGCGAGAAATCTAGGTCCTCCGAATACCGGTCGAGGCCGTAAAGCACGCGGAGGGCGGTGCCGCCGTAGAAGGCCGCCTTCTCGAAGAACTTGCCGCGCCAGAGGCCGAGGAGCGCGATCTCCTGCATGACCTCCCTCAAGGCCCAGAGCGAGTCCTGCACCGAGCGGACCTCGTAAGCCGCGAGCATCTGACGGACGGCCTCGTTCATCGGCTCTCCCCCTTTTCGGATCTCTGGACGCGCCTCACGAGCCCGCCGAGATGCCTCAGCTTCAGCGACCGGTAGCGGGCGGCGTAATCGTCGATCCTCTCGGCGGACAATGACCGGAGGGCGCCGGCGTCGACCCTCAGGTCGGCCTCGAGGACCCGGCCCATCTCCAC
>CAYPKX010000232.1:968-2723 GCA_964411395.1 uncultured Eubacteriales bacterium | reverse complement strand
GACGCGCCCGCCCCGCGCCGAGACGATCTTGTCGGCCAAGGCCTTCTCGGGCGAGGCGATCAGGAACGCTTGATCGTGCTCCGCCTCCACCCGGACCACGCCCACCTCGTAGGCGCGCGCCGGGACCTGCCGATAAACGAAAAGGCCCACGGGGGTGGCGAACCGCCGCGAGCGGCTCGGCGTGACCGACGTCAGGGCTTCGACCCTTTCGGGGATCAGCCCGTGATAGGCGAGCGCGTAATCCAGCGAGACGTAGGAAGGGCCGTAGACAAGGTTGGCCAGCAGCTCCTTCGCATAGGGCCGCCTACGATAGCGATCGCCGAAAACGTAAAGCCCCTTCTTCACCCTCACGACGATGCCCTGGCGGAGCAGGTCGTTGATCCTGTTCCTGGGGTAAGCCAACCCCTTCAGAGCGTCGATCAAGGTCTGGTAGTCGAAGACCTCGGCTTGGATCCGGTCCCGGACGTCGACGGGCATGGCAGTTTCTTGTCAATTATTCATAGTATGTTGACTATTTGTCAACATATTATGCTATTTCAACAAGGTTGTCAAGCCCCTTTTGGGGCCCCGGGACAGTGCGCCGTTCTAGACCTTTGGATACCCCGGCCGAGAGAGAGTTTTGGAAATTGGCTGGCACGCTTGGTCTTGCGCTACGGCGCATCGGTCGGCGGGTCGCCTTTGAGCCACTTGCCAGACTTCTATGCATTTTGGTTCCATATAGGTAAAGCATATTGGATATCGTCTTCTCTTCTGGCGCCTAATCCAACCGACTCAGATCAGCCTTCGTGTTACTTCACCCGCTTCCAGGGCTGCCATTGGTATGACCATCTTGGCTTCTCTTTGCTGCCTTGCCCGGGGGGCCACCACACGGACCTCGACTGGAATGTGTCCTTGTCAATGACCTTTATCCACATGTAGCCTTCATTTTTATACCGGGTTCCCGGCTTGTCTCTGACGCTGCCCTCGAAGTTCGTCCCGTCGCCTTTGAGGAGTCCGCCGTTTTCGAAGTAGCCGACCTTCACGGTGTTCTTGTCCGTCACGGTCACTTCGTAGCTTCCCGGGCCGCCCTTGATCGTCATGACCTGGTTGTCGGGCTGGACCTTTATCCAGGTGCCGGAAATGTCGTGAATGGGGCCCGCCTCCATGGTGCTTTTGAGCCGCTCAAGGTCCTGAGTGACGGCTCTTATGTTCTCCCTGATGGCTCCCAGGTCGTTTTCCAGCTTCCGCTTGATCTCCCCATGCTCGAACATGATCGTGTCAAAGAGCTTTTCGACGGCGGCATCCAAGGCTTCCTTGGAGATGCTCGCGGCGGGGTGATGATTGAGGACCATCAGCATCTTAATATCTTCCTTCAATTTCCATTGGTCCTCTAATGGGACGGGTATGAAGGAATCGTTGTCATTCAAGAAAAGAAATTTTTCCTCCGGATCCAGGAAATGTTTCAGCCAGGATTCGGTCTTTCTGTAATCTACCAGATCTCCTTCTCTTTTTTTGATTTGATCCGCGATCTTTTCCCGGCTCCCCTGCTGACAGAGCGCCGGGACTGCGCTAAACAGCTGGAGCAGGAAGACGACGCTCGCAATGACCTTGCCGCAACTCTTCATGTTGTTCCCCTTTGGATCGGATAAAGAAGGACGGAATTTGCTTTGTTGTCACCCGGCTTGAAATTGCCGATTCCAACCTCAGGCTTGGACATTTCCGTCGTAGGCCAACTATAGTCTTGCCTCCCCGGAGGAGTCAATAACCTGCGAATTC
>CAYPKX010000232.1:0-958 GCA_964411395.1 uncultured Eubacteriales bacterium | reverse complement strand
TCCCCTGCTGACAGAGCGCCGGGACTGCGCTAAACAGCTGGAGCAGGAAGACGATGCTCGCAATGACCTTGCCGCAACTTTTCATGATGTCTCCCCTACTTCGGATCAAGAAGAATGGGAATTCATTTTCTCGCCCCGCTCGGAATTGGCGATTCCAATCTGAGGCTTGGACATTCCCGTGGTAGGCCAACTATAATCTTGCCTCCCGTAGGAGTCAATAACCTGCGAATTCTCCGCTTTGGCTCCAGTTCCGAACTCTCATGTGACATCTCCAAAATATTAATGCCCCTATCTTGATGGCATGCAAGTTGTTTCGTGTCTCTATTTGGGGTCATATTTGGGCCACCTCAGGGGGTAAACGTGGGCAAATTGGGCTCCGGCCCAGACCTGGCCTAAACCGATGATTTCGCTCGCCATATGGGGGGAAAACGTGGCGTGCCTGAGAGGATTCGAACCTCCGACCTTTGGATCCGGAGTCCAACGCTCTATCCAGCTGAGCTACAGGCACGCACCGGCGTGAAAAGCCACTCAGTTATAGCGGAAAGCCGGTAAAAAGACAAGTTCGATGAGCGGTCCGGCGAGTCCGCGCCGCTTCGCTGTCGTTGACGGATCGAAGGTCAAGGCAAGAAGACGGACGGATCGACGCGCAGCAGCTCGCCGACGGCTTTGAAGGAACGAGTCCAGGCCTCTGACGCACCCGGTCCCCCGCTCCGCTCCGTCCGGCCCGGGCCGAAGAGCGCTCTCCCGGTCGAAAAATAGATGTTCTGGCTCCGCCAGAGGTCGAAGCCGAGGCCGAGCCTCTTCAGCACGGAGAGGACGTCCTCGATCTTCTCCAGCGCGGCGACGTCGTCGGGCTTCCCGGCCCAGTCGGCCACGAGCGCCGCGACCCTGTTGCCGACGATGTAGCTCAGGGCCCCGCCGTCGGGCACGAAATCCCAGGTCTCGTATTCCTTCGCCA
>CAYPKX010000231.1:308-3871 GCA_964411395.1 uncultured Eubacteriales bacterium | reverse complement strand
GAGTTTACGATGGCCTCCCTCCTATTCCAAATTGCAACCATCACTGTACACTAGCATTTACTTGCCTTTTTAAAACACTTTACGAAGCTGCGCTTGAGTATATTGTCCGGGGCTGCGAATGTTGGCTCTGGGCGGTATCCCTTTTTCATGCCCGGCGATGAGTGCTTGATTGCCCAATTGAAAGTAGTGGTTTGCTTGACTTTTTCCTTCTTTTATCTTATTTTTTTCGTCTCTTGCCAAAAGCCGCCTTTCCCCTCTCCCACAAGGCTTTTCTGAAGATTTTTAACTTTCCTCCGCCCGTTCGGACCGCAAGCCCCTCTCCGGCGGGGGAATCCTTCCCAAATAATCATAAATTAAAAAGGAGTTTCTCATGCGTAGGAAAATGATCGTCGGCTTGACGGCCATGGCGTTCGCCGCGGCCCTGGCGGGTCCTCCGTCCGCTGCAGCCGGCGATTCCGGCGGCGTCAAGATCGGCTTCAGCTTGAGCGGCGGCTTGGGCTTCATCAACGGCGGGGATTTCAACACCTATATCCGGGATTGGAACAGGTTCGTTTCCGACGAGAACCGGTCTTGGGGCGAGGAGTATTACACGATCGACTGGAAGGAAATGAAATCGATGCCCGATTTCAAGGGCGAGATTTTCGCCCGGTTCGGCCGGAACTTCGGTCTCGGTCTCGGCGTGGAAACGATCAAGAAATCGAATCCGGGAACGATCGCCAATGAATACAGCTTTGCGTCAAGAGTCGACTACCCCACGTACTACATCGAACATGCCTGGCACGAGAACCTCGAGATGGCCGTCGACCAGACGTTGAGCGTCATTCCCCTCACCCTCGGTCTTTACTATTTTCTTCCGCTCGGCTCTCAGGGCGACGTTTATTTCAACGCCGGGGCGGGAGTTTACCTTGGAACGCTGAAATCCAATTCCGGCTGGTCCGCCCGGTGGGGATCCTACGACGAGTTCCATCTCCTGGACGGAAGCCTGTACCCTCCTCATATCAAGTCCGATTCCCAATCCACTCAAAATGATTATTACGAGGCGACATGCAACGCCGTCGGATTCCATTTCGGGGCCGGCGCCCAGTTTTCCCTCACCGACAACATCTCCATTTTCGGCGAGGCGCTTTACCGCCTGGTCAATTTCAAGGACTGGGAGGGAACGGGCGGCTATGAGTCCACCTACCACCGGGATTACGGCTGGTGGACGGGAAGCGAGTGGATCACCCATTCCATCGTCGATTCCGAGGGCGCGGAAGAATGGGCGGGAGGCCTTTGGTACAGCGAGGAATACGACTTCACGATCGGCACTTCATATTCCGAGGTCGACCTCTACAAGGAAAAACCGGAGCCAACGTCCTGGAGAGACAACATCCGGCCGGCGGAAATCAACCTCAACGGCTTCGTCTTCCGGGTCGGAATCAAGATCTTTTTCGGACTTTAAGCCGAATATAAACGAGTCCCTCGTGCTCCTTGAGACAAACTCGCTTTTCAGTCCAAGCCGGCCGCCGGACCAAGGAGAAAAATACCGGCGCCGGCGATGAGGCGGGAGAGGAGGGATCATCGTCGATTTCGAGCGCCAAGGAAGCGGGCCTGACGGGAGAAACCCCGACCCGGCATTGATATTCATCAGGAGGTTCTCGTGAACAAACGGCTTTTCGGCGGCGCGGCCGCGGTCCTTTTAGCCATCTTGACGATCATGTCGTTCACGGCGGTTGTGGCGGACCCCCCGCCGGCCGCGGCCGGCGATTCCGGCGGCGTCAAGATCGGCTTCAGCCTGAGCGGCGGCTTGGGCTTCATCAACGGCGGGGATTTCAACACCTTTATCCGGGATTGGAACAGATACATTGCGGATTACAATGACTTTTTCCGCACTGATATCATGACGATCGATTGGAAGGAAATGAAGTCGATGCCGGATTTCAAGGGCGAGATTTTCGCCCGGTTCGGCCGGCGCCTCGGTCTCGGCCTCGGCCTGGAATACATTAAAAAATCAAATCCGGGAAAGATTGCGATCAACTTCGCATCCTCCAGTCGGGAGGATTTCGATACGTATTATGTTGATTTTACGCAGACATACAACGTCACCGATCTCTATGATCAGATCTTGACCGTCATTCCCTTGACCTTGAATCTCTATTATCATCTCCCGATCGGCCGAACGGGCGATGTCTTCATCAACGCCGGACCGGGATACTATTGGGGCACATTGAAAACCGACAGAACGTCGACCCTGAACAACGACTTATTGCTCGAGCTGCATCATCCCGACGGATCGCCTTGGCCTCCCCATTTCAAGGGCGAAACACGGATTGCCGATTACGATCAAATCCACGTGACAAGCCGCGCTCTCGGCTTTCACTTCGGCGCCGGCTTCGACTTCAACCTTTCCGGCAATATCGCCCTGTTCGGCGAAGGATTTTACCGCCTGGCGAATTTCAAGGAGTGGGAAGGGACCGATTTGTTCCGATCCGAATTTCATCAGAAGGTCGGTTGGTGGATGGAAAGCGCATGGGAAGATTATAGCTCTTACGATTACTCCGAGAGCGAACAGCTGAAGGGACGACTCTGGCATATGGATGTCCGCGACTCCGAAATGAACGCCGACTATTGCCATATCGGTTTCTTTGAAAACGGGCCGGATGAGGATTCCCCCCTGGTCAAGAACATCCGGCCGGCGGAAATCAACCTCAACGGCTTCTCCTTCCGCGTCGGAATCAAGGTCTTTTTCGGCTTGTGAATCGAGGGGGGGCGTTCCCCTTTTACAAAATATCGGGAATCATTCCGGATTTTTCGTGTCTTTTATGACGAGTCATAAAATTTCAGCCGATAATACGTCTAAATTCACAAGGGGGGGGTTGATTTCGTAAGAATTCGTCGGAGATCCCGGCCTGACCAATAGACTTACCCGCGCTCCTTCTTGAGCGCCTGCCAGGCCGCTTCCATTTCCTCCAGGGTCGCCTCCCCGAGCGGCGTGCCGTTTTCCGCCAGCCGGCTTTCCAGGGCGTCGAACCGGGCGATGAACTTGGCGTTGGCCCGGCGCAAGGCCGTTTCCGGATGAATGTTCAGAAGCCGGGCGGCGCAGGCCAGGGCGAACAGGCAATCCCCCAGCTCCTCGATCTGCTTGCCGGCGCCGCCCGAGGCGACCGCTTGATCCAGCTCGGAAAGCTCCTCGCGCGCCTTGTCGATGGCTCCCGCCGCCCCGGGCCAGTCGAAGCCGAAATCGGCCGCCCGCTTCCCGATCTCGAAAGCGGCATGGAGGGCTGGGGCCGCGGCCGGCACGCCATCGAAGTGCGAATCGCGATTCTTTTCCGCTTTCTTGCGGACGATCCAGGCGTTTTTCACTTCATCGGAGGTCTCGAGCTTCTCCCCGCCGAAGACATGGGGATGGCGCCGGATCATCTTGGCGTTGATCCCGGCCAGGGCGTCGGCGGCCGAGAAAGCGCCCCGCTCCTCGAAAAGCCGGGAAAGAAAGACGACCTCCATCAGGACCTCGCCCAGCTCCTCGGCCGCGGCCCGGGGATCATCGCGGTCGATCGCCTCGACCGCCTCGTAGACTTCCTCCA
>CAYPKX010000231.1:0-298 GCA_964411395.1 uncultured Eubacteriales bacterium | reverse complement strand
CCTGTTTCCGGTCCCAGGGGCAGCCATCCGGGCCGCGCAGTCGGGCCAGGATATCGACGAGCTCCTGAAATTTCTTGCCGGCTTGACGCGCTTCAATCATGTTCTTTTCACTCCCTCCATCCGAACCTGGTTCACCGTTTCCCCATTCGCCGGTCTCGTTCTCCCCGCCCGTTGCGATCCCGCGCCGCGCGGCCTTCAAGAGCGGGAGGGCGGCCGGAGGGTTCCGTTTTCCAAGCCGGAGCCGCAAGGGACGCGTCGCCGCCGGAACCTCGACGGCCTCGGAGCTCCCGCCGTGAAA
>CAYPKX010000230.1:0-3903 GCA_964411395.1 uncultured Eubacteriales bacterium | reverse complement strand
TCAAAAGACGCTCTCGAGGATAGGCAAAAAGTCGCCCTCAGGGCCTACGAGGAAGGCCTGATCAGCCTGGGAAAGCTGGCCGAAGTTCTCGGGCTCGACCCCGTGTCCGCCAGAGTCCATCTTGGAAAAATGGGAATCGTGATCAGAACCCAAAATGATCGCGAGATCGCGACGGACGCGGCGAATGCCTGAAATCGTCTTCGACACGTCGGTCCTGTCCAACTTCGCCCTGGCCGGAGCGATGGAGATTCTCAGAAAACGATATGCCGGCCGCGCGTTTATGACGGATCATGTCCGTATGGAAATCCTCAGGGGAATCAGATGCGGCCACGCCCGCCTCGATGCCGTTCTTGACGCGGCCGCGGAAGGGTGGCTGCGCGATGCCGGCGTTCGCTCCTCCGAGGAGAAAGCGAGCTTCGAGACACTGACATATTCCCTGGGCCTTGGGGAGGCGTCTTGCCTCGCCGTCGCCAAATTCCGGGATCTGGTCTTTGCTTGCGACGACCTTCTCGCCCGGCGCGAAGCGGTGGAAAACGGAATCGTTCTTGCCGGCACGCTGGGAATTCTCAAAAGGGCCGTCAGTCTGAAAACCGTCAGCCTCATCGAAGCCGACCGCTTACTCGCGAAGATGAGGAAGTCGGGTTTCTTTTCGCCGGTGAAATCGCTCCGGGAGATCGAGTAACCCGCTGTCCCCGTTATCTTATTGACGTATTCTATGAGATCATATAAAATGACTATGGATATAGTCATATGATATGGTCAAAGAGGTTGTGATGGAAACGCAAACCGTCAGTATCGCCGAGGGGAAGAAAAATCTCAGTCGCCTGATTCGGGCCGCTTCCGCCTCCAGGCGCGAGGTCGTTTTGACCAGGCATGGGACGCCCGTCGCCGTCCTCGTCCCCTATGATTCGTATGTCGAGACGAGACGGGGAGAAGGATACCGTAAAATCATGGAGGCCCGGGCGGCTTATATCGGAGCCGGTGTCCAAGCGGAGGAGGTGATCGAGGCCTCGAAAAAGCAGCTCCGGAGGCGGCCGTGAAAACGGTCGTCATCGACGCTTCCGTGGTCCTCGGTTGGTTTTTCCGGGATGAATCCACGCCCTCGCCGGCGGTCCTCCTTCTCCAGGATTATCTTTTGGAAAACGTCCGACTGATCGCGCCCCGACTTCTCGAATACGAGGTTCTGAACGGCTTGCTCCAAGGGACGCGCCGGGGCCGGTTGAAAATCGAAACCGCCCGGTGCGCCTGGACCGGATTCCGTGAGCTCGGCCTGGAATTCGTCGACGAATCCGTCGACGGGGAAGCGGTGCTCGAGGCGTCTTTCCTTTCTGATCTTTCCGCATACGACGGGGCGTATCTCGCTTTGGCCGTCAAGGAAAAAGCCGAGCTGGCTACCGCGGACAAAGCCCTGGCCGCGGCGGCCCGAAAACAGAGCGTCGCTTTGACCTGGCGCCGATAGAGGCTCCCCGGCCGATGACCTCGGCCCGAGTCCACATCGCCTGGTTGATCTCGCCGAACGGGCGGGTGAAAAAGAGGTAACGCTCGTCGGGGGTGACCATCGGACAGATCCCCTCGAATTCGCGGCCCAGGTCTCGGGCTTGCTCTCCCCACACTAAATGGAAGAGAACCCCTAAATTTATTACCCGCTGCCGGACAGTTCCCAATCATCGTTCGAATTCGGACGGTTTCGACTCGGCCCGTCTTCCTCTCCCGCCGCGCCTCGCTCCGGCCGGCCTCTCGTCTCGGAAATCTCCGGGCTACTTTTTTCGTCGGGATTTTCGGGTCGACCGGAAACGTTCGAGCGGCGAATCCGGCCCGCCCATCGTCTCAAGGCTGAATTCAAGTATGATTGCATCCCAGAAAAGGATGGGCTAAGATAAACGCCGGGAGAACAGGATGAAAAAAGCACTGTGTTTTACGGCCGTTTTGCTCCTTGCGGCCTCCGTCGCGTCCTCGTTTCAGCGCCTCCCGCCGGGCACCCAGGCCATCTTTCTCAAGGACGGAGAATCCCTTGCCGGAAAGATCGTGGATGTCGTCCTGCCCCAGATGGATTTCAAGCTCGAAGACGGAAAGACGGTGCCTCTCCGCGATGTCTGGATGATCAACTTCGAATCCGCGGATTGGAATTACCCCCAGGAGCGGAATGTTCTCGAGACCAACGATTGCTACGTCTTCCTTAAAAACGGGGACATCCATTCCGGCCGGCTCTCGGCTTTCTCGGCTGAGACGAAATCGCTCGTTTTCGAGTCCGGGGATTACTTCCCCCTCGTTCAGTGCCGCCGGATCTATTTTTCGAAAACCGTGCCCCGCAGTATCCGCTGAGTTTTCCCCCGTTGCTCCGGTTCTGATATAATCCGCCTGGGATCCATCGATATACCCCCCGAGGAGGAAGTCTCCATGAACCGCATCGACTCGCTGAAAGGCCTCGCGACACGTCTCCGGGCCCAATCCATGAAGTTGACCACAGCTTCGGCGTCCGGACACCCGACGACCTGCATGTCGGCGGCCGATATCATGACCGCCCTGATGTTCGGAGAAATGCGGTTCAACCCGGGCGATCCCGAGGACTGGGGCAACGACGAGCTCATCCTCTCCAAGGGCCATGCCGCGCCCCTTCTCTGGGCCGCCTACGCCGAAGCGGGCATCCTCCCGGCCGAAGCCCTTCTCGACTTTCGCAAGGTCGGCAGCAACCTGGAAGGCCATCCGACACCCCGGATGCCCTGGATCAAGGTGGCGACCGGCTCGCTCGGACAAGGGCTCTCGATCGGCGCGGGCATGGCCGCCGCCCTCCGCCTGGGCAAATCCCCGGCCCGGGTCTTCGTCCTCTGCGGCGACGGGGAATGCGCCGAGGGCTCCGTCTGGGAGGCGGCCAATGTCGCCTCGGACCTCAAGCTCAAGAACCTCTGCGCGATCGTCGATGTGAACCGCCTCGGCCAGGCCGGACCGACGATGCATCAGCGCGATGCCGCGGCCCTGGCCCGCAAATTCAAAGCTTTCGGCTGGGACGCGGTTGTCATTGACGGCCACAAGATCGAATCGATTCTTTCGGCTCTGAAAGCGGCCGGGTCCAGGGGACTTCCCACCGCCCTCCTGGCTAAGACGGTCAAGGGGAAGGGGATTTCCTTCCTCGAGGACCTCAACGGCTGGCATGGAAAACCCCTCAAGGCCGATGAGCTGGAGAAGGCCCTGGCCGAGCTGGGACCTTTGCCCGACGTGGACGGGCGGAAGCTTCTCCGCCCGGCCCGGAAGGTCGTCCGGCCGAAGTTCAAGACCGGGGGTCCGATTGAACGGACCGTTTACAAGGAGAAAACGGCCACGCGTCTGGCCTACGGCTATGGTCTCCGGGCGGCGGGCAAGGCCGACGAGTCGATCGTTTGCATCGACGGCGACGTCCGGAACTCGACATACGCCGACAAGTTTTTCGAAGCCTTCCCCGAACGCTCCTTCCAGTCCTATATCGCCGAGCAGAACATGATCGGCCTGGCCCTGGGCTTTTCGACCAAGGGCTTCGTGCCGTTTGCGGCGACGTTTGCCGCTTTTCTCTCCCGGGCCCACGACCAGATTCGGATGGCCGCCCACAGCTTCGGCAACATCAAGGTCTGCGGCTCCCATGTCGGGGTCAGCATCGGCGAGGACGGCGGCTCGCAGATGGGACTGGAAGACATCGCCATGTTCCGGTCGATTCCCGGGGCGACGATCCTCTACCCGGGCGACGCCGTCTGCGCCGAAGCCTGCGTCGCGGCGGCCGCCCGGACCAAGGGGATTTTTTACATCCGGACGACCCGCCCGGCCACGCCGATCCTCTACCCGTCCGGCGAGGAATTCCCTATCGGCGGATCCAAAACGCTCCGTCGCGACGGCGAGGATGTCGCGGTCATCGTCGCCGCCGGGAGCACCCTGCTC
>CAYPKX010000229.1:1761-3906 GCA_964411395.1 uncultured Eubacteriales bacterium | reverse complement strand
GGAAGGGCGAGATCAAGGACATCCGGAAATTCTTCGACGGCTTCGGCCGGACCATTCCTTTTGAGCTCCGGACGAACCTCGACCGGATGGAAAAATCGCTGAAGCTTTAAGCCGCGGTTAAAACCGGTAGCTCGCCTGCTTGATGGTTTTCCGGAAATCTTCGCCGGTGATGTCGACGACCTTGCACATCTCGTAAATCCGCGAACGAAGCCGGATCCCGATCCGGTCGACCAGCGTTTCGGCGGCTTTGGGCGTCCCGCCGAAACCCGCCGGTTTCTTGAACATCGGCGCCCGGTCGTCCTCGTCGTCGGACGTGTCGGGATAATTGGAGGTGAAGATCGTCAGCTTCCGTTCATTGTAACGGCGGTTGATGACGTAGAAGATCGTTTCTTCGACCCAGGTCGAGGAGCGCTTGGCCCCGAGCTCGTCCAAAACCAGGACGTCGCAGTCGAACACCGGATTGAGAATGTCGGATTCCGACAGGCTGGAATCGGACGGGAAGGTGTTCTGGATATCCCGGATCAGGTCGCGGAAATCATAGAACAGGCCGACGGCGCCTTTGGTTCGGACGATTTCGGAGAGAATGGCCGAAGCGAGGTGCGTCTTCCCGACTCCGCACGGGCCAATAAACAGGAGTCCGACATCCTGCTCGGGAAATTTGGCGATGAATTTTTTCGATATCTTCAGGGCGTCCTTGAGCGAATCGTTTTTCGGGGCGAAATTCGCCAGGGTGCAGTCGCGATAGCGGGCGGGAATGCGGGTACGATCCATGGCGGCCGCTTCATTTTTGGCCTTGAGGCAGGCGCAGCGGCGGGCGACCGAGCCCCGGTCGGTTTCAACCCGGACCCAACCGGTATCGGAGCACGCCGGGCAGTCGATCTTCGTGAAATCGCCCATAACCCTTCCGTTCAATTCAAATATCCGCGCAACTGCTGGAGCGTTTGCGACCGGCTGAGCTTGGACATGGCCGCTTTTTCGATCTGGCGGATGCGCTCGCGCGTCAGCTTGAGCCGGTCTCCGATCTCCTGAAGAGTCAGGGGACGGTCGTCGTCCAAGCCGAAGCGTAATTTTAACACAGTCGCTTCCTTCTCATCCAATTCGCTGAGAATGTCGCGGACCTGCTGCTGGATGCTGGCTTTGATGATCTGGTATTCGACCGACGGAGAGATCGGATCGCCGATTTTCTCCTCCATCCCCTGGTCGTCTTCATCGAAGCGGTCATTGAGCGAAATTTCCCGGTTTTCCAGCTGGGACAGCTCCTCCACATCCGCGACCGTGATTTTCATCGCCTGGGCGATTTCTTCGCGGGTCGGCTCGCGGCCGATTTCGCCGGCCAACTGGGCGGATTTCCGCCTCATCAACAGCATCTGATCGGAAATCTTCTGGGGAACGTGGGTGACCCGGGAAGAGGCGGTCAAGGAATGAATCACCGCCTGGCGAATCCACCAGACGGCATAGGAGATGAACTTGACGTTGCGGGCCGGGTCGAATCGCTTGGCCGCCTCGATCAAACCAAGGTTCCCCTCATTGATCAGGTCGAGCATCCCCAGCCCCATGCCCTTGTACTTTTTCACATAGGAAACGACGAACCGGAGGTTCGCCTCGATCAGCCGGCTGAGGGCGTCTTTGTCGCCGGCATGAATGCGACGGGCGAGCCTCTTCTCCTCAACGCCGTTGATGCGCGGAAATCGGCCGATCTGTTCGAGGTACCTGCGGAGGTCCTTCGATTCGGAAAAATCCCGGTACGGCATGACTCAGTCCGGCCTTTCGACCTTGACGATCTTGGTGGAAGAAACGGGGACCAGGCTCCTTTTGCGAGCCTCGAATTCCTCCTCCCGGCCGGAAAAAAACTCCCGGCGGAAGACGTCCAGGAAGGATTGCACCTCGGCCTCGATCCGCTCGATCTTGGCCCGCATATTCAAGACGACTTCCACCCCGGCAAGGTTGACGCCGAGGTCGCGAACGAGATTCAGGATGATCTCCAGACGTTTGACGTCCTCGTCCGAATAGAGGCGGGTATTCCCGCAGGAGCGGGACGGTTTGAGAAGGCCTTCCCGCTCGTACAGACGGAGGGTCTGGGGATGGATGTTGAACCGGCTGGCGACGCTGCTGATATGGAAGAAATTTTCTCCCGGTTTTTCCGCT
>CAYPKX010000229.1:0-1661 GCA_964411395.1 uncultured Eubacteriales bacterium | reverse complement strand
GGAATCCGGATCACGGCCGGGCCTTCCAGCGTCGGAACATCGATTTTCGCCCCCAAAGTCGCTTCGGGGACGGTGATCGGGACTTTGACCAGGATATTCACGCCGTCCCGCCGGTACAGCGGGTGGGGCATCGTCTCGATCTGAATATAGAGGTCGCCCGTCGGTCCGCCGTCGGGGCCGGCGTTTCCTTTGCCCGGGATCCGGACCCGGGATCCGTTATCGACTCCGGCCGGGATGCGGACGGTGATGGTTTCCGTCTTCTGGGCCCGTCCCTGTCCCCGGCATTCCGGGCAATCGCCGCTCTTGACCGAGCCCCGCCCGCCGCAGGAAGGGCAGGCTCCGGAGAATTTCATGTATCCGCGCTGCTGGAAAGCTTTCCCGGTCCCCCGGCAGGTCGGACAGGTTTTCGACGAACCGGCCTTGGAGCCCGATCCGGTGCAGGACGGGCAGGCCGCCAGGCGGGAAACCTGGAGCCTCGTTTGAATCCCGCGAACGGCGTCCTCGAAACCGATTTTCATCGTATAGAGGAGGTCTTCGCCCCGCTGCGTTTCCGGGCGATTCGCCGGCCCGCGGGCCGCGGCTCCGCCGAAGATGTTTTGAAAAAGATCGCGAAACGAACCGGAGCCGAAATCCGAGAAATCGAAGCCCTCGAATCCGCCGGGGGCCGGACCCTCCGAATCGGGACCGGCGCCGGGTGGACGGTCTCCGGCAAAACCGAACTGATCATACTGGGCTTTTTTCTTGGCGTCGCTGAGGACGTCGTAAGCCGACTGGATCTCCTTGAATTTGGCTTCGGCCGCCTTATCGTTGGGATTCAGGTCGGGGTGATATTTCCGGGCAAGCTTCCGGTAGGCTTTCTTGATTTCCGTTGCGGGGGCCGTCCGCGGCACGCCCAAAACGTCATATAAGTCCCTGGCCATGGTCTCCCCTTTCCGCCTTCATCCGAGGAAGGTTGGGCCGAAGGGCGGGAACCCCGCCCTTCGGCCTTGGTTATCTTATCCTAAGAGACCCGGGATGTTAATTGGCTTTCCCGTCGTCGACGACTTCGGCGTCGATGACCTCGCCTTCCGCATCGGCGCCGTTGCCGCTCTTGGCCGCTTCCGGCTGAGGACCGGCGGCCTGCGGCTCGGGCTGGGGCCCGACGTTCTTGTAAAGAATCTCGGTCAGCTTGTGGGAGGCCCGGTTGAGGCTCTCCAGAGCGCTCTTGATCTTGTCCAGGTTTTCCGACTCGATGGCCTTTTTGGTCGCGTCGATTTCGGCTTTAACCGGGGCGGCCTCGGCTTCGGGAATCTTGGCCGCGTTCTCCCGGAGGAGCTTTTCCATGCTGTAGATCATCTGATCGGCCTGGTTCTTGGCATCGATAACTTCCCGGCGTTTCTTGTCCTCGGTCGAATGGACCTCTGCCTCGGAGACCATCCGCTTGATTTCCTTGTCGTCCAGGCCGCCGTGGCCGGTAATCGTGATGGCCTGCTGTTTGCCCGTTCCCAAATCCTTGGCCGAAACGTGGAGAATCCCGTTGGCGTCGATGTCGAACGTCACTTCGATTTTCGGGATGCCCCGGGGCGCCGGCGGAATACCGTCCAGATGGAAACGGCCGAGGGTGCGGTTGTCGGAAGACATTTCCCGCTCGCCCTGAAGAATGTGAATTTCATCGCTCGGCT
>CAYPKX010000228.1:0-3923 GCA_964411395.1 uncultured Eubacteriales bacterium | reverse complement strand
CCTCCGGGAAAAGGAGCTCGGCCTGTCCACTCCTGAATCGGCTCAGGTTCTCACCCGCCTGATTCGGGAGAACCCGAGTCTGTCCGGATACCGAGCCTGGATTGAACTGGCCGTCCGGATCAATCCGCGAGTCGTCGTCGTCAAGGATTTGACCCTCGGCCTTACCGGGGCCGTGTCCGGCGAAGAAGCCGAGCGTCTCTATGCCGACCTCAAATCCCGGACCGGAAGCGATGAACTGGCTGCTTACGTCTACCTGGCTTCGGAGTGTCCGCGGAAATCTCCTTACGACAAGCTCGATGACCGGGCGGCGATCAAGGCCGCTCATCCTGATTCCGTCTTGATCAAGTACCGGGCGGCCTTCTGCCCGGCCATCCTCACGGAAGTTTTCGACGAGATCATCCAGGCCGACCCGGAATTCTGGGAGGCCTTTGGATTTCGGGGCGAGGGGGCGCTCTCGCGCGGCGAGCTCCTGGCCGCCGAAAAGGATCTTCTGGTCGCCTCCGAGCATATCCCGGAATCGGCTTACTACAATATCCTTCTGGCCAGCATATATTTTCTGACCGAGGAATTCGAGCAATGCCTGGTCTTTTGCGACAAGGCCCTGGCCCAGGCCCCCGATTACCGGGACGCCTATCTGACCAAAGCCATTTGCCTGTCGCAGCTCGGCCGATATGCCGAGGCCCTGGGGGTGTTGGACCGGATCATCCAGATGCAGTTTTACCTGCAGGGTGAGGCCCATTACTGGTCGGCCTGGAACCAGCATGCACTGAAAGACCTGGCGACCGCGCAGATTCATATCGAAGCGGCCAAGGGAACGCTGCCCACGAATTCCGAGGTCTTCGGCCTGGCCGGGACGATCGCCCGGGAGAAAGGGGAGCTGGACCGGGCGGAAAAAGATTTTAAAGAAGCTCTGGTTTACAACGGCTCTAATCACGAGGCCGTCTTTGGTCTGGCTCGGATCGCCGAAGCGAGGGAAAAATGGGTCGAGGCGGCCGGTTACTTTGAAAAAGCCGCCGGGATTCTGGCCGCCGGCGAAAACGGCTTGAAGGCAAAAATCGAGGAGATCAAGGCCTCGCCGATGCCGGAGACTCGCAAGGCCAGGATGGCGGCCAAGAAAGAATCCCAGCTCCGGATTTCCGAGGCGACCAAGGCCACGGCTTACTACAACGCCGCGGCATCATGGATCAACGGGGGACGGCTCGACGACGCCCGCCGGTCGGCGGAACTGGCCGGACGGCATCCCCAGCTTGCGGCCAGAGTCGCCGAGTTATTGGAGAAAATCAAGTAGGCCGCGCTTCCGAAGAAGTCGGGCGCCGGGCGTTTACCCGGCGATTCCGCCCTCTCTCGGTTTCGGTCCGAGCTTTTCGCCCTCGGAGTGGGCGACGACGGCTGCGGCGGCGATGTCCCCGGTGATATTCATCGAGGTCCGGAACATATCGAGAATCCGCTCGACGCCCATGATCAGGGCGATGCCTTCCAGCGGAATCCCCGCCTGTTTGAGGACGATCACCAGCATGAGCACGCCCATGGCCGGCGCGCCGGCCGTGCCGATCGAAGCCAGCGTCGCCGTCAGGACGATTCCCAACTGGGCGCCGAGGCTGAGATCGAGACCGTAGACCTGGGCGATAAAAACGGCCGTCACGCCCTGGTACAGGGCCGTGCCGTTCATGTTGATCGTCGCTCCCAGAGGGAGGACGAAGCTGGAGATTTCCCTGGAAACACCGATGTTCTCCTCGGCGCACTCCATGCTGACCGGGAGGGTGGCGGAGCTGGAACTCGTGCTGAAGGCGATAAGCTGGGCCGGAAAAATCCCCTTCCAAAATTTAAAGTAGGGGAAGCGGGCCAAAAGGCGAACGGCCGCCGGGTAAGAGGCGGCCAGGACGAGAAGCCCGACGATCGTCAGCAGGCTGTAGCGCAGAAGCGACATCAGAATATCGGCGCCGAATGTCCCGACCACGGAAGCGATCAGGGCGAAGACGGCATAAGGCGCGACTTTAATGACGACCTCCACGATCTTGATCATGATGTCGTTAATCGCTTCCATGATCGAGATCACCGGCTGCATCTTTTTCTTGTCGAGAACGGTGGCTACGGCGCCCATGAACATGGCGAAAAAGATGATCTGGAGCATGTCGGCCTTGACCAGGGAGTCGACCGGATTGTCGGGAATGATGTTGACCAGCATTTCGCCCAAGCCGGGCTGGGTTTCAGCCCGCTGGGCCTGGCGTTGGGCGGCATCGCCGTACTCGGCTTTCATTCGGATTTGAACGGCTTCCGGCAGGTTGCTGCCGGGCTTGAACGTATTGGCCAGAAGAAGGCCCAGGCTGACGGCAAGGATGTAATAGGCGGCGAAAAAAGCGATCGTTTTGCCGCCGATCCGCCCGACTTTTTTCATGCTGCCCAGGCTGGCGACGCCGAGGAACAGGGAAGCAAAAACCAGCGGAATGATCACCATCTTGATCAAGCGGATAAACGCCGTTCCGACCGGCTTGATGACGACCACGTCCGGTCCGAAAACAAGGCCGGCCACGGCTCCGAGGAAGAGACCGGCCATGATTTTGGAAGGAATGCCGGCTTTTTTCAGAGCGGTCAGGGCCAGGACCGAGACGGCCGCGGCGAGGAGAAGGCCCTGGCCGATTTTAACGCCGGTCGAAGCGCCGGGCATACCCAGAGCCAGGGCCAGGCCGCACAAAACAACAGCTGCGGCAACTCCCCAGGCGCGTCGGCCGACGGATTTCTTTTTATCGGGATTCATCGGGCGTTTGCGTTCGGTCGTCATGGGGATCGACTCCAGACAAATTTTCAAACACTATGAAGCAAATTCCCCATGAAATCAAGTCGGCGGGGGGATTTGACTCCGGCGGGAGGCCCGGCCTATTATTCCAAAAGACGAGGGCCGGATAAACACAAACGCGAGCTTCGGCGTATTCACAGCAGACGAGGAAATTCGAGTTTCATGAATGAAGCAGACCTGATTGCCGCCTGCCTGGCGGGGCGGCAGGAGGAGTTCCGGCATATCGTGTACGCCTACAAGTCTCAGGTCACGGCTCTGGCTCTCAACATTCTCGGCAACCGGGAGGATGCGGAGGATGCCTGCCAGGACACGTTCGTCCAGGTCTACCGCCATCTGGCGACCTATGATCCCGGGCGGAGCTTTCGGACCTGGATCTTTATGATCGTTCATCGTCGCTGTCTGGATACGATCCGGAAAAAGAAGAGATTCAACCAGTTCTTTCAGAGAGCGGCCCGGGAGAACGGGCCGGAGGATTCGGATGAGCCGGGTCCGACCGTGCCCGGCGGGATTGTCGATGCCGCCTTGTTGAGCGCCCTCCGGCCCAAGGAACGGACGGCCTTGACCCTCTGGGCGAATGAAGGATTGACCACGGCCGAAATCGCGGCCGTCATCGAATGCGCGCCTTCGACCGCCCGGGTGTATCTGTTTCACGCCCGGCGGAAAGTGAAGAGCTTGATCGAAGAAAGGAAGACGAGTCATGGGACATTGGGCCATCATTAAGTCGGCGGTCTCGGTCCTCCCCCGGGGAAGGTTAAGGGAGGCGGTTTTTCGGCACGTCGACACCTGTCCGACCTGCCAGGCTCGGTTGATCGGGCGAGAGGACGCCAGGAAGTGTCTGGTCCAGGCGGATCAGATCGGCGGCCTGGACAACCTCTGGCCGGCTGTTCGCACGGCGATTAAGGCGGGGCCGGACCCGCGTTCGGCCGTCCGGGGAGGAACGGCCTTCCGGGCGGCTGCGCATCCCCGGCCGAAGGGAAGGACTCTGCGTTGGGCGGCCGCCGCCGGGGGGATTGCGGGCGCGGCCGCGGCGATCATTTTTGTGACGGCTTTGATTATTCCGCGCGGGGTCAATTTCGCCGGAGCGGCCGACCCGTCCCCGGATCCCCTCCGAATCCTCTCGGCCAGCATC
>CAYPKX010000227.1:0-3952 GCA_964411395.1 uncultured Eubacteriales bacterium | reverse complement strand
GCAACCCGATCGGCCAGGCTCGTTATCCGGACCGGATCGTCCGGAAACGGGACCGGAAGATGAATCTGCTTGAGGAGAAAGTCTTCGTCCTTGGAATTCCGCCGATTCCAGCGTCCGCGGATCAGCGGGTCCCCGCCGAGCCGGACGTGAAGCCGGCCCGGTTTCCAGCCCGACAAGCCCCGGAGAAAATGGCCGGCGGCCAGCCCGGCGCTATAGCCGTCGATATCGTGGGCGAACAGCACGGGGGTCCCCGAGGCTCCCCCGGACGAGCCCGTTCGCATCCGCCCCGAGGGAATGTTGGCCGCCAGGAGGTTCTTTCCCTCCCTCCGGACCGTCTCTCTTTCCAGGACGGGAAAGAGCTTGAGGTCGGAGGCCGATTTGATCCGGTCCGGGGAGAGGCCCCGCTCCCGCATCAGGTTCCAATAATAGGGGACGTTGGAATAGGCGAACTGAACGAGCCGGGACAATCGCTCGTCCCGATAAGCCCGGAGGGCGCCGTCTCCGGCGCTTTGAAGCGAGGCGTACCGGCGGAGATAGGAATCGACCTTTGTTCGTTGAACGAAATCCCGCGCCGCCATCCGCCACATGATCTCATCCTTTCGACCCCGACCCCCTATCCGCGGGCCTTCTCCGGCCTCGAACCTTAGAATTCGATTTTTTTCTCCAGCGTCCCGCCGTGGCGGGAAACGTACCGGACCGTGATTCCGCCGCGGCCTTCGACCAGGAACTCGTGCTCGACCCGGCCGAATCCGGGAACGGCCAGAAACTGGATCTCGGGGCGGTATTTTTTATAAGTCACACGATCCAGGTCGGGATTGGTCAAAAGCCCGCCCGCAACCACCCGGGCTTTGGTCCCGGAAACCGTAAGTTGATCCAGCGGATACAGCCGGTCGCGCTGGGCCTGATAGCTCATCGAGGGCATGGCTTTGGCGTTGGCCAGCCGGGTCCGGACCCGGTACAGGCCGTCCCCGACCTTTTTGACCTCGAAAACGTCCAGGGTGACTTCCGGCGTGTGTTTGGCCGAAAACAGGACGGCCATCGCGTTGCGGTGGACGAGGTCGGGCATCATGAACGGGGCGCCGAGACGGCTGCTCATCTTGACCCAGCCGCCGATCTCGATGTCGCCGTAGACGGGGTGCTTAAACGACGCCCAGGACTTATAAAGCTCGCCCTGCGTCAGGTTGTCGCTATACTTGATCCGCTCGACCATGGAAGCAAACTGCCGCTGCCGGCCCTCGGCTCCGCCGGAGGCCGCGGCGGCTTTTTCACTCAGGTCTTTGAACGTTTCGGAATCCGACTGGAACACTTCTCCGCAATAGGCGTAGGCTCCCAGAAAGCGGACCATCCACTCGACCGAATCGCCGTAGGTCGTGTAGAGATCGCGCCAGCTCAACAGGTACCGGTATCCGGGGGTGATCCGTTCGGCTTGCTTGCCGATGTAGTCATAAACGGCCACATCCTGGGAAGGATATTCGCCCAGGCCTTTCCGGGCCGGACCGCGCAAATACATTCCGCCGTTATTGTGGAACGACCAGCCGACGCAGATATTCACCTTGGAGAGCTGCCACATGGCCAGGGCTTTCAAACCGACGGCCTGGAACGGATAATCTCCCGAGCCGCCCTGAACATATTCAGGCGCCCAGTCGAAGCTCCACTGGCGGTTGGGATCGACATAGCCTTCGGGATCCTCGTTGATCTGGCCGTCGTCGTCGTTGTCGAAGCCTTCCTCGCCGAGGACCGTCCACTCCCCTTTTTCGCCCGGCTTGACCCGGACCATCAGCCGCGGATCCTCCGGGTCGGTCTTATACGGGCCGAACGGGTCCTTGCGCCGCATCTGGGTGATATTGCCGTCCTTGTCCAGGTCGTCGGGAAAGTCTTCGTCGACCAGTCCGTCGCGGTCATCATCGACGGGAAGGCGAACGCTTCGGTTACTGCTCGAATTATTCGGGTCGGCGAAAAAGTGATGGCGCCCGTCGACATTGACCACAGGGACGATATAGAAGCAATTCTTGTCGAGAAGATCGGTCACCTCCTTGTTGCTTCCGTAATGCCCCAATAAGTAGTCGATCAGGTAGAGACAGATTTCTCCGCCCTGAATCTCGTTGCCGTGGATGTTGCCGTCCACATAGATTCCCGGCTTGGAGAGAGCCGGCCCGGTTTTGGGATTGTTGAGGGTGACCGCCAGAATCGGCCGGCCTTCCTCGCTTTTTCCGGCCTCCTCGACCGTCATCAGCGAAGGATGGGCTTTTTGAAGGGCTTGGATCGCCTCGTTCAGTTCGGCCAGGGGGTAATACCGGTCAAATCTCAGGGGCAGGCCGACCTTTGCCTGCGGAGCGGCGGCGGGAGCCAGGCAGAGGGCGATCAGAAGAACGGATCCGAAAACGGTTCTTTTCATTTCGCACCTCCCAGGTCGAGGGACGTTTGGCCGCCCCAGGCGTTCCGGGTGACGGCTTTGATCTCGATTTTGACCGGGCGCTCCGACCGGATGAGCCAACGGATCTTCTGGGGACTTCCGGAGCCGACCGACGCGACCGCGCTCCGCTTTTTCCCCTCGAGGATTTGAATCCCGGGGCCTTCCAGGGAAACGAGGACCGGAAAGATTCGATTGTTCCGGCGGCCCATGGCCGTCGGATAGGGCAGGTATCCGGTATTTTCGACCCAGGCTTCGATTTCATAGATCCCGCCGCCCAGGGAGGTTGCTTTGGCCGAACCAACCTTGATCCGGGCCATTTTCCCCGCCAGCTCGAAAGCCCAGGGAACCTGGCCTTTGAGCAGAGCTTCGATTCTGGCCGGGGGAGGCGTCGACTCGACATAGGAGGACGCGCCGCCGATTTCAACGTCGCCGAGAGTGGGGTGCTTATAGGGCGTCCAGGCGACAAACCCCTTTCCCGCAAGCTCCTTGTCGCTCCAGGCCAAAAGCGCTTTCTCTTTCGGGTCGGAGCCCTCTTCCGAGGGCGGCCTGGGCATCTGCTTCATCATCTCGGCCATCTGTTTGGGCGTCGTTTTCCCGCTCTGGACCATTTCGATCACCTGCCTGGCCTTGAAGGACGGAGGCGCTCCGGCCGACTTGAGGAAGGCCTCGATCTTTTCTTCGCCCAAAGCCAGAAATTCATCCTTGGTCATCTTCTCCAGCTTCTCGGGCGTGATTTCGGCCTCTTTTTTTTCTTCTTTGAACTCGGGAAGGGTCCAGAGATTCATCGCGAACGACGGCAGGCCGAGATGGTAGTAGGCGTACAGCTCAAACGATCCGTCCTTGTCGGCCGGAGGGTCGAGCCGCTTTTCCTCGAACTTGTTTTTCTTGAGGAATTCCTTATATTTCTCGGAAAGCTCCCGGTAAAACTTGAGATCGTCGGCCACGGGATTGACGACCGCCCCCAGGTCGAGCATGCCGGCGATCATCGACTCGTCGACGGTCATGCCTTCGGGAACTATCGGCCGGACCAGCTCGATGAGCTCGGCCAGAGAGTACACCCGGGACGGGTCGGCCCCGATGAAACCGGCCATCCGCTCGGGAACCCGGATCTGGCTCAAATCGGCGTCTCCGCGGCGGCCGCCGCGGGGAGGATTCAGACAGAAGTCGGATTCTCCGAAAACCAGGGACAATCCGATTTCCCGGTGTTCGTTGACGAACTTGAGAACGGCGAAGCTCTCGGCTTCGCTCCCCGGCCACAGGCCGGTCCCCGAACTGAAAAAGCGGAACAAGTGCGGGAACTGCAGCCCGATGTTCACCCCGCCGGCCGGATCCTCGTTGTATAATCCGTCCTTGTCGTTGTCCAGGCCTTCCGAGACGAGCTTGTAGATCCCTTTTTCGCCTTTGGCCCAATCGGCCCGCTTCATCAGACGGGGCTGGCCGGGCACCGGAATCCAATCGCCCTCCGGATCCTTGACCCGCATCATGGTGATCAGGCCGTCGCCGTTCAGATCGTCGAAACCGTCTTCGTCGACGGCGTCG
>CAYPKX010000226.1:0-3998 GCA_964411395.1 uncultured Eubacteriales bacterium | reverse complement strand
TACGTCTTGCGGAGATGTTCGACGCGGATACAGACCGGACCTGTTTCCCTCATGCGGTCCCGGGGTACGTCCGGCCTCACAGGAGGATTTCGAGGACAACGGCGTGGTTTGCGTTTCTGAGGTTGACCGTTGGGAGGCCGGGCCCGGTCGGAAGCCCGAGGTCGACGAAACCCATGGTATACCGGTAATGCACGCCGACGCGGACCTTGCCGCTCTCGATTTCCACCCCGTATTCGGTGACGAACCCGAAATCGAATTTTTTCAGGTCGTCCATATCCTCAGAGGAGGTCCCTAAAAAACCGTTGGTGAAGGTGTACGTGCCTTTGAGCAGGTACCCGAAATATGGCCCGATCCCGAGGGTCGGTTGAACGGGTTTTCCTTTCAGGAAATGCGTCCGCAGGACGACCGGAACCTCCAGGTAGTGCAGGTCGTAGTCGGCGACGATGGTTCCAAAGGGAAAACCCTCGACTCGGACGTTTTGGGGGGAGCCCTTCTGGACATAGAGGATTTCCGGCTGGAGGGTGAACACTTCGGAAAGCTTGATCCGGAAGGCGGCCCCTATGAGGAACCCATATCTCGAACCCGATTCGACCGTATAGTCGGGGCTTTTCTCCGCGGTGCTCCAATGCATGGAGATATCGAACCCGGTTTTTAAACCGAAATCGATCTCCGCGGAAGCCGATAAGGGAACGGCCGACAGTCCGGCGATCATGAGGATGGTGGAAAGACCGGCTCGGAAGCGGTTCTTCATGCGTCCTCCTTTCTTTTCCGCGGCGGTTCGATCAGCGTCGCGGAGCGCTATTTTAGCATAAATCTTCCCTTCTCCGGTGCGGCTGAAAAGGGGCTGCTCGTCCTCCGTTGTCTGATTCTCTACTTGACGTCCATAAACGAGAAATCTATCATAATCACATGAGAAGAGGGCTCGTTGCGAGCGTTCGTCCATGACCGACCCCCTCTCTTTCCCCGAGTCTATCGCCCCCCAAAAATCCATGAAGCCGGTAAGGTTGTCGCCCGCGTAAAGGAGCCAGGACATGCTGGACAACGGACGTAAGCTGATCCTGCTGGTCGAAGACGAAGCAATCATCGCCATGGCCGAGAAGGCCACCCTGGAAAAGTACGGCTATGCGGTGAATATCGTCGGCCAGGGCGAGGCCGCGGTTAAAGCCGTCGCCGGCACACCGGGCATCGACTTGATCCTGATGGACATCAATCTGGGTTCCGGGATCGACGGGACCGAGGCGGCGGCGCTGATTCTGAAGGACCATGATTTGCCGATCGTTTTCCTTTCGAGCCACATCGAGCCCGAAGTCGTCGAAAAGACCGAAAAAATCACGTCCTACGGTTACGTGGTCAAAGACTCGAGCGGGACCGTTCTGGACGCTTCGATCAAGATGGCTTTCAAGCTGTTCGACGCAAAAATCAGGGAAAAGGAAAAAGAGAATGCCCTGCGGGAGGGTGAGGAACGCTATCGGGCCATCTTCGACCATTCGCCCGACGCCATCATGCTGACGGCTCCGGACGGCCGGATTCTTGTGGCGAATGCCTCGGCCGAGCGGATGTTCGGCCGGTCGATGGAAGAAATCACCCGGCTCGGCCGGCCGGCGATCATCGACGCCTCGGATCCTCGCCTGGCGGCGGCGCTCGAAGAGCGGGCCCGGACCGGGCGATTCTATGGAGAGCTGACCTTCATTCGCAAGGACGGAACGAAATTCCCGGCTGAAGCGTCCTCGGTCCTCTTTCTTGACCGGGAAGGGAACACCCGGACAAGCATGGTCGTCCGCGACATTACCGAGCGCAAGCGGGCGGAAGATGAGCTCCGCCGGCGAACCCGTTATATTGAAAGCATCCTTGACCACATGCCCATCGGATTTGCGGCCAACACGATCGATGACGGGGCCGTCCGCTATATGAACGAACGCTTCACGGAAATTTACGGCTGGCCGCGGGACGTTCTGACCGATGTGGATCATTTCTTCGCCCGCGTCTATCCCGGTTCCGAAGGCGAAGCGCTCAAATCCCGGGTGATGACCGATATTCAAAGCGGCGATCCCGCCCGGATGGTCTGGAACGATCTGAGGATTACCACCCGGAGCGGCGACCATCGGTACATCTCCGCCCGGAACATTCCGATTCCGGATCAAAACCTGATGGTCTCGACGGTCTGGGACATGACCGAAACCCATGAATCCCAGGACGCCTTGCGTAAAAGCGTGAGCTTATACCGCTCCCTGTTCGAAAATATGTTGAACGCCTGCCTCTATGCGCGGGTGGTCTTTGACCAAAGCGGAAAGCCCGAGGATCTCGTTCTCCTCTCGGCCAATCGGTCGTTCGAGGCCGCAACCGGCATCCCGGCCATCGCCGGCACCAAGGCCTCCGAAGCGATCCCGGATTTTCGCGAGTCCGAACCGGCGCTCTATGATCTCCTGGTCCGCGTGGCCCGCGGAGGAAAGCCGGAATCGTTCGAAACCTATATCCATCCGCTCAAAATGTGGGTTTCCGCCAATGTCTATTGTCCGGAAAACGGTTTTTTCGTCGCCCTTTTCGACAATATCACCGAGCGTCGGAGAAAAGAAGACGCGCTGATCGAGACTGAAGCCCGTTTTCGCCTGCTGTTCGAGCAGTCGTCGGACGGCATCATCATCCTCGATCCGGAGCCGGCGAAGATCCTGGAATTCAACGAGACGGCTCACCGGCAGCTCGGGTATTCCCGGGAGGAATTTTCCCGGCTGACCGTTTTCGATATCGAGGAAATCGAGACGCCGGAGGAAATCCGCGCCCACATCGATCAGGTCCGGCGCGAAGGCCGAAGCGAGTTCGAAACCCGGCACCGGACCAGGGACGGCGGGATCCGTGACATCCTGGTCCGGGCCCAATTCGCCTCCTCTCACGGCCAGCCGCTCTACCATTGCATCTGGCGCGACATCACCGCCCGGAAGCAGGCGGAACGGGCTCTCCAGGAGAGCGAAGGCCGCCTGCGGGATATCCTTTTCAATACGGTCGATTGGATCTGGGAGGTGGACGCCGACTGCGTTTACACCTACAGCTCGGCTCAATGCGAAGCCCTTTTCGGCCGCTCCGTGGAGGAGATTGTCGGAAAGAAGCCCTTTGACCTGATGTTGCCCAGGGAAGCGGCCCGGATCCGGCCGGTTTATGAGGATATCGCCGCCCGCAAAGGGATCATCAAGGACCTTGAAAACTGGAACATCGGCCGCGACGGCCAGGTGATCTGTCTTTTGACCAACGGCGTGCCGCTCCTGGACGAAAAGGGGAACCTCAAGGGGTACCGCGGCGTGGACAAGGATATCACCGACCGCAAACGGGCCGAGATGGCCCTGCGGGAGAGCGAAACCACGTATCGGGAACTGGTCGAAGGCCACCGGGACGTCATTTTCTCGGTGGATCCGGACGGTCGGGTGGAATACGTCTCCCCGGCGATTACCGGAATCACGGGATTTGACCGGGAGGAGGTCGTCGGCCGGAAAATTTACGAATTCGTTGCCTCGCAGGAGGATTCCTCCTTGATCGATATTTTCAGGGGAGCGCTGGCGCGGGAAACGACCACCGGGGAATTTCCGATCCTCACCAAGGACGGTTCCCGCCGCTGGATCCGGGTGTCCAACCGGAGGATCGAGGACAATGGAGCCGTGGTCGGCATCCGGGGCATCATGTCCGACATCACCGAGGCCCGCCGGGCATCGGAGGAGGTCCGCCGTCAACTTCAGGAGAAGGAAATCCTGCTCAAAGAGGTCCACCACCGGATTAAAAACAACTTTGCCGCCATGTCCTCGCTCCTGTCCCTCCAGGCCAAGGAACAGGACAATCCCGAAATCGCCGCGGCTCTCCAGGAAGCCAAGGGCCGGTTGGACAGCATGCGAATCCTATACGACAAGCTCCTGCTCGGGGAGGGGTATCAGGATGTCGAGGTGAAAAGCTATATCGAAAGCCTGGTCGCCGCCGTGGTTTCCCTCCACCCGGTCCAAGCCGCGGTAAAACTCGAC
>CAYPKX010000225.1:0-4031 GCA_964411395.1 uncultured Eubacteriales bacterium | reverse complement strand
ACCAGGATGAAGACGGAGTCGATTCCGGCCCGGACGTAGGCTTCGAAGACTTCGGTCATCTTGGCCGCGGCCGTTGATTCCTCGGGACCGAAGAGTCCGGGGTGAAGCCAGACGCCGTGAAGGAAACCTCCGTGTCCCGACGCAAAGGGCGGCGCTTGGGAGACCATCGGGGAAGGAGAGAGAAGACAGAGTCCGATCAGAAATCCTGCGATCCGGTCACGGGTCGTCATTACGGTCCCTCCCGGACGCCGGGATCTCAGGCGCTCGGCGTCACTTTTTTTTCAGGTTCAAACGGCCGGCGCCGAAGACATTGTCCGGGCCGGGCCCGCCCAGGTCCACCGCCCGGGCTTCCAGGATGGCTTTGATTTGGGCGAGGTCGAACTTCGTCCCGCCGAGGAGCAGACCCAGGGCGCCGGCCAGGTGCGGAGCGGCGGCCGATGTTCCGTAAAAATCCCGGAAGCCGTAGGTCGTCGTCGACACTCCGGACGGTGCGGCGAAGTCGGGCTTGATTTGTCCTCCCCAGGTCGGCCCCTGGGAACTGTAATTATGGTAAAAGTCTCCGACCGCGTCCGAGGCTCCGGCCGTCAAAGCCCGGGCCGCATCGGCCGGCGTGGTGAGACTCCGGGACGGCACATTGTGCTCGATCACCTCCGAGTTTCCCATCGTAAACAGCTCGAGGGCCATGGGCCGGTCGGCCCAGACACGGACGATGCTCACGCCCCAAGCCGAGCTTTGGTCGGCGGTATAGCCGAAAAGCTCTTCCGTCGGCCAATCGCCGCCGTTCTGGAGGGCCGAGGCCCGGTCGACAAAGCTCCAGTTCGAGCCGGTCCACCGCCAGAGAATCAGGTCGTAATCCTGGTTCGTTCCCGTGAAATTCCAGCCGGACCAGGTTCCCCAATCCTTCCAGTTGAGAAAGACTCCGACGGTGTCGCCGGCCGATACAGGGAAAGACAGAATTTCATCCCCGGGAGCGAATTCGTGGAATCCATCGGCGTCCAGGTCGGTGAATAATCCATCCCAGTGCGAATCAGCGCTGTTCCCGGCCGAGGAGGCCCAGGCCATTCCCCGGTCGGCGGCGTAATCCACCGCGTCGCAAATCGGGCCCGTCCCGTCGCCAGCCCCGGCGTTATACCAGCCCACCGAATAGGAAACGACATCGACGCCCTGTTGTTCGAACCAGTCGAGGGCTTGGTACTGTTCGACGTCGGTGTCGAAATTGGCCAGGAAGAGACGGGCTCCCGGGGCCATGTCGTGGACGATTTCGGCGCACGCTGCGCCATGGACTTCTCCCGCCGCGATATCCTGATCCTGGCGGAAGGACTTCACCTCGACCGAGGCCGGGAGATCGGTGCCGAGGAGGTTCTCATAGCCGGAGAATCCGAGATCGAGGATCCCGATTTTCACCGGAGAGGCATGATACGCGGACAGATCGATCCAGGCGTCCGCTCCGGTGAGGGCCACTCCCTCCGAAGTGGACTTGTGGAGAATCGGCTTCAGCGGGGCTCGAATCCTGGCGATGCGCGGATCGATCGCCCAGGCGGCCAGGTCGTCTTCCGGCAGAAGAACCTGGATGAAGCTCCGATGACGGGCCTGGACTTTCCCCCCGCGGGCGGAAAGGCTTTCGGCCAGGCTGCGCATCTCGGCTTCGGCCTGCCATTTTTCCCGTCCAAAGACGCGGCCCTCGACGACGACCCGGATCATTCCTTCACTCCGGAGAAGCCCGCGGGCGGCGGCGAACCCGGCGGCCGCTTCTCCGCCCCGACGGGCTCGAATCTCCAGGAAACGGCCGAGCAAGGCATCGAAGTTCGGGAGCCCTGTTCGGGCGGAGAGATCGGCGGGGGACCTTTCGTTTTGGTCCGGCGGCCGGGAAGGCCCTTCGGCCCGGCCGGGAAGGAGGACGAAGGTTCCAAGGAGGACGGCCAGGGCGGCGACGGCCGTCCGTTTCATCGACCACCCTCCGGCGAAAACAGGGCGATTTTTAAGCCTAGAGAGAAGGTCAGGGCGTCGAAGCTCAAATCGGCCGGGTCCCCGGACGCCGTTTCGCCCGAAGCCGTGTCGGTGATCGACCAGACGCCTTTTGACCCGAGGAGATTGTATCCGGCCGTAAAATCGAGCGACATTTTCGGAGTGAGAGTGAGCTCGAGGCCGGCGCCGAGCCGGGCGGAGATGCCGTTTTCCGCGTTTTCTTCGATCTCGAAACCGAGTTCGTTCCAATCCTCCAGATAATTCTCATCGAGCTTGAAGGAATGGAAGGCGTAGCCGAGGCCGAATTGGCCGAAAAGATGAAGCCTCGATCCGAGCGGGAAGCGCGCCTGGAAAGCGACTTCGACCGGGAGGACGCAGAGTCTTCCGAGGCTCAATCCCTCGATCGAGCCCTCCGAGGCGACCGCCCAATTCCGGAATCCGAGCTCGAGAGCGAATCGCGAATCCAGGTTCCATCCCGCGGCCAGGCCGAGACCGGCTCCGCCCGAATAGGATGCCCCCGTCGGAAGGGCAAAAAGACCCTGAAGACGGGCATAAACATCCGCTTGGACCGTCCCGGCCGCGGCCAGAATCGCACCCAAAGTCGCGAGGAGGATTTTACGCTTCATGGATTGTCCTTTCTTTGCGGTTCAGCTTCGGCCATAGCCGCCGCCGCCGGGCGTTTCGATACGGATGATGTCTCCGGCCTGGACGGTCAGATCGCATTTCGAACGGAGAACGGTCTTCCGGCCCTTGGAAATGAGGATATTCCGGCCTTTCCGGCCGGGAGAGCCGCCGGCGAGACCATACGGGGCGAACACCCGCCGTTCGGACATGATCGTCACCCGGGTGGGAACGATGAATTCGTATTCCCGGATGATGCCGTCGCCGCCCCGGTGATGGCCGCGGCCGCCCGATCCCCGGCGGAGGGAATATCCCCGGATCCGGAGAGGAAGATAATTTTCCAACGCCTCGAGCGGCGTATTCAGAGAGTTTGTCATGTGGGTATGGACGCCGGAAAGTCCCGGGAGCTCGCGGCTTGCCCCCATGCCTCCCCCGATCGTTTCGTAATAGGCGAAGTCCCGCTTACGGACCGGATCATATCCGCCCAGGGCGATGTTATTCATGGTCCCCTGGCTGGCGGCCGGGATCCGCCCGGGGATCGCCTGGGCCAGGGCTCCGAGCAGCACATCGACGATTCGCTGGGATGTTTCGACATTGCCCGCGGCCGTGGCGGCGGGGAAACGAGCACTGACGACCAGACCGGGCGGAGCGATGATCGAAAGCGGCCGGAGAAGGCCGGTATTGACCGGGATGTCCTCCTCGATCAGGGAGCGGAAAACATAGAGCACGGCCGACGTCGTGACAGCGGCATTGGCGTTGACGCCCCCTTTGACCTGGGGCGAGGATCCGCGGAAATCGAGGCGGGCCCGTCCGCCGCCGATGTCGATCCGGACGGAGATCCGGACCGGATCGGAGGTGATGCCGTCATCGTCCAGGACATCGGCGAATTCATACCGGCCCGAGGGGATTGCACGAAGCGTCCGGCGGAGGAACGTTTCGGTATAGTCCTGGATCACGCCGGCGTATCGCTCGACCCGCTCGAGTCCGAATTTATCCGCGGCCTCAAGGATCCGGACGCGGCCTTTCTCGCAGGCGGCGACCTGGGCCAGAAGGTCGCCCTTTCGCTCGTCAGGCGTCCGGACGTTGGCCAGAATGAGCCGGAGGAGGTCGTCGTTCATGCGGCCCCGGCCAATGAGTTTGACGGGAGGAAGAATCAATCCTTCCTGGAAGATTTCCTGGGCCAGGGGCATGCTTCCCGGCGACATTCCCCCGACGTCGGAGTGATGAGCCCGGTTGGCGGCAAAAAAGGAAAGCCGGCCGCCGACGAAGACCGGGGCGATGGCCGTGATGTCGGGGAGATGGGTGCCGCCGCGGTACGGGTCGTTCAGCAGGACGAGATCGCCTTCTTCGAACTTGAGGGTGTGCAGGGCGGCCTGAACCGAAAGCGGCATCGCTCCCAGATGGACCGGGATGTGCGACCCCTGGGCCAGCGTCTCGCCCTTGCG
>CAYPKX010000224.1:0-4049 GCA_964411395.1 uncultured Eubacteriales bacterium | reverse complement strand
AAAAACGCTACGCCGCGTCCGAGATCAAGGCGGCGATGGGGGAGATCGAAGTCCGCAAATCCGACAAGGGGATCGCCTGGGGCGGCGTCCACTGGCAGTACTTGGAAGACATCTCCAAAATCACCCCCCATGACCGGAATCCGCTGCGGCTGAAAAAAACCGTCTTCGTCAAACGGTTGACCAGGCGGGGGCCGGAGATCGAGCCGGTCCGCGGCCCGCTGGCCGTTGGGGACACCGTGGTCGTCCGGATCGAGCTTCGGACGGACCGGGACATGGAATACGTCCACCTGAAAGACCACCGCGGCTCGGGACTCGAGCCCGTCAATGTCCTGTCCCGGTACAAATTCCAGGACGGCCTGGCGTACTACGAGTCGACCAAGGATACCGCCAGCCACTTTTTCATCGATTATCTGCCGAAGGGTGTTTATATCTTCGAGTACGAGCTCCGGGTTCAGCATCGCGGCCTTTACCAGAACGGTTTGGCCCAAATCGAGTGCATGTATGCTCCGGAATTCAACAGCCATTCGGAAAGCGTCCGGCTGGACGTTCGGTAAGGGAAGAAGGGCCGCGGACTTGCGGCCTGTCGGGCGGGCTTGTATGATACAGACACTCAGGCCGCGACCCGGTCGCGGTCAGGAGGGAGGCCGATATGCCCAACATGCTTCGCCCGGCCCGGATGGAAGGGTTGCACGAGCTTCTCGAATTCATCGACGCCGGGGCTAAAACTTCGGGTTTTACCGAGCAAGCTCGGGGCCGGATCCGCTTGGCCTCGGAGGAAGCCCTGGTCAATGTCATCCTCCATGCGTATCGCGGCGCCGAGGGCCCGGTGGACGTCGCCTGGGAGAACACGCCCGAGCCGGCTCTGGTGATTGTCATCCGCGACCAGGGGCCCGCCTTCGATCCCCTCGCATCCGGAAATCCCGACATCGCCTCCGGTCTCGACGAGCGCAAAGTCGGCGGGTTGGGGATTTTCTTCATTCGGGAAGTCACCGACCGGGTCCATTATCGCCGGGAAAACGAATCCAACGTTCTGACGCTCGAATTTCTCCTCGCCTGAATGTACCTGCGGTTTCCGAGTCGGGCGATTCCGCCGCCCGTTGTCACCGAAAATTCCGGACGTGAATGACCCGGTGTCTTGAAATACGGCTTGCCCTTTTCGCGGTCTCCTGGCATATAATGGGCGAAAGGCCATGCCGCTGGAAATGATTCAAGGCCGCCGAGCGGAGAGCCCTCCGGTCTCCGGTCCGGAATTCCAGCCGCTTTTTACCCCGCTGACCATCCCGGCGCTTCTGGATCGGGCCTTTTCGGGCCCTCCGGAAAAATCCGCCCTCGGCTTCCTGGATGAAAAGTTCCTGTCCTACGGCGAACTCCGGGACTGTATCGATCGGCTTGTCCGGCTTCTCCGGGAAAACGGGCTGGGCAAGGGGGATAAAGTCGCCCTGCTTGGAGAAAATCATCCCCACTGGGCCGCGGCCTTCTTCGCCGTGACGTCCATCGGGGCCGTGGCCGTCCCGGTTATGCATGAGTTTCCCCGTCCCGACGTGCGCCGGATTCTGGCCATGTCCGGAAGCCGGGCGGCCTTCGTCGGTTCGAAATATCAATCGTTTGTCGAGGGCGGGGAGCTCCCGCCTCCCGGTTTGGTTGTTTGCCTGGAGGATTTTTCCATTGTCGGCCTGACGATGGGCCGGCCGGAGCGCCAGGAGTCGCCGGCGGACGGGGCTCCGGCGGCGGCCGAGAACGATCCCGCCTCCCTGATCTTCACCTCGGGAACGTCCGGTTTTTCCAAGGGAGTCCTCCTCACTCAAAAAAATCTGGTTCATAACGCCATGGCCATCGATCAGATGTGCGGGCGGGTTGGCGAGTCCGACCGGCTGTTGTCCATCCTGCCGCTGGCCCACGCCACGGAATGCACCCTGGGATTATTGATACCGGTCATGAAGAGGGCTTCGGTGACGTATTTGCCGAAACCCCCGGCCGCGGCCGTCTTGTTTCCGGCCTTGAGCCGGGTTCGGCCGACGATCATGATTGCCGTTCCCCTCGTGCTCGAGAAAATTTTCAAGCAGCGCATTCAGCCCGAGCTGCGCCGGCGGGCCTTGGTCCGGCGGATATCCCGGTTGCGGACCGGAAGAATGTTGATCCACCGCCTGCTCGGACGGAGGCTGGCCAAGGCTTTTGGCGGCCGCCTGCGGATGTTCTGTCTCGGAGGCGCCCCGCTGGCGCCCGAGGCGGCGGCGTTCTTCGACGAGGCGAAATTTCCCTACACGGTCGGATACGGGTTGACCGAAGCGTCTCCCCTGGTCACCGGGGACCCTCCCGCGACCTTCGTCTCCGGATCGTGCGGCCGTCCGCTGCCGGGGGTGGACGTGCGAATCGCCGAACCGGATCCGGCTACGGGCGAAGGGGAGATCGAGGTCCGGGGGCCCAACGTCATGGCCGGATACCGTCCCGCGCCCGGGGGAAGGGAGGCGCTGACCGCCGACGGCTGGCTGAGGACAGGGGACGTCGGCGTCCTCGATTCCCGGGGATATTTGTTCTTTCGGGGACGATTGAAAAACGTCATTGTCCATTCCAGCGGAAAGAAAACGTATCCGGAGGCGATCGAAAGCCTTCTGAACGAGCAGCCCTATGTCGGAGAGTCCCTTGTCCTGGAGATCGGCGGACTCGTCGGCGCGGCTGTCGTGCTGGATAAGGAACAGCTCGACCTGCTCAGGCCGAGGATCGTTCCGGTCGGGCCCGACCGGGAGGCGGCGGTTTCGGCCCTCCTCAAGAGCATCATGACCGACGTGAACAGCCGGCTGCCTCCCTGGTCGCACATCCGAAAAATCGAGGAGCGGAAAACGCCGTTTGAAAAAACCCCGTCCAACAAGGTGAAACGGTACCTTCACTCCCCGGCCAAATAGACCGTCCGGGAAATCAGGCCGTCACTGGAGCTTTCTTCTTTCCGGAGAGAAGCGTCACCAGCACGGCCAGGGCCATGGCGATGATGAACGTCGAGGCCCGGGCGGTGATTGTCGCTTCCAAGCCGGCGAGCATCCAGAGAATCGTGGCGACCAGGCCCGTGCCCAGAGCGGTCACGACGCCGGCGGCTCCGAAGCGGTCCCAATAGAACGACAGGAGAACCGCCGGAGCGAAGGAGCAGCCGATGCCGGCCCAGGCATAGCTGACGATGGAATAGATCAGGTCCTTCGTCGTCAGCGCCAGGACCAGACCCAGGAGGCCCACCGCGATCGTCGCCGTCCGCGAGATCCGAAGCAGGGTCCGGTCCGCCGCCCGGCCCTTCTTGATGATGCCCTTGACCACATCTTCGCTGATGGAGGTGGCCGCGACCAGGAGCATGCTCTCGGCCGTCGAGATCATGGCCGCGACGGCGCCGGCCAGAAGCAGGGCGGCCAGCCAGCCGGGGAACATGTCGTTGAGGAGAAAGGGGAGAATCATCTCCGTATCCGATACGGCGTTTGGACCATACAGGACCTGAGCCCCGAGGCCGATGACGACAACTCCGCTGTAGGCGATGATCGTCCAGGCGACGGCGATGTTCCGTCCGGAGCGGACATTCCGGTCATCCTTCATCCCCATGAACCGGGCGTTGAGCTGGGGCAGGCCGCCGAGATAGCCGAAGAACCAGGCCAGATTGTTGAAGATCATCAACCCGGCGGCAAAGCCGGTGAGCCCTCCGGTCAGGGATCCAAAACCGGGCCCAGCGGCGGCGAAAGCGGCGTTCAGGGAAACGGGAGAAGCCATGACTTTGATCACGATGATGACCGGCGTGACGATCAGGGTGATCAGCATCAGGATGGATTGGAGCGAGTCGACGGCGACGACGCTGACGAAGCCGCCGATGGTGGCGTAACCGAGAATGACGACGGCCGAGATGATCATTCCCCAGACCGGGCTGAAGCCGAACGTCTGCTGGATCGTTTTCCCGGCGCCGGCGAACTGGGCGCCGACGTAAAACACGAAGAAAAAGACGATGATCCCCGTGGAGAGAACCCGGATCAAGTTGGCTTTGGCCGCGAACTTGGCGGCGAAATACTCGGGCATGGTCATGG
>CAYPKX010000223.1:0-4072 GCA_964411395.1 uncultured Eubacteriales bacterium | reverse complement strand
AATCCGCCCGTTTGATGTGGGAAAGCTCATGGAACAGGGCGGCCGAGCGCTCCGCTTCCTCCCAAGCGTCGGCCCCGACGGGGATAAGGACGACGGGCTTTCTCCAGCCCCAGGTCAGGGGGACGGCGACTTCCGGGTGACTTTTCAAGCGGACGCCCCTCCTCAGCGGAACCACCGCCAGAAAACGGGCGATCAGAATCCGCCAGCCTCGGTCTCCCGGCTCCCATCCTTCCCGGGTTAAACGATAGGCGCCGACGAGGCCGAACGCCAGCTTCAAGAGCAGGAAGAGGAATCCGGCGAACCAGGCAAAAACGGCCGCATGAGCGGGAAAAAATCCGCCAGCAGCGCCGGAGACCGCCGCGGGAACCGCCCGCCCGCCGGTCGGGGCGTTGCTCGGGCCGGCTGCGGATTCTCCGCTTCGGGAAGACGGCGAACCGTCACGGACGGAAAGGAAGGAAACCGCCGCGGAAGCGCCGGAAAGCGCCGCCGGCGGCGGGGAAGAAAAAACGGCGGAAGGCGACACGGCCGCGGCCGGCCGAGCCGGAAGAAGCGGTGTCTTCCATCCTCCCGGCAGAAGACGGAAAAGGGGTAAAAACAGCAAGCCGATGAGAGCGAAGCTTAGAAGGAAATGGCGGAAAGAAGCCGGGCGCCTCCGACAGGCCGCCGCCCCCAGCAAGGCGGGGACAAGGACGAGGGTTGTCTTGAGAAAGCCTTCGACCAGGAGCGCCGCCGTAGCCGTGATTCCCTGCATTTCAGCGACCCTCCCGGCGGGCTTTGTCGATGAGCTCCCGGAGACGAACATAATCGTCCTCGGACAGATTCTTCTCGGAAATGTCGAGAAGGGCGGCCATGACGCTTTCCGTGGAGCCGTCGAAAAACGTCCTTATCACGTGGCGGAGGGCGTTTCGACGGGCTTTTTCCTTGGCCACGAGAGGGGAATAAACATAACGGGGTCCGTCCCGGCGGTGAGTCAGGTGACCCTTCCGCTCCAGGACTCGTATCAGCGCCCGGACCGCCGAATAACCGGGGGGATCCGGCAGGCGCTCAAGGACCTGAAGAACCGTCGCCTCCTTCAGCTCGTAGATGACGTCCATGATTTGGCGTTCCCGCCGGCTCAGGCTTCGGTCATTCGTCATGCGGGCCTCCCCGTTCTTTCGGCTCGATATGCTAATATATTAGCATGCTAAATTATTAGCACCCTTATTCCCGCCTGTCAAGAGGAAATGCTAATTTTTTAACATCTACATCCTTCCTACGTCCAGGCAGGCTCTTCCGTTGCCTCTCCGAATAAATCAATGATGACTTCGGAGACGGCTGTTTCGGCCTTCTCCCGGCAAGGGGCGCCGGGCCGGAACTCGTGACCTTCTCCTGAACAACGCCCCCACCGGCCTGGAGTGACGGCTGAAAGGATCTCCAAACCCCGCCGTTCGCTCTCGTCTGGGAGCCGGATATCGCCGGCTCCTTGCGTCCACGGCCGAGCGAGGAAAATCGTCACGAGGAGGACGCCGTCCCGGCGGCGGGATATTTCGCCGGAGGGGGGCCGTCCCGCCCCGAATCAGGCTGTTGAGGACATCCGGTTTCCTTGACAAGGGGATTTTTTCGGATATAATTGATAATGAGAATCATTCTTAATAAGGAATCCTGACGTGAATTCAATCCCGGCCATCAAGAGCGCCCTGAAAGCCTCGGGCCGACGCATCACCTCGAAGCGAGAGGTGATCCTCGACCTGTTGAGGAAAATCCCCGGCCATCCCGACGCGGAAACCCTGTTTTTGGAAGCGAAAAAAATCGATCCCCGCATCGGTCTGTCCACCGTTTATCGAACCCTGGCCTTATTGAAAAAAGAAGGATTCATCGAGGAGCATCGGCTGGGACAATCTCACGGGCATTTCGAGGCGTCTCGCCGGGCCGCCCACGTGCACTTCTCCTGCCTCGCCTGCGGTCAGGTCATCGAGTGCGAGAATCCCCTGGTCAACCGCCTGAAGACGGAAATCAAGCGGACGCTGAACGCGGACCTCAAGGAATTCCATGTTTATGCCGGCGGTTTCTGCCGAAGCTGCCGGCCGACGGGAGGCCGACCATGACGCCGCGGGCCGCCGGCCCGATGACCTTGGCTCAATTGAGCTCCGGGCGGCGGGCCGTCGTCGCCGGATTGGACGGCGGCCGAAGGCTGCTGGCCCGGATGGTATCCCTGGGCTTCGTTCCGGGAGTCGAAGTCGTCATGGTTCAAAATCCCGGCCGGGGAGCGCTGATCGTCCAGATCCGTGAGGCCCGCGTCGCCTTAGGACGGGGAGAGGCGCACCGGATCCTTATCGCTCCCGCGCGGCTCCCCGCATGAGCTTCTCTGGTCCCGCCGAAATCAAAGTCGCCCTGGCCGGCCCGCCGAATGTCGGCAAGTCGACCGTCTTCAACCTCTTGACCGGCCTGCACCAGCACGTCGGGAACTGGGCGGGCAAAACCGTCGAGCGCAAGGAAGGAACCTTTCCATACGGCCGGACCTCCTTCCGGGTGATCGACCTGCCCGGCACGTACAGCCTGACCGCGGCCTCGCCCGAGGAACTGATCGCCCGGGAATTCATCATCCGGGAACGTCCCGACCTCGTCGTCGCCGTCCTCAACGCCGCCCTTCTGGAGCACGGTCTCTATCTTGTCGCCGAACTCCTCAGCCTGCGGGTTCCCGTGGTCATCGGTCTCAACATGATGGATGTGGCCCGGAAGGAAGGCCTGGCGATCGAGCCCGGCGTGCTGTCGGCGGCCCTCGGCCTTCCGGTCGTTCCCATGGAGGCCTCCTCAAGGGGCGGGATCAAGGAACTGGTCAAGGCGATCGCCGCGGCCGCTGAGGGCGGGCGGATTCCCGAGCCTCAGCGACCGGTAATCCGGGAGGACCATCGCCTGGTCCTGGACCGGACCGGACGTTTGCTCGAGGGAACGGACCTCGAACCCTATCCCCGCGACTGGGTCGCCTTGAAGATCCTGGAAGGGGACGAGGACATCAGCCGGAAAGTCGCCGCGGCCGTGCCTCCCGGGCGGTGGGAGGAAATCCTCGCCTTATTGAAACGGCATGACGACGCCCTGGTCGCCGTCGCTTCCGGACGATACGCCTGGATCGAGCGGATGACCCGGGCCGCTCTCGTCCGGCCCCAGACCGGGCCGATCTCGCTGACCCACCGGCTCGACCGCTGGCTGACCCATCCGTTCTGGGGCCTTCTCGCGTTTGCCGCGGTCATGGCCGCCGTTTTTTCCCTGACATACGCGCTCGGAATCCCTCTCCAGGGATTCCTGGAAAAATCCGTCATCCAAGGTCTTCAAGGGTTAGTCGGCGGCTGGACCGCCTCCTCCCCGTGGTGGATTCGGGGCGCCCTTGTCGAGGGAATCCTCGGCGGCGTCGGCACGCTGTTGACGTTTCTTCCCATCCTTATTCTCTTTTTCGGCTTTACGGCGCTTTTAGAGGATGTCGGCTACCTGGCCCGCTCCGCTTTCGTCATGGACCGGTTCATGCACGCCATGCGTCTGCACGGGAAATCCTGCCTTCCCCTGATCATCAGCTTCGGATGCAATGTGCCGGGAGTGCTGGGCACCCGGATCATCGAGTCGACCCGGGCCCGCCTCCTGACGATGTTCCTGATTCCCCTCATCCCCTGTACCGGGCGAATGGCCGTTATCGCCTTTCTGGCTCCGCTGTTTTTCCGGGAACAGGCGGCCCTGGTCGCCATCGGCCTCATTCTGCTCGCCCTGGGCCTTCTTTTCGCCACCGGGATGATCGGCGGCCGGCTGTTTTTCCGCCAGGACGCGGCCCCGTTCATCATGGAGCTGCCGCTTTACCACGTCCCCCATCCCCGGACGATCTGCGATCTCGTCCGGCGGCGAAGCATTGAATTCGTCCGCAAGGCCGTGGTCGTTATTCTGCCCGTCTCGCTGGCTGTCTGGGCCCTCTCCCGTTTCCCCGAAGGGAGGGTGGAAAGCTCGTATCTCGCCGGATTCAGCCGAGCCCTGGAGCCGGCGGGAACCTTGATGGGATTCGACTGGAGGCTGATGGTCGCCCTTTTCGCCGGATTCATCGCCAAGGAAAACT
>CAYPKX010000222.1:0-4079 GCA_964411395.1 uncultured Eubacteriales bacterium | reverse complement strand
GGTCGGAGTCGGAATGCCCTGGACGCCGGGAGTCCGCATCACGCCGCTGGCCGACCCGGCCCGGATTCCCTACCTCCGCTCCCTGGTGGAGGACGCCGTCGGCCGCGGCGCGAAGATCGTCAACGAAAGCGGCGGCCGGACCGTCCGGTCGATCGTCTTCCCCACGATCCTTTTTCCCGTCAAATCCCGGATGAAATTGTTCCGGGAGGAGCAATTCGGGCCCCTGATTCCCGTGGTACCGTTCGCCCGGACCGCGGAGCCGGTCGACTATCTGCGCCGCTCCCCCTACGGCCAGCAAGCCAGCGTTTTCGGATCCGATCCGCGAACACTCGGGCCTTTGATCGAAGCGGTCGAACGCCAGGTCGCCCGGGTGAATATCAACGCCAAATGCCAGAGGGGACCCGAACTGTTCCCCTTTACCGGAAAAAAAGACTCGGCCCGCGGCGATTTTTCCGCCTCCGAAATCCTCAAGTCGTTCTCCGACCGGACCGTCGTCGCCGCCCGCGATCAACCCGCGGCCGCGGCCCTGCTTCGCCGCATCCGGAAGAGCGCGGGATTGAACACCGTCAAGGAGACCAACCGATCATGACGAATTCAAGCACCGGCTCGGCGCCGGCCTCCGACCGTTGGGCTGAATTCACCCGGGAATCCTTCGGAACCCGGGAGCGTCTGGGCGCGTTCTTCGGCCAGGACCGCTCGGACTCCGCCCCGGGTATCGAACGGGTCGAGGAGTGGCGCCTGATCGCCCTCGAAAGCTTTCACGTCTTCGCCGCCTCCTCCCGGGGGGCGGACGCTCTGGATTTTGTCGCGGGTGTATTTCTCGAACTGTTCGACCGGGCCGCGGCGGGCGAGGTCCGGGACCGGTGCTTGAGCGGGCTGTTTGAATTTCTGAAAAAAATCATCGACGAGAGCGGCGACCGGCTCGAAACGAACCTTCCGGCCGTCGACCGGGCTTTGGAACGGATTTCCGCGTCCCTTCCGGAAGGAGACGGGACGATCAAGAAAGCGGGCCGGGCCTTGAAGGGCATCCTGGCCGCGGGCCTCGAAAAAAACTTCCCGCTCCGGCTCGACCGCGTCCGCCGGCTGATCGACCGGGCGTCTCTGGCCGCGTTCGATTACTGGATTTCCCAGCCCGATCCGGCCGACGGCCTCGTCGCTTTCGTCCCGGAGGATCTTCCCCCGGACCGGGAGATCTACGCCCGGCTGGTCGAACCGTTGAGTCGATCCCGGCTTCGAACCTGGCGGGAGGCGATCGCCGAAAAAGCCGCCCAGCCCGAGCCGCGGAGCTGGAGGGATTTCGCCGACCGCCTCGAAATCCCCGACGATTTTCAAATCGCTCACGGCTACCTGAAAATCGCCGACGAGCTCGAGCGCGCCCCCTTTTCCTCGGGACGGGCCCACGCCGTTCGCCTTCGCTATCTCCTCGGCCTCCTGTCCCATGACGGGTTCCGGAGCATCCGCCGCGAAACGCTGATCGAAGTGAACCGCTCCTTATCCAAGGTCTTCCCGACTCTGGCGGAAGCCGAAGTCGAGCCGCTGATCGCCTCCGTCTTTCAAACCTTCCGCGAAAGCGCCGCCCGGGCGGGCCACCCGGAAACCATGATGAGCTGCGTCAGTACGGCCGCCCGGGAAGTCTTCAAGCTCGACCGGCATTCCGCGGTCAAAGCTCTCCTCGAGGAGATGATCCGGTTCGGATTCATTCCTCCGGGAATCCGCGGGGCGACCCTGGACTGGGAAATCCGCTACAATCCCCTCCACGTCAAGAACATCCGGGCCTGGCTGGAGATCGTCGCCTTAAAGCCCCGCTGGACCAAGCCCCTGCTTTCGGCCCTGATCGCCCATCTGCAAATCGGCGGAGTCTTCGTCCGGGACGCGGACCTTCTGCAGAAAGACATTTCCGCGCTTCTCTCCGTCGACATCCGCCCGGCCCATAACCTCGTCCTCCAGCTCGCCCGAATCCTGCCGGTCTATTACAACGACATCAACGCCGGGGGCGAGCTTCGGGAGAACACCACCCGGCTCGACGCTTTGAGCTACCGCGAAGATCCGCTCCTTCACTTTCTCCGCAAGCAAACCCACGTCGAGTGCAACAGCACCCTCGTTCCGTTCATCGAAGCCGTGTTCGGTTTCTGGGCCGGGGGAAACAAAGACGGCCTGAAGCCGTTTCTTCCGCCGGAAATTTTCGACGGCCTCGCCGCCTCGGGACGCTTTTACGACGGCCTCCACCAAATCATGGCCGAGGTCGAACGGACCGTGGGGGGCAACCTCCGGGGCTTGCTGGTCTGGGACGCCCAGCGGATCCTGCGCGTCGTCGGAAGCGTCGCCGGCGTGTCGGAAATCGACCGGGAAAAAGCCGCCCTTTCCATCCGGCTGTACCAGATTCTCCACCGGAAATATTTCATCCAGCATCAGGACGTGATCAAAGACCTCGAGACCGCCTATCTCTTTGAACGGCGGAAAACCGAAGCCCTGAAAAAAGCGCTGGCCGGAAAAAACCACCTCCGGTCCATGGACCTGCTGCTGGAGGTCCTGGCCGGACTGAAGGACCGGTTCCTCTCGGCGAAAAAGACCGAAGCGCTCGAGGACCTTTATGAAAAAAGGCATATCGCCGTCGGGATTCCCTCCATCTACGGTTCCTATCGCGAGGAGAAATTCGACGCCCTTCGGCTCTACCTGAAGCTGCAAAGCCTGGCCGAGGTCGAGTTGGAAAAAGTCCTCGAGCCCATCAACCTCCGGTTCATCACCCAGAGCACCCTGGCCGAAATCCAGCGCCGGCTGAAGATTTTTCTGGCCATTTTCAAGTTGGAGGGCATCGCCACCGAGGGTTTGGAATCGAAGGTCCGCCTCCTGGACGGCGCGCTGAAAGCCCGGCGGTTCAGCCTGGCCCAGTACACCGACATCTTCCAGTTCATCTCCAAGGGGATTCAGGACGTGATTCGGACGTATTATGTCGACGCTCACCGGGCCCACCTGCCCTTGATCATCCGCCAGATTCTCGCCGGACGGCCCGAAGCCGAACGGCCCAAACCCGGCCGGGAGGAGGACGAGGCGGTGTTTATGCGAACGGAGGATTTTCTCCGGGCGCTGATCTCCTCGGCCTTCGGCCTGCAATCCATGGACCTCTTCGTCAGCACGATCCTGCGAACGCTCTGCGCCGAGGAGAAAAACTTCCCCAACCGGACTCATGTCCAGAACGTCGTTCTCAGCTACGACCCGAACATCGCCCTGGTGCCCCTCGGCCGAAAATTCCGGACTGAGGAAGACCAGATCCTCCTTGGGAATAAGGGCTATTTTCTAAAAAAGCTCAACGCCTTCGGATTCCCGGTCCCGCCGGGATTCATCCTCACGACGGAGATCTTCCGCTGTCGGGAAGCGATCCAGGGATATCGCGACATCGCCCGCGACTTCGAAGAAAGGATCGAGCGGGAGCTGACGACCGTCGAACGGACGACCCGGAAAAAGCTGGGAGACCCGCGCCGGCCCCTGCTTCTCTCCGTCCGCAGCGGCTCGGCGATCTCCAGCCCGGGGATGATGACCTCGTTCCTCAACGTCGGGATCAACGAGTCCATCGCCGAAGCGCTGGCCGCCCGGCCCCGGCACGCCTGGGCGGCCTGGGATTGTTATCGGCGGATCCTTCAATTCTGGGGCATGTCGGAAGGCCTGAACCGCGATTTTTTCGACGACATCATCGACCGCCATAAGAAGGACTTCGGCGTGGACCGGAAAATCGCCATGTCCCCCGGTCAGATGCGAGACCTGGCCCTCGCCTACCGGAAGGGCTTGGAAGAGAACGGCGTGGCGTTCGAGGACGATCCCCACCGGCAGCTGAACGCCGCCTGCTTCAAGGTCCTCGATTCCTGGGATTCTCCCCGGGCCGAGATCTTCCGGGCCGAGATGAACCTGTCCCATGAGTGGGGGTCGGCGGTAATCGTCCAGGCCATGGTTTTCGGCAACCTCGACGCGGATTCGGGAACGGGGGTCATTTTCACCCGGGACCCGAAAAGCCAGGCGGGCACGGTTTCCTTGAGCGGCGATTTCACCCGGGGCGCCCAGGGCGACGATGTCGTCACCGGCCTGGT
>CAYPKX010000221.1:0-4124 GCA_964411395.1 uncultured Eubacteriales bacterium | reverse complement strand
CATGGCAACACCTATCATAACCCAAGGTGTCACCCATCATTCTGGACTTATTCAGTCGGCGTTCGGGTTTTCAAACGGCCGAGCCGGCCGCTCAGATATTGATCCGGATGGGCAGAATGACCGCCGTAATCCCCTTCCAGCGCAGCTCCTGTTGAATGGCGAATCCGGTCTCGTTATGAAGCAGGCGATGGATCATCCCCGGCTGCCGGAAGACGGACTGCCCGGCGAAGACCGTCGACTTGGGATAAACCTTGGCCACAGACTCGATCAGTCCGGAGGCCGTCGGAACGATATCGGTCCCGAGGTCGTATCGCGAATCGGCCGGGAAACCAAGCCGCCGAGCCAGGTCGACATATTTGGCCAGAGACTCCCGGGCGGCGATTTCCAGATCGCTGACCGCCTCCGATCCCTTGAATGATCCGACATCGACTTCGGCCACGGAAACAAAGATGAATTGTTTGTACAGGCCGGGGAATCCCCGAATGATCGAAAGGAACGTGTGCACACCGAAGCCGTTGTAGCCATTGACCAGCTGGATCGCGGTCATCTTCTTGGGATCGAGCGGATCCTTGTTGACCGGACCGTCGACCGGCAGATCCAGAAGTTCATCCAGTTCCCGAACGCCGCCGCGGACCTTGTTGTAATGGCGCCGGGTCAGGAAGCACAATCCGACCACCAGGCCGGTGATGAGGAACGTCAGCCACCCGCCCAGGGCGAATTTCTCGATCGAAGTGATCGCCAGGATCGTCAGACAGACGACAAGGGCGACCAGATGCAGAGGCAGATAGCGTTTCCACTTGGGCTCCGTCCGGCGGTTGCGGATGAAGTAACGCGACATCCCCAACTGGCTGATGGAGAACGTCAGAAAGACGTTGATCGAATACATGACCACGAGGGTCGTGATGTTGCCCCGGGAATAGAGCAGGAGCAGGACCGTCGCTCCCCCCATCAACAGGACGCCGTTCTGGATCGTGAACCTGTCGGAAAGCGAGGCGAATCGGTGCGGAAACCAGTAATCGACGGCCATATTGGCCATGACCCGCGGACCGGCCAGAAATCCGGCCTGGGCGGCAACGAGAAGCAGCGCCCCTTCGGAGAAAATCGTGATGAAGGCCAGCACTCCGCCGATCGCCCAGCCGCCGAAGACGCCCTCGACCAGAACGGCGTTGAGCGTCCGGCCGACCGCGGGTTGCACGCCGACCAGGAGGTAGCAGATCAGGATCCCGCCGGCGGTGATCGCCAAGGAGGTGGCGATGTAAACCATGGTCCTTTTCCCGTTCACATCCCGCGGCTCCCGAAGCATCTGAAGCCCATTGGACACAGCCTCGATCCCGGTATATGTTCCGCCGCCCATGGAAAAGGCCTTGAAGAACAGGAGAATCATTCCTCCGGCTCCGAGCGTGGTCAAGCCGAGCTTGAAATCTCCGGCGATTCGAGTCGAAACCGCGCCGATATCGGGGATGTGGCTCAGAATCCCGTATCCGATCAACAGAACATGGGTCGCAACAAAGACGATGAAAATGGGCGCCATGAACTGGACGGACTCCTTGACGCCCCGGAGATTGAGGATGACCAGAAGGAGGATGGCCGCAATCTCGAACGGGACTTTCATCGGCTGGGCCGAGAGCGGAAAAAAGCTGAAAATCGCGTCGCCGCAGGAAACGATGGACACGGTGATCGTCAGAATGTAGTCGACCAGCAGAGCCGCACCTGAGACGACGCCCGCTTTTTCGCCAAGCGTATGGGCGGCCACGAGGTAGCCGCCGCCTCCCTGGGGAAAATACTCGATGATTCGGGAATACGCTCGGGAGATGATCAGGACGGTCAGGGCCGTGGCCACGGCCAGAAACAAGGCCAGGTAGGTATGGGAACCGAGGGTTTTAAACGCTTCCTCGGGACCGTAAGACGATGACGACAGACCGTCGGCTCCCAGCCCGATCCAGGCCAGGACGGGAATCAAGGCGATCTTGTGAAAGAGAGAGGGATCCTTGATGTTCCGGGGGCGTCCGAAGATCGTCCTCCGAACTCGTCCTTTTAATCCATTGTCTTGATTCATGATCACGCGACCGGCCTCTGCCGGAAGGCCTCTCATAGTATCAAGGCCGAACTTCCATGGCAAGAAAAAAACCGCCGCCGCCGGGCCGGTTCTTGAATCTGCATGTGCGGCATGGTATAAATTGATTCTGCCATAAAGCGCCCCGATTTCACTGATCTGGAGGACCCATGAACGGCTGGACCGGAAATATTCTCAGAGTCGACTTGAGCGCCAAAACGCACAGAAAAGAAACTTTCACCGAGGATTTCGCAAAAAAATGGGTCGGCGGCCGCGGTTTTGCGGTGAAAACGCTTTATGATGAGCTCAAACCCGGGATTGATCCCCTTGGTCCGGAAAACAAGTTCATCGTTGCCCTGGGCCCGATCTCCGGCATTCCGGCTCCCAACACCGGTAAAGCGGTTGTCGCGGCCAAGTCGCCGTTGACCGGTTTCTACGGAGACGGCAATCTGGGAACCCGCGCGGCCGAACACCTCCGCAAAGCCGGGTATGACATGCTGATCGTCGAAGGCGTCGCCGACCGGCCGACCATGCTTTACATCGAAGACGACAAGGTCGAGTTCATTCCGGCCGACGACGTCTGGGGAAAGGGCACCTACGCCTGCAACGAGTGGATTTACTCCAAGTACGGCAAAGGCGTCGGCGTCTTGAATATCGGGCAGGGCGGAGAAAACTGCGCCCGCTTTGCCGTCGTCCGGAGTCTGGAAGGACGAGCCGGGGGCCGTCCGGGAATCGGGGCGGTGATGGGGTCCAAAAAATTGAAGGCCATCGTGGTCAAGGGAACCCGTCCGATCCCCCAGGCCGACCCTGCGGCCATGAAAGCGGCCGGCTCGGGCGATTTGAAGCGGGTCGGGCAGATCGACAAGGAAACCGGCTGGTCGATTCAGAGTACGACCGGGGTTCTTCCTTTCTGCAATGAAGTCGCCGGTTTACCGGTTCGCAATTTTCGAAAAACCCACCACCCTCTGGCTTGGCAGCTCGACGGGGAGCGCTGCCATAAGGCCCGGGTGGCGACTTACGGCTGCCCGACCTGCACGATGCGGTGCGGCGTTACGGTCCGCGACGCCGAGGGCCATGAATCCGAGCTCGATTATGAAAATGTCGCCCTCCTCGGCCCGAATCTGGAAATTTTCGAAATCCCCCAGATGGCCTCCTTGAACTATCTCTGCGATGAATACGGCCTGGATACCATGTCGGCCGGCTGTACGCTGAGCTTTTACGCCGATGCCATCGACCACGGAGCCGTGGACGGCGACTTCAAATTCGGGGACGCCGAACGGGCCAAGGAGCTCCTCCGCCTGGCCGCCCATCGCGAGGGCAAGGTCGGTCAGCTTCTGGCCGATGGATCCCGGCGAATGGCCCGGGTCTTCGGCCATAACTCCGAAGCCTATGCCATGCAGGTCAAGGGCCTCGAAGTCGCGGCCTACAATTGCAAGTTCATTCCGGGCCAGGCTCTTTCCTACGGGGTCGCTCCGATCGGAGCCCACCACCGGGAAGCCTGGATCATCACCTTCGAGATCCGCCACACGACCCGGGAATCCTATGGTCCGGAGAAAGCGGCCAAGGTCATCGAGCTTCAGCGCATCCGCGGAGGCTTGTTTGAATTCATGGTTTCCTGCCGTTTCCCCTGGATCGAGAACGGCTGGCCCCTGGAGAATTACCCCAAGTATTTCAACCTGGCCACGGGTTTGAATTGGGACCTGGACGATATGTGGAAGGTCGGCGACCGGATCTATTCGATGATCAAGCTTCATTTCCTCCGCGAATATCCCCAGGTCTCCCGGGAAGACGATTATCCTCCCCGAGTCTGGTTCGACCCGGCCAATGCCGACACCGAAGGTCCGATCGCCGGAAAGCACCTCGAGATCGATAAATACGACGGCCTGCTCCAACACTACTATGATCAGCGCGGCTACGACCGCCGCGGCATTCCGACGAAAGCGACGCTCCACGCCCTCGGCCTGGATGAGGAAGCGGCGGCCGTCAAGCCTTACGCCTCGTTAACCGACTGAGCTGTGATGAAGGTGTTTGTGAAGGTCATCGGCCCGCTGATCTACAAGACCGGATTCAG
>CAYPKX010000220.1:0-4240 GCA_964411395.1 uncultured Eubacteriales bacterium | reverse complement strand
CCGGCGCCGGCGTCCCGGAGGTCGATTCGCTTTCGCTTGGATTCAAAGCCGCCTCCCCTCTCGTCTCTTCGGCCTTCTTCCCGCAGCCGGAAAACGAGATCAACGCCGCCGCGATCAAACCAACGGCCAATATATTTTTCACGGCCCGCCTCCCCCTCACCTGGCCGCGGCTTTGACCGGGCCCCATTTGGCCCGGAGAGCCGGATCAGCCAGCATCTTGATCAGGACGCCGCCGACGACGGGGCGGGCCCGGAATCCGGCCACTTTCCCGGTGTGAGTCCAAAACCAATCGGTGAGCGGCACGCGATCGATCGTTTCGTTCATCCAGCGGTAGACCGGATCGAGAAAGGCGGCAAAGTCCTCGGCCGTATCGGCGATCGTCGCCGTCCAGAGGATCCAGTCGAGCTTGGTGTATTCGCGACGATTGTCGAGAGGCAGGCCGTAGGTTTTCTGAACGGATTTGTACCAGGCGATTTCCTTGCGGGCGACTTCGGGAGGGAAGAGGTTGTAGCCCAGGATCTTGTCCCAGACGAGGTTGTACTTCTGGCTCCAGGAGCCGGGCTTGTCGAAGGCCAGGCGGTAGTGGTCGCCGTCGTCGGCCTGCTTGACCCAGGCGGCGGCGTATTCGGCCGCGGTTTTTTTGTACACCTCGGCCTCTTTCTTTTTCCCGGCCCGTTCACACAGATCGGCGTAACCCCGGAGGCCGAGGATGGCCTTGATCGACAAGTTGGCGTTATGGGCCAGGTGGCCGGCAAAATCGTCGGTGCAGAGCTGGTTTTCAGGGTCGAATCCCTTTTCCTTAAGATAGCCCGCCCAACGCTCCAGAAGCGGCCAGTATTTCAGGGCGAAATCCATATTCCCCTCGGCCCGGGCCAGGGCGGCCATGATCAGGAGCATGTTGCCGCTTTCCTCAACCGGCATCTGGTCTTCTTCCGTTGCCGCTCCCCCGCCGTACACCTGGCCGTTGGCCTTGGGGTACGTTCCGACGTCGTGGGGGGCGAAGGGAAATTTCCACTCCGGGCCCCAGGCGTATTCCAACACCGGGATGATCAAACCGCGCATCAAGACGGGATTCATCAGCAGGTACATCGGCGCTTCGGGATAGATGACGTCGACCGTCGAGATGCAGCCGTTGCTGAAGTTCTCCTTGGGGAAGAAAAGCGGCGTGCCGTCATAGTCGGCGGCCAGCTTGTGGGCGGCCAGCGATTGGCGGTAAGAAAGAACGGCCAGCCGGGCGAACTTCTCGCCCCCGGCCTTGATCATGTCGGCGGTCAGATCGGCGTCGAAAGCGGCGCAGCGCTCGCGAAGGGCCGGATAATCCCTGGCCGCGAGCTCGATCAGATCGGCCGCCTGGGCTCCGTTTCTCCGCCAATAGGGCCGGAGCCGGCGGAAAAAGTACTCGATCGAAAACTGGTCATCGTAGGCCAGCATCAACCAGCGCGACGTCTCGGCCGCGACGCTGCCGAAATCGAAGGCGGCCGCGGCCACGGGATAGGCGTCGCGGACGGGGCGGGGCATGCGGGAATCGTCGCGGGCCGGGAGCCAGCCCCTGGCCGCAAACGTCCCCCGGTTTTCCGAATCGGAGGAAAGGCGGGTGATCGCCCCCGGCTGGTTGGGAACGGCCAGATACATATAGCCCCAATCGATCCGGCGATCGTCGCCGGTCTTGTCGAGGACGCGCTGGTCCTGGGTGCCGATCGAAAGCGTCTCGATATCGGCGAACCGCAGCCGCGACCAGACGACTTTCTGGCTCGTATCGTCGACGGCGATCTCGGACGAGGCGTCGAAGTAAGCCGAAACGGCGTGGGGCTGGCCGTCGGCCGACCGGGCGGTGATCACAACGTAGGTCACCGGCCGTCCGAGAACATCCAGGTCATTAGCGATCTGAGGCGTCAGAAACTCCAGGGCCAGGTCGACACCCGCTTGTTTGAAGATGTAGGACGTCTTGGTCGGCGTGACTGAAAGATCGGTCTGGACGGCGGCGGGAATTCGCGACGGCCCCGAACCCATCAACCGGAAGGTCCGGCCGTCGATCCGGACCATGGCCGCAAGCGCGTGCGTCCGCCCGGTCCAGTGGCGGGGCCAGTCGTCGGTCAGCCGGTCGGCCGCCGACCAGATGCTGAAATACGGATCATGGGTGACGAGAGGCACCGCCGGCGGACGGAACGGGCTCGCCGCCGCCGCTTGGGCGGCGGACAGGGCCGGTGAGACGGCGCCGGTAAACAGAAAAAAAAGGGCAAGAGGCAACAGGAATGAACGGAAACGGACAGTCATGCCGACCTCCGAAAAGACAAGGCGTTGATTCGTATTCTATCGATTTTCGGTCAGGAAGGCGAGCGGCCCGGGAGAAGCCGGCGTTTGTCGGCCGGGCCGACTCAGGGCGGGCCAAAGCGCCTGCCGGGAGGAGGTCCGATCTAGTGAACAAAGAGCCGGATCAGCTTATAGAGCAAGGCCGCGCAGATGGCGCTCATCGGAATGGTCAAAATCCAGGCCCAGACGATCTTGATCGTCACCTGCCATTTGACGGCGGCGGCGTTCTTGGCCGCCCCGACGCCGGCCACCGCCCCGGTGATGACATGCGTGGTGGAAACCGGCACGCCGAGGTGGGTGGCGGTAAAAATCGAAACGGCGCTGGCCGTCTCGGCGCAGAAACCGTCGATGGGTTTGAGCTTGACGATCTTCTGCCCCATCGTCTTGACGATCCGCCAGCCGCCCGACAACGTCCCCATGGCGATCGCCGTGTGGGCCGAAAGGACGATCCAGAGGGGAATATGGAACTCCTTCATGTGGCCCGAGGTGTACATCAGGCCGGCGATGAGGCCCATCGTTTTTTGAGCGTCGTTGCCGCCGTGACCGAGACTGTAGAGGGCGGCCGAGAGGAACTGGAGGCGCCGGGCCCAGACGTTGACCACCGCCATGGGCTTTTTATGGACGACCCAGGTCGTCACGACTTTAAGAAGGATGCCGAGGACCAATCCGATCATCGGGGCCAGGACGATAAAGACCACGATCTTCACCCAGCCGCTGAGAATCACCACGCCGAAACCCGCCTTGGCCACCGAAGCCCCGAGATATCCGCCCATCAGGGAGTGGGACGAGCTGGAGGGCAGGCCCAGGTACCAGGTCAGGATGTTCCAGGCGATCGCGCCCAGCAGTCCGGCGAAGATGACCAGCGGATCGACCACGGTGATGTCGATCAGGCCCGTGCCGATGGTTTTGGCCACGGCCGTGCCGAAAATCAGGAAAGCGACGAAGTTGAAGAACGCCGCCCAGATCACCGCCTGCTTGGGGCTGAGGACCTTGGTCGAGACGATCGTCGCGACCGAGTTGGCCGCGTCGTGCATGCCGTTGGTGAAATCGAAGATGAGCGCGACGGCGATGATGAAAAGGATGAGCCCGAACCCGAAGTCCATCGGGATCAGCTCCCTTTGACGACGATCCCCTCGATCGTGTTGCTCATGTACTGGAAGACATCCATGATCCGTTCCAGGGTGATCAGGATGTCCTTCCACTTGATCAGCTCGATCGGGTCCTTCTCCTCTTTGAACAGAAGCCGGAGGGTTCGGTGATAGATCACGTCGCCTTCATCCTCGAGGTCATGGATCTCGCAGATGTACTTCCAGATCTCGTCGGTGTATTTCTGCTTGTCGAAGGTTTCCTTGACCAGGGCGATCAGGGCGACGCTGGCCCGGCCGATCAGCCGGGCGAAATCGTCAACGAACGGGCGCTTTTCGACGACCTCGTAAAGATAGATGTTGTGGATGGTGTTTTCCATCAGGTCGATGATGTCGTCGTATTCGTGGATGAGACGGTAGATGTCCTCCCGGTCGAACGGGGTGATGAAGCTTTTGTTGATGAGATTGATGATCTGGTGGGTGATCTCGTCGGCCTTATGCTCGATGTCCTTGGACTTGAGCCAGTATTTTTCGAAATCGCGGAACTCCGAGGTGAAGTCCCGGAAGACCGCCGTCATTTCGGTCAAGCAGAGCGACATCTCCTGAAAGTGTTCGGCGAAGGCCGGGGCCTTGGGGAGGAGAAATTTCATGATGACGCCTTTACCATCGGGAAAAAATCGAGGCCGCGACAGACAAGGAGGCCCAAGTTCGCAGCCATGAGGGAATCACTATATCCAAGGCGAATCCCAAAATCAAATCGACTCCCGGAGAGTCATGTGGTATAAAAAAACCTATGTCCGCGAATGTCTCTCCGGCTCCCGCGGTCGAAGCCGCCCGGGAAAAGA
>CAYPKX010000219.1:0-4263 GCA_964411395.1 uncultured Eubacteriales bacterium | reverse complement strand
AGCTATAAGCGACGAACCTCCCCTTTCGATTTCTGACGGAGGAGTAATTAGAACGGGGTACAATCCCGAGCTTGATGAATTGAGAAGCCTCTCCACAAACGCAAAGGATTGGATTTCTAACCTTCAGAAGACTGAACGCGAGAGAACGAAAATCTCCTCTCTCAAAGTAAGTTACAATAAAGTCTTCGGTTACTATATTGAAATAAGCCATGCCAATAAAGATAAGGTCCCTCAGGATTATATCCGGAAACAGACGCTTGTAAACAGCGAGCGGTACATCACTCCGGAATTGAAAGAGTATGAGGATAAAATACTTAACGCTGAAGAGAAAATTGCCAAGCTGGAATTTGAATTGTATGATCAGGTGCGCTCTTTAGCGGCTACTGCATCGGCAGAAATTCAGGAGAATGCACGTCTGGTGGCAATGCTCGACTGTTATCAATCGCTGGCGGAAGCGGCCGATGAGAACAAGTATATAAAACCCGTTTTAGATGAATCCGATTCCATTGAAATTGTTGACGGCCGGCATCCTGTTGTCGAAAAGATTCTTCCTCCGGGCGAGAAGTTCGCCTGGATGTTCTTCCGGAAAAATCAGAAAGTCACGGTCTGGCAAGACGTGGAGTGGGCCGGAAAGAAGCCCCTGGACGTCTTCCTTTTCGATGTGAAAACGCCGACCAAGGTTTATACGATGGCCATGCCCCGACCCTGCGGCAACCTGGCCATGTATAAGGAAGTCGACGTCATTCCGCCGGCTCCGCCCGCGTCGTGTTCGCTGACGGTCAGCCCGGCCAAGGCCAACCTCAACGAACCGATTACGATCGATATGAGCGGATCGTTGAATGCCGCGTCGATGAACTGCGACATCTTCAACGCCCAGGGCGTCAAGCTCGCTTCTCACGCGTTCACGCCCGCTTCTCCGAAGTGGCAGACGACGTTCGATAAATCGGGAGAATACATCGTCAAGGGCACGGCGACCAACGCCGACGGCGTCGTTTCAGCCAATCCCTGCGAAGCCCGGTTCATCTTCAATGCTCCGCCGTCCTGCAAGCTTTGGACGTCCTGCCTCCCGTGCGAGGATTACGTCGGCAAGCCCATCACCTTCGACGCCAACGGCTCGACCGATCCCGACGGCACCCTGGTCAAAGCGATTTTCGAGATCACCGACGCTGCCGGCACGGTCATGGATTCCTACACCGCCAACGCCAAGCCGTTCACTTGGCAGAAGGTCTTCAACAAGGCCGGCGTCTACACCGTCGCCGTCAACGTCTTCGACGACATGGGCGCCGCTTCGTCGGCCGCCGATCCCTGCAAGATCACCTTCGAAGTCACCCAAAAGAGATTCTTCTGGGTGGCCGAAGTCGGCGGTCTGCTGGCCCGGGGCACCTACACCGGCTACTTCTTCGGCCGGGTCGGCATGCTCTGGTCGGTCATGCCCGACCTGCTGGATATCGTCCTGACCATGGGGCCGGCCATGCCGACCCAGGGCGATCCGTGGAAGGTCCTCTTCCTCGGCAACGTGACGGCCAATCTCCATCTCGGCGAGTCCATCTGGCTCGGCGCGGGTCTGGGCTACTCCACGAAAGAACAGGACGTCCGCAAAAGCGGCCTCGATTTCGTCGGGCAGTTCGGAATCAATATTTTCAACCACTACACCTCGGCCGGTTCGATCTTCGCCGAGGCCCGGATTCCGTTCCTGACGTCCGATCGTCCGGTTGACGATCACTACAAGCTCCTGCTCGGCTTCCGGTACATTTTCTGAGTCGCGTGCAAGTCACGGAGGCCGCCCCGCCCGAACGGCGGGGCGGCCTTTTTATTTTTCCCGGACTCTCAAGGCGTCGTCGCGCCCGTCCGGAGATCGGCTGGTCCGCATGAAGGTCGCCGTCATCGGGGCCGACGGACAGCTCGGTTCCGACCTCGTCCCGGCCTTGGCCCGTTCTGAGGTCGTTCCCTTGTTCTGGCCGGCCTTCGATGTCGTCAAGGCCGATGAAGCGGCCGCGGTCCTTCACGGGATCAAGCCGGACGTCGTCATCAACACGGCCGCTTTCCATCGGGTCGACGAATGTGAAGACCGGCCCGACATGGCTTTTGCCGTCAACGCCGTTGCCGTCCGCGGGCTGGCCCGAACCTGTCGGGACCTTGGCGCCGTTCTGGTTCATTTCAGCACCGATTTTGTCTTCGATGGCGAAAAGGGGACCCCTTATGTAGAAACGGACCGTCCGGGTCCGCTCAGTGTTTATGCCGCATCGAAGCTGGCCGGGGAGCATTTCATCCGTGCGATTTGGGAGCGGGCTTTCGTCATCAGGACTTGCGGGTTGTTCGGCAAGGCCGGTTGTCTTGAAAAGGGGCGGAATTTCGTCGAAACGATGCTCCATTTTCGGGCTTCGGGGCGGGAGGAGATCCGGGTTGTCTGCGACCAGATCGTCACCCCGACTCCGACGGCCGAGCTTGCTTCCCGGGTCGCGGCCTTGATCGAGACGGAGGCTTATGGCCTCTATCATATGACCGCCGAAGGCTCGTGTTCGTGGTTTGAATTCGCCCGGGCGATTTTTGAGATGTCCGGCGGCGATCCCGCCGGTGTCGTTCCGGTCGAGGCGGCTTCCTACGGAGCTAAAGCCCGGCGGCCGGCTTATTCCGTTCTCGAAAATGCCCGAATGAAGAGCCTCGGATTGACGCCGTTTTCTCCCTGGAGGGAGGGGCTGGCCTCTTATCTCGAGGAAAAGGCGGTCGAGGGAAAAAACGGCGGACGAACCGGGGACGGTTCGCCGGCCGGCGGGACGAGGGTGAAGGGGAAAAGACGGGCTTAGTCGGCCAGCTTGCCGAGTTTGGACAGCTCTTCGTTATAGTACTTGCGATAGAGGATTTCCCACTCCCGGCTGCCCTCTTCGATGGGTTTTTTCTGGGACTGGATCTTGTCGATCGCTTTTTTATCCAACTGGTCGTACAAACGCATTTCTTCTTCGATCGCCCGGACGATGCACAAACGGACCTCGTTGGGCTCGTCGAGATATTCGACCGAATCGTTTTTCGAAAGCACTTCCAGAATTTTTGCGCTCAGGAAGTTGATTTTTTCCCGGGACAGCCGGCCGCTCACAGGACGATGTTCCTTTCCCGGGCCAGCTTGGTCTTGATCATCCGGAACATCGTTTGATATTCCAGGTTCTCCCGGCGGATTTTTTCCATGTGTTTGGTCAGGATTTCCCGGACTTCGATATCGAGGCGGTCTTCTTTCTGAAACTCGTCGGTGATCTGAAGGGTGACTTCCTCGAGGATGCGTTCCTTGTTTTCGACCAGAATCTTGCCGTCTTTAAGCAGATGGCGGAGGATCAATCCCGCCAAGTGCTCGATCTGGTTCTTATTGAGTCTCATTTCCGGAATACCATACACTAAAAGGCGGGGTTAAATCAAGACTAAAAAGGGACTTGCCTCGAATTCCCGGCGACGGGCCAGGGCGGCCAGACGTCCGTCGGGGCCGAAAAGACGTATGGTTTCCGCAGAAATCGGGCTTTTTGCCTGGGGGAAAACCTGCTCGGGATCGTTCAAGGCGACCGGCCGGCCGTTTCGAATACGGTCCTGACCGGCGGCCGTCAGCTCGGCCCTGGGCAGGTTCGGAAGAAGCTCCTCCAGGGGAAGAAGCAACTCCGGCATCCGGTTTTCGCCGGCCATGGACTCGATTTCCTCCAAAGTTCTGGCGGCTTCGAGGCGGTAGGGGCCCGACGAAGTCCGGATCAGCCGGGAAAGATGGGCGCCGCACCCGAGGGCTTCTCCGAGATCATGGGCCAGTGACCGGACATAAGTACCGGCCGAGCAGGCGACCGCAAAGGTGAAGAAAGGGGGATCGAAGGCCATGAGCTCGAACCGGTCGACGCGAATCCGGGCCGGCCGGTGCTCGACTTCGATTCCATTTCGGGCGTAGGCGTAGAGGGGCTTCCCGTCCAGTTTTTTTGCCGAAAAGGCCGGAGCGAGTTGGACCTGCTCCCCGGAAAATGGAGCCATGGCCGCGGCCACGGCCCCGCGGTCAGGCAGGACTTCGGCTTCAGGGCCGGCCGGACTCCCGGTTCGATCGTAGGTGTCGGTCGCAAATCCGAGACGGATAGTCCCCTCATAGGTCTTGTCCGAAAAGCCGAAATAGGGGAACAGGCGGGTCGCTTTGCCCACTCCGGCCAGCAGCAGGCCTTCGGCAAAAGGGTCCAGCGTTCCAAAATGGCCGATTTTTTTCGTTTTCAGGATGCGCCGAAGACGGGCCACGCAATCGTGGGAGGTCGG
>CAYPKX010000218.1:0-4298 GCA_964411395.1 uncultured Eubacteriales bacterium | reverse complement strand
ATTGGCTCAAGGAGCATTCCAAACCCATGTGTCACTAATCTACTGGACTAGTTCACGGTCTTGACATCGCTCCCGGCCGCACCTACACTGGAAAAAGGATCATTCTGAAATGAAGATTCGCTCCCGGACGGCGGCGGCTTTGGGAGCCCTCGTTCTGTCCGCGGCGCTTTCCGCTTCGGCCCAGGACCTCGTGACGGTCGAAGCCAGGATTTCCCCTCTGCGCCTGGCCCGCAATCAGGAAGGCAAGGTCGTCCTCAAAGTCGGGTTGAAAAAAGGAATCGCCTTGAGCGCCCTTCCGGCTTTCACCATCGAAATCGACGGAAGCGAGGATCTGGTCTTCTCCAAGTCCTTCTTCACCGGGTCCGACCTCGCCCTGGCGCGCGTCGAAATCGACGGCAAGGAATGTTTCGACGTCAAAGACCCGATCGAAATTCCCTTCAAGGTCAACCCCAAAGCCCGCCGCGGCGTTTACATCCTCCGCGGCCGGGTCAAGTATTTCGCGTTTAATCCGGCCGAAGGCGTTTGCCTGAAGTCCACGGTGAAATTCTCGACGTCGTATTCGACCTGGGCCGTTCCGGTCAAATCCGGGACGAATCCCGAATAACTCTTCACCCCCGGAGTTTCAGAGATCTCCGGACTTCCGGTACCAGTCGATCGTCCGTTCCATTCCCCGGTCGAGGCCGAAGCGCGCCGACCATTCAAGGCGGGCGTCCGCTTTGGCGACGTCGATCACCCAGGCGGTCTGGCGGTATTCCTTATACTTATCGCGGTTGGCGATCCCCGCCTTCCGGGTGACGGGACGGGCGGCTTCGGTGAAGAACACGGCTGTGCGGATGAGCGGCAGCGGGAGTATGATCCGGCGGACTTTGCGGTCCAGGAGGCGGGCGGCGGTCCGGCCGAGGTCCTCGAAGGTGCAGGGAGCGGGATCTCCGAGGTTGAAGATTTCGCCGTTTCCGGCCGCGGGAGAGGCGGCGGCCAGGAGGCCGTCGACGAGGTCGTCGATATAACAAACGGACATCGGCCGCGGTTTCCTCCCGAAGGAGAGCAACAGGCCCCGGCGGATGAATCGAAAATAATCAAGAAATCCCGGATCGCGCGGACCGTAGACCGGTCCGACTCGGACGACCGAGACCGGAAGCTCGGTTTTTCGGGCAAGGACTTCATTTTCTCCCAGGAGCTTGGACTTCCCGTAGTCGGAAACGGGTTGCGGCGGGTCGTCTTCCCGGACCGGGCGGCCGGGGGAAGATGGTCCGCCGGCGGCGGAGCTCGAAAGAAAAACAAACCGCGGGCGCAAATCCTGGGACAGAACGCCCGAGAGCAAACTTGCCGTGCTTTTTTGGTTTATCGTATAATAATCGCCCGTTCGAATCGCCCGGGTCATTCCGGCGAGATGAAAGACCGCGTCCAGATCGCCCGGCAGTTTCGGCCCTCCGTCCAGCTCTCCTCGAAGGAGACGGACACCGAGGCTTTCCAAAAAGCGGCCGCGGGCGGGCTCGCGAACGAGGGCGGTCACGGCCGTCCCTTGAGAGCGCAATCGCTCCGCGAGATGGCCTCCGACGAAGCCCGTCGCCCCGGTGATCAGAACGTGTCGCATCGGAGCGGCATTTTATCCCGGCGGTCTCCGCCGGTCAAACCGCGGGCCGGGTCCGAATCCGGAAGAAAGGGCGGAGATGAAAAAAAGAACGTTCGGTTGGTTCGCCGCGGCGGCCTTGTTCGGCACATCGCTCGGCGCGTTCGCGGCCGAAATCCTCCCGCTCGAAGCGATCAAACCCGGGATGAAGGGCAAGGGCCTTTCCGTCTTTGCCGGCTCCAAAATCGAAGAATTCGACGTCGAGATCCTGGGCATCCTGGTCAACAGCTCTCCCCAGCGGAAGGCCATCCTGGCCCGTCTGTCGGGGAGAAATCTCGAGCAGACCGGCATCCTTCAGGGCATGAGCGGTAGCCCGGTCTATATCGACGGCAAGCTCATCGGCGCGGTTGCCTTCGGCTTCTCCTTTGCCAGGGAACCGATCGCCGGCATCACGCCGATCGGCGAGATGCTGGCCGTGGCCGGGGAGAAACCGCGCGGGACGGATCCGGCGGGGGGTCCCCGGCTTCCGTTCTCGACGAGCGTCGGCCTTCGCGACCTCGTTCGGTCTCACCCGGATTACTTCGCTCCCGCATCGCCGTTTGAGGCGGACGGTCGACGGGGGACGGCGCTTCCCGTCCCGCTGATTTTTTCGGGATTTCCGGCGCGCATTCTGGACGAGGTTCGGCCGGTTTTCTCCGGACTCGGTTTCCTTCCCCTGGCGGCGTCCTCGGCCCCTCCGGCGGAGCAACGGACCGCCCTGTCTTTGGACACCGACCTGACCCTCAAAGAGGGCGAGCCACTGGCGATCCAGCTGGTCTCCGGCGATCTCGATGTTTCGGCCGTCGGAACGGTCACTCATGTGGACGGGAACCGGGTCTATGCCTTTGGACATCCTCTTTACAACCTTGGTCCCGTGGAGTACGGCATGGCCCGGGCCGAAATCCTGGCCGTTGTTCCCACCCTGGATTCTTCCTTTAAAATCGGATCGGTCGGAAACGTGATCGGGACCGTGGTCCAGGACCGGACCGCGGGAGCCTATGGAGAAATCGGACGTCAGCCCAAGCTCGTCCCGCTCAATTTGACCCTGACTCCGGAGAACGGTCCGGCCCGGGAGTTTCGTCTCAAGATCGACACAGACAAGCTCCTTACGCCGCTGCTCGTCAACATGGCCGTGGCCGCCCTCCTCGATTCCGAGGGCCGGTCTCTCGGCGATCTGTCTCTCGAGCTTCGCGGGGACGTCACCCTGGCTACGACTCCCGTCCAGACCGTCCATATGGAGGACCTGTTCACCGGGAACCTCGGCAGCGCTTCCACGGCGCTGTCCAACATGGTGACGGCCATCGTCTATTATCTGACCAACAACGAGTTCCGGAACGTCGGGATCCAGCGCCTCGACTTGAATGTCCGATTGTCGGAAAAACCCCAGGCCGCCCTTCTCGAGCGGATCTGGCTCGACCGGTATGAAGCCGCACCGGGCGAAACGATCCGGATCAAGATCTTCATGAAAACCTACCGGGGCGAGACGCTGACCGAGGAAATCCCGTTCACCGTCCCCAACCTGCCCGCCGGTTCGGAATTCCAGCTGATCGTCGCCGACACCAATTCGCTGCAGCAGGTCGAGCTGGGACAGTACCGGTCGGGGGGCCTCGTTCCCCGGAGCTTCGACCAGCTCGTCCGCCTGCTCAACAGCATCCGGAAAAACAACCGGATCTATTTCAAGCTCATCGGTCCGAAACCGGGGCTGTTTCTCCGCGGGGAGGAAATGCCCAACCTGCCCCCGGCCATGAAGGCGCTGTTTGCCTCGCCCCGGGCGGCCGGGTCCTCGCCGGTCGAAATCAACGTCTCGACCCTGGGCGAGTACCAGATGCCGGTGCCTTTCGCCTTCGAAGGGCTGGCCGTGATTCCACTCAAGATCCGCAACTAGGAGAACGATCATGTCTCGCGCCCGAATCCTCGTTTGGTCGGTTGCGGCCCTCGCCGTGGCGGCCGGGGCGGTCGTTCCCCGGCAATGGACGCTTCGCAGCTTCGACGACTTCCTCCGGGGCAAGTTCGACGGGATCGCCCTGTCGTCGGACGGATTCCTTTCCCTGTCCGCGCCCGAGGAAAAAATCGAGAGCCCGTCGGAGGATTTCTTCCTGTCATTCCAGATGTCACCCGAAGGCGTCGGATACCTCGGCACGGGCCACGGCGGGAAAATCTACCGGATCAACAAGGACGGCAAGACCGAGGTCTATTTCCAAGCCCCGGAGATGGATGTGACGTGTCTGCTCCTCGATGCCAAAGGCGTTCTTTACGCCGGCACGTCGCCCAACGGAAAGATCTACAAGATCACCGCCGCGGGCAAGGGCGAAGAGCTGTTCAATCCCGCCGAGCGATACATCTGGGACCTCATTCTCGCGGATAACGGCAGTCTCCTGGCGGCCGTCGGCGAGAACGGGGGCATTTATGAAATCAATCCCCAAGGCCAGGGCCGTCAGGTGTTCAAAGCCGAACCGAATCACATGCTCACTCTGGACTTCGACCGGAACGGGGATATCGTCGCCGGTTCGGGCGGGCCGGGCCTGATCTTCCGAATCGCCAAAAACGGCGGCAAAGGGACGGTGATCTTCGAGACGCCGTTTGAGGAAGTCCGGGCTCTGGCTTATGATCTTGACGGCAATCTCTATGCCTCGGCCGGCGGAACGGTCAAATCCGCGCGACCGGAGACCGTTTCGTCGCCGGCTCCCGT
>CAYPKX010000217.1:0-4307 GCA_964411395.1 uncultured Eubacteriales bacterium | reverse complement strand
CATGGCAACACCTATCATAACCCAAGGTGTCACCCATCATTCTGGACTTATTCAGACTTTTTTAATAATATTGTCAGCCTTTTACTAGTAAAGATAACACTTCTTTCAACAGCGCTTTTTGCTCTGTCCACCCAGCCGCGGCGAGATCCTGCCAACCCTGCTCCTCGATGTAGCCGTTGAACGTGGCATACTGCCGGATCCCCCGGGCGACGAGGATCTCCCGGATCCGCCGGCACTGCTCCCGGGACGGCATCGTGAAGCCGTAGGAGTTCGAATGCCCGGCAGCCAGGTCGTCGAATCCATCCCCGTCGAGCTCCGCGCCCGGGTATCGGTCAAGGAACTTCTCAAGGGTCTCCGGACTGTTCGGGCCGTGGATCAACTCGTACACGCCGGAAGACTTGGCCGGAATCGGCACGGTGACTGACATCCCCCCGATTTGTCTTCCTTCGCGAAATCTGATAATTAGTATCCGTTTGACTCGCCGCGCGTGGGCGCGACAAGCGGAGGAGCATCGGCCATGCGCATGAAAACCTGGGAAGCATCCATCCTCGTCTTCAGCCTTCTTGCGGCGTTGAGCGCGACGGCCTGCCGGAAGGCCGAGAATCCGGCGGTATCGGAAGCGGCTGCGGCCGCCGATCCTGGAAAAGGAGAGGCCACCATGAACGTCGTTCAAGCGCCCTTTGGAACGCTGCCCGACGGTTCGGCCGTCGAGATTTTCACCGTGACCAACACCAACGGCCTGAAGGCCCGGCTCATGACGTATGGAGCGACGCTCGTGTCCCTGGAGATCCCCGACAGGAATGGCGTCTTTGCCGATTGTGTCCTCGGCTACGAAACACTCGACGGCTACCTGAAAGCCAGCCCGTATTTTGGGGCGATCGTCGGCCGTTATGGAAACCGGATCGCCAAGGGAAAATTTACGCTCGATGGAACTCCCTATACCCTGGCGACCAATGACGGGGCCAACCATCTTCACGGCGGCGTCAAGGGATTCGACAAAGTCCTCTGGAAGGGCGAAGCCGTCCGGGATTCATCCGGCGCCGGCGTCCGTTTCTCCCGTCTCAGCCGGGACGGCGAGGAAGGATATCCCGGCAATCTCGAGGCCGTGGTGACTTATGTTCTCAACGACAACAACGAGTTGATCATCTCTTACGAGGCCCGGACGGATAAACCGACCGTGGTCAACCTGACCCACCACAGCTACTTCAACCTGAGCGGCGGGACGCGGGATATTCTGGGCCACGAGTTGACGCTGTTTGCCGACCGCTTCACTCCCGTCGATGCCGGTCTGATTCCGACCGGGATTTTGGCCCCTGTCGCCGGCACCCCGATGAGCTTCGAGACGCCGGCGGCGATCGGGGCCCGGATAGCCGACGTTCCCGGCGGATATGATCATAACTACATCCTGACCGGGGGAGGGAAGTCGATGGTCCGAGCCGCTCTGGTTTACGAGCCCGAGAGCGGCCGGATGATGGAGATTTCGACCGTCGAGCCCGGGATCCAGTTCTATTCCGGGAACTTTCTCGACGGGACGATCGCCGGCAAGGCGGGCCGGGTTTACGGAAAACATTGGGGCTTCTGCCTGGAAACCCAGCATTTTCCCGACTCCCCGAATCAACCCGCGTTCCCTTCGACCGTGTTGCGGCCGGGGGAGGCTTTGAGAACGATGACGGTCCATAAATTTTCGGTGAAATAAACGGAGGAGAATCCGATCATGAAAAAACGAGCGGCCCGAATTGCCTTCATTCTCGTTCTCGCCTTGGTCTGGTCGGCGGGTTCGGCGGCGGCGCAGGACCGGATCAAGACCTATCCCGGATACGAACGATTCGCCAAAATCAGCGTCCAAATGCGCGACGCGGTCAAGCCGGGAATCCTCCGGGCGTCCTGGAAGGACGAAGGCGCGGCCTTCGAGTTCACCCGGGACGGGAAGCTCTTCCGGTATGATGTCAAAAAGAAGAAGCTGGTCGAAGTCGGCCCGGCTCCGGCCCAAGCCCAGCCCCAGCGGCCCGGCCGTCCCGGCGGCGGGCCCGAGCGCGGCCGTCAGTTCACGGAAACCGTTTCGCCCGACGGAAAGATCAAGGCGTTCTACCGCGACCGGAATGTCTGGCTCAGCGGCCCCGACGGAAAGAACGAGGTCGCCGTTACGACCGAGGGCAATGAAAAAGGGCGGATCAAGTATGGCTCGGCCAGCTGGGTTTACGGCGAGGAACTGGGCCAGAATACGGCCATGTGGTGGTCGCCCGATTCGACGAAGCTGGCGTTCTACCGGTTCGATGAAAGCAAGGTCCCGGACTACATCCTCCAGATGGATCAGACCAAGCTCTATTCCCGGGCCGATATCGAGGCCTATCCCAAAGCCGGCCAGCCCAACCCCATCGCCGAGATTTTCATTTATGACACGGCGACCAAAAAAATCGCGTCCGTCGATGTCCGGGACGGCAAGCCGTTCACCGACGACGTCGTCGGCCATTATGCCTACCGGGTGAATTGGGCCAGGGACTCCTCCGAATTGCTCTTCAACCGGACCAACCGCCGCCAGAACATCATGGAATTCATGGCGGCCGATCCGGCGACCGGCAAGTGCCGGACGATCCTCCGGGAGGAATGGCCGACCGGCTGGGTCGACAATTCCGCGGAAATCACCTGGTTGGCCGACGGCAAGCGCTTCCTTTGGGTTTCGGAACGGACCGGATTCAAGAATTTTTACCTGTATGACTTGACGGGAAAGCTCCTGTCGACCGTCACCAGCCATCCCTTCGAAGTCGCCGGGCTCGTCCGCGTCGATGAAAAAGCCAAGGCCCTCTGGTACATGGCCCGCGACGGCGCCAATCACATGATGCTCCAGCTCCATCGCATCGGGCTGGACGGGAAGAAGGATGTCCGTCTGACCGATCCGGCTTACAACCATACCATTGACCTTTCGCCCGACGGGAAGGTCTTTCTCGATACCTGTCAGACGCACGACGTCGCCCCGTTCACCCGGTTGATGGACGCCAAGGGCAAGGTCCTGGCCGAAATCGCCAAAAGCGACCTTTCGAAATTCGACGAGCTCGGCCTGAAGAAAGTCGAGCTGTTCTCTTACAAGGCCGGCGACGGGACGACCGATCTCCACGGTCTTCTTCACTTCCCCTCCGATTTCGACCCGGCGAAACAGTATCCGCTGCTGGTCAGCGTGTACGCCGGACCGGAGACCAACGGAGCCCGGGAGACGTTCACGACGCCCAATCCGTTGACCGAATACGGCTTTCTCGTGGCTTCTCTCGACTCGCGGAGCGCCGCCGGAAAGGGCAAACGGGCCCTGGATGCCATCTACCTCAAGCTCGGAATCGTCGAGATCGACGATCAAGCCGCCGGAGTCAAAGCCCTGTGGAACCGGCCGTACCTCAAGAAGGAACGGGTCGGGATTTTCGGCACGTCCTACGGCGGCTATGCCTCGGCCATGGCCCTGCTCCGGCATCCGGATGTCTTTGCCGCGGCCAGCGCCCAGTCTGCGGTCACGACCTGGCTCCAGTACGACAGCATCTATACCGAACGTTACATGTGGATCCCGGCGGAAAATAAAGACGGGTATGAGAACGGCGAGGCCATGAAGTACGTCAAGGACTTGAAAGGCCGGCTGATGATTTACTATGGAACGGCCGACAACAACGTCCACCCCACCAACTCGATGCAGCTCATCAAGGCCCTCCAGGCGGCCGGGAAAAGCTTCGAGGTCCAGGTCGGGCCCGATCTCGGCCACACCGGGCTCAATCAGCCCCGGATGATGGAGTTCTTTATCGAGAACCTCGTCCTGCGATGAACTTTTTCCTCCCGTTTTCGTTTATTCAAGCGGGAGAAACAAAATGAAGTCCTCTTCGGCCAAAACGCTGGGCGTCGTTCTCGTTGTTTTCGCCGTTCTTGCGCTTGTCGGCATCCTCCGTTTTCTGATCTGGATTCCTCTGGGCGTCGCCGACGGTGTCGGACACGGACTGCGGTCGAACTTCCTGGATCGGGATTGGTTCAGGTACTGGGCCTGGCCGTGGGCCGGCCTGGCCGGATTTTTCGGCCTGCTCGTCCTCGTTTTCTGGATCTGGATTATCGTCTGGGTTTATAAAGATGCCAGGAAGCGGGGACTGGAAGGCGTCCTTTGGGGCCTTCTCGTCTTTTTTCTCCACTGGATCGGACTGATTATTTATTTGCTGGTCCGGTCGGGACGGCCGGTGATCCCGGACGCGCCTCCGGCCCCCTCGGCTCCGCCGGACGCTCCCAAATCGCCGGTGATCGTCGTTCCGTCTCAGTCCGGGGCGGCGAATTGCCCGGCCTGCGGC
>CAYPKX010000216.1:0-4324 GCA_964411395.1 uncultured Eubacteriales bacterium | reverse complement strand
ACGTTGGTCCAGGTCTTGCCGGCGTCGGTCGATTTCCAGACGCCGTTGCCGCGGGAACTGGAGCGGGCGTGCATCGACTCGCCGGTCCCGAGGTACAGGATCTCGGGATTGGACGGGGCGACGGCCAGATAGCCCATGCTCATATTGCCGTACTTTTCAAACAGCGGCTCGAAGCTGATGCCGGCGTCGACGGTCTTCCATAATCCGCCCGAGCCGGCCAGGGCGTACCAGGTTGTCGCCTGGCCGCGCGGCACGGCAAATTCGGTGATTCGGCCTGAGAAATTGACCGGACCGACCCAGCGCCAGCTGAGCTGGTTGAAGTCGTCGGCGGTCGGGACTTGGGCGGAAGCGGCTGCGGCCAGGCAGAAAACGGCCAGCAGGACGCCCGCGCCCTTGAGGAAACGGGACTTGCTCATGGAACCTCCTGGGAAAATGGGAATGATAAGGGATCGTCTGGAGAGTCGACGGTTGGGTACATCGACATTTGGACGATGAACGGTCTGGTATCTTCCATCGGTCGGCAAAAAATCCTTACCGAAGAAGGTCATGATAACACGGATTCGAGGGAAGTCAATTTGCCGGAGGGGGCATGATTTGACTTTCTCCTTCAACGGTTTGATAATCGGCCGCGAATCCCGTCCGAGGAGGCCCCGATGAGCCGGAACGACGATATCGAAAAAAGCGCCGAGAGCCGCCCTGCGATTCCCGCCCATGTTCCCCGTCTCGGCCCGTCCGGCGTCTTCGAGGGGGATTTTTCGGCCGCCGAGGATTTTGTCGTCCAGGGCCGTTTCAAGGGAAGTCTCCGCATTCCCGAGGCCGATCTGTTTATCGACCAGAAGGCCGTTGTCGAAGCCGCCGTGACGGCCAAAGACGTCTTCATCTACGGAACCCTGATCGGTCCCATCCAAGCCAGCGGACGCGTTTTTCTGGCCGCCGAGTCGGACGTCAAAGGCGACATTTCGGCCGCCCGGCTTTCGGTCGAGAACGGAGCCCGGTTCCGGGGCGGCGTCCTGACCGGTCAAGCCAGGACTTAAGACAAATCGCCGGGCCTTTCTCTCGAGGCGGACCTCCCCCGCCTCCTCTGGTATAATATCGGGTCATGGATGCCTTCCGGCTTGAATCCGAGTTCGCTCCCAAAGGAGACCAAGTTCGGGCTGTCGAGCAGCTGACTCAAGGCCTGGATGAAGGCCGCCGCAGCCAGGTCTTGATGGGAGTCACCGGGTCCGGGAAAACATTCACCATCGCCAATGTCATCGCCCGGGCCCATCGCCCGGTTCTGGTGATCTCCCACAACAAGACTCTGGCCGCCCAGCTTTATCAGGAATTCCGGCGCTTTTTCCCCAAAAATGCCGTCGAGTACTTTGTCTCCTACTATGATTACTACCAACCCGAAGCTTATCTTCCCTCGTCCAACACGTATATCGCCAAAGAGGTCACGATCAACGACGAGATCGACCGGATGCGGCTCAATGCGACCAACCGCCTCTTCGAACGACGGGATGTGATCATTGTCGCGTCCGTCTCCTGCATCTACGGGATCGGCGCTCCGGAAACCTACTACGCCATGAGCCGGACCCTGGCCGTCGGGGATTCGGCCCCGCGGAGAGAGCTGATCCGGTCTTTGGTCGAAATCCAGTACGAACGCCAGGAAGTCGACCTCAAGCGCGGCGGATTCCGTGTCCGCGGGGATGTTGTCGACGTCTACCCGGCCTACGCCGATTTCGTTTACCGGATCGAGCTTGCGGACGACCGGATCGGCCGCCTGAGCTCGATCGACCCGCTTCTCGGCCGGACCCTGGAGGAGTTCGGCAAAATCGTCCTTCATCCCCGGACGTTTTTCTCGACGCCCAAGAGCATTCTCGACGCTTCGGTCGCGGCCATCGAGGAAGAGCTGAAACAGCGGGTCGAGGAGCTTCGCGGGAAGGGCCTGTTTGTCGAGGCCGAGCGGATCGAGGAGCGAACCCTGTTCGATCTGGACATGCTCCGGGAGTTCGGCCACTGCCCGGGGATCGAAAATTACTCCCTCTACCTCAGCCGCCGCCGGCCCGGCCAGCCGCCGTACACCCTGATCGATTATTTTCCCAAGGACTTTCTGACGATCATCGACGAGTCGCACGTGACCGTCCCCCAGATCGGGGGGATGTATCACGGCGACCGGTCCCGGAAGCTGACCTTGATTGAACACGGTTTCCGGCTTCCGTCGGCTCTGGATAATCGTCCGCTCCAGTTCCGGGAGTATGAAGACCGGATCGGTCAGGTTCTCCATATTTCGGCCACGCCGGCCGCCTACGAAATCCGGGCCGCCGGAGGGCGGATGGTCGAACAGGTTATTCGGCCGACCGGCCTGGTCGATCCCGAAATTGAAATCCGTCCGGTGGCCGGCCAGGTCGAGGATCTCCGAAAGGAAATCGAAAAGCGAGCCGCCCGATCCGAACGCGTCCTGGTCACAACCCTGACCAAAAAAATGGCCGAAGACCTGACCCGGCATTATCACGACCTCGGCCTCCGGGTTCGATATCTCCACTCCGAGATCGAAACTCTGGAGCGCGTCGATCTCCTCCGGGATCTTCGCAAGGGAGCCTTCGACGTCCTGGTCGGGATCAATCTGCTCCGCGAGGGACTGGATCTGCCGGAAGTGTCCCTCGTCGCCATTCTCGACGCCGACAAGGAAGGCTTCCTCCGTTCGGCCACGGCCCTGATCCAGACATTCGGCCGGGCCGCCCGCCATCTCGACGGGCGGGCGATCCTCTATGCCGACGTGATCACGGATTCCATCAAGGCGGCCGTGGCTGAAACGGGCCGTCGGCGCGATATCCAGGTCCGGTACAATACCGCAAACGGAATCACTCCCCAGTCCATCCGCAAACGGATCGAAGAAGGATTGGTCACCGCGGCCGACGGCGATTATTTCGACTACACCCGGATCGCCGAAGATCGGGCCGTCTATCTTTCTCCCCAAAAACGGAAAAAGAAAATCGACGAGCTGGATCGAGCCATGAAGGCCGCGGCCCGCGGCCTGGATTTCGAAAAAGCAGCCCGGCTGCGCGATGAGATCGCCCGCTTGAAAAAACTGGAATGGGAGCTCTGATCGGAAGCCCATGGCCCATCCGCAGAAAGACGCCGCCGCCGCCCTGCCCGACCGGCCGGGCATCTATTTTTTCAAGAATGCCGCCGGCGAGACGGTCTACATCGGCAAGGCCCGATCGCTCCGGGACAGGGTGAAATCCTATTTTCAGCCGACCGACGACCCGAAGGTCCACAACATCCTGGCCGAGACCGACCGGATCGATTTTCTGCTGACCGGGTCGGAACGGGAAGCGCTCTTTCTCGAAAACAACTTCGTCCAGCATGTTCAGCCGAAATTCAACCTCCGTCTCAAGGATGACAAGAGCTTCCCCTTCCTCCGCTTGACGGTGCAGAATCCCGTCCCGGCCGTTCACCTGGTTCGTAAAGTCGCCGCCGACGGGGCCCGCTATTTCGGCCCCTTCAGCCCGGCCCGGGACGCCCGAAAGACAATCCAGCTTCTGGCGAAGGCCTTCCGTCTCCGGACCTGTGAAGACACGATCTTCCGCGGCCGCAAACGCCCCTGCCTTGAATTCGAGATGGGAAATTGTTCCGCCCCCTGCCTCAGCCGGATCTCGGAGGAGGATTACCGGGCCTCGGTCCGGGACGCCGTTCTGTTCCTCGAAGGCCGAACCGGCGAGCTGGCGGCGTCTCTCCGGCGACGGATGGCCGAGGCCGCCGCCGCGGAACGGTACGAGGACGCCGCCCGTTGCCGCGATCTTCTCCAAACCATCGAGCAGATTCGAACCCGCCCGAAAGCCATCTCGGTCGGAGCGGAAAACCTCGACATTGTCGGCCTGGCCGTTTCCGCCGGACTCCGGGCCGTCCATGTTTTCCATATGCGGGGAGGGAAGGTTCGCGAATCGCGTCAATTCCTCCTCGAAGAGGATGTGGGCCGAAGCCCGGCGGACACGCTCGGCGGATTCCTGGCCGAATTCTATAAGAGCCGGCCTCTCCCCGATCTGGCCCTCGTCCCCGTCCTTCCTTCCGGAGCAGCCGATCTCCGAGCGGCGTGGAAAAGCGTTTCCGGGCGGGCCGTTCGCCTTTTCGTGCCGAAAGCAGGGCGTAAAAAAAAGCTCATCGATTGGGCAATCAAGAACGCCGAGATTCTCCTTCGTCCGCGCCTCGGCGGCCAAGCCGCCGTCGAAGATTTGAAAGCCCGGCTTGGGATCGCGGCTCTTCCGGTCCGGATCGACGGCTTCGATGTCTCGCATACCCAAGGGGCGGAAACGGTCGCTTCCCTGGTGACCTTTCTCAACGG
>CAYPKX010000215.1:0-4351 GCA_964411395.1 uncultured Eubacteriales bacterium | reverse complement strand
TAAGGGGAACAACATGAAAAAAGCTTTCGCTCTCGTCTGCGTCCTGCTTCTCCCGGCCATGGTTTCCGCCCAGACCTGGCTCACGGGTTCGGTCGATGAGGCTCTGGCCAAAGCCAAGTCCCAGGGGAAGCTCCTCCTCCTGGATTTCTTCGCCTCGAGCGGCTGAGGAAGCTGCAAACTGCTGGGTCAGCAGTATTACAGCAAGCCTGAGTTTGCGAAATACCTCGAGGAAAACTTCGTCCTCTACCGGGCCAGCCGGGGGGACAAGACCGGCGAGGAGGTTTTTCGCCGGTACGGCGTCAGCGGGACGCCGTTCCTTCTTTTTCTCGACGGCGACGGCAATGAAGTCGATTGGATTTACGGCTACAGTGCTCCCCCCGGTCCGTTTCATGAAAAGATCCTCAAGGTTCGTCGCGGTGAAGAAACGTTCAAAGCCTTGTCTGACCGTTATGCGGCCGGGCCGAAGGACGTTCTCCTCCTGACCAAGCTCGCCGATAAGCAGTATGACCGGTCCAAATTCGAAAAAGCCGTCGAAATCTGGAAGGAGATCATCTCCCTCGATCCGGAGGGAAAGCAGGGGATGACGGAGTACAAGAAGAAGCCCGTTACCTGCGCGGAAATGGCTGAGTTCAAGCTGGGCCGGGCGATTTGTTACGGTCAGGGTTTTCCCCGCCGCGAAGGGGGGCCGCTCGAGAAGTTCATCGAAAAGTACCCGGCCTCGCCCATGAAGAAAGAGGCCTACTCAGCCCTCGTCATCCATTATTCGCCGGGACGGGTTTCCAAGGAAGCGACGGAAAAATTCTTCGCCAAGGTATTTGCCGAATATCCCGACGATCCCTGGTTCCGCTTCGACTACGCCCAGGCTGCGGTCTACGAGGAGAACGCCGACCTGGACAAGGCGATCGAGGCCATCGAGCAGATCAGCGCCTTTCCGACCTCGTATTACGTCAATACCAAGGCCGAGCTTTACGCCAAGAAAGGCGATTTGAGCCGGGCCGAAGCGGCCTATGGGTCGGAATATGCCGACAGCCTTGTCTCCAGTACGGTCGGCAATCTGGTCCAGTACGGGGCCTTCTGGATCGAACAAAAAACCAACCTCGAGGACGCGGAGAAAAAGATTCTCCTGGCGATCCAAATGGACCCGGCGGGCTATTATGGCCGGATGGTCCTGGCCCAATACTACATGCAGGGAAAGAACGAGGCCAAAGCGCTCGAAATCTTCGGACCCGAGTATCTGAAAGGCGCCAAGGCCGAGGCCATGGACCTCACCCAATACGCCGGCTTCTGGATCCGGAACAAACAGAATATGGAAAGCGCCCTGGAAGCGCTCGAAACGTCGCTGAAAAAGGCCCTGGGATCCCCCGACACCTTGAGCAGCTACGCGATTCAGAACGCGGCTCGGTATTTCGCCCTGGCCGGCAAACCCGAGCGGCTCATGGACTTCTACGGCCCGGAATACATCAAGACGCAGTGGGACGTTCCCACGACGCTGTCGAATTACGCCCGGTTCTGGGCCGAGAGAAAGTCCAACCTGGAAAGCGCTTTAGCGGCTTCCGACCGGGCGCTTTCGCTCAAGGAAGCCCAGGTCCTGAACATGCCCTTCCATTGGAGCGCCCGGGCCGCCGTCTTCCAAGCCATGGGCCGGCTCGAAGAGGCCAAGGCGGCCATGGAGAAGGCCGTCGAATTCAGCGCGAATTCGGGGCTGAACGTCGAGTACTACAAGACCCAGCTGAAAAAAATTCAGGACGAGATCGACAAGAAGAAAAAGTAGCGCGCCTCGCGATTTGACCGGGGACGGGTCAAAAACCCGTCCCCTTTTTTTTCGCCAGTTCGATCAGCGCGGCCAGGGCTCGGGGATCGGAGCTCTCGCCCAGGGCCTCGATGGCCGATTTGCGGATTTCGACGGCTGCGTGCGTCCTGGCGACTTTGATGAGCAGAGGGAGTCCCGTCCCATCCTCGATCTCGGACAGGGCTTGGACGGCCTCCTCCTGAATGTCCGGGACCGGATCGGAGGTAATGATCCGATCCAGAACGGCGATCACTTTCTCCGACGGATTTTCGGCCAAGGCTTGAATCGCTTCTTCCCGGACATCGGCCGGCCCGTTCGAGCGGGCCACTTCGATGAGAGCGTTGATCGCCTCGGGGAGGCCGATGTCTCCCAACGCGGACAGGGCCTCCTTCCGGACGCTCAGGGAAGAATCGGCTTTGGCCAGGGGAAGAAGGGCTCGAAGCGCACGCTCATCCCGATAGCCGCCCAGACTGGAGACGGCCTCGATTCGGACGGTTTCGGCGGCGCGGCTTTTAGCCACCCGCTCGAGGAAGTCCAGGACGGAGGGCGAGGCCTCGTGAATCCCGGCCGTGGCGACGATCCTCACGGCCGGTTTTCCGACGGCCGGTTGGTCGTACAATCGGGCCAGGATCCCCAGGCTTTCATCTTCGGTCGCCGGGCCGAGCCAGATCAGCGTCTTTCCCTCGAAGGCGACCGGCCAGCGCTCGTCCACCGCCCCGACGGTTTCGGGAAGGGCTTCGCCGCTTTTTCCGAACCGGTACAGGATGCCGACTCGTTTTTTCACCCATTTGACCAGACGGTCGTTTTCTCCGTTCCGGAAGCCGCGCCCTCCGAAAAAGTGACTGACATTCCGGATCCGAGACGGCGAAAGCGACGTTTCCCCGCGGAGAAGGGCGGCCAGCGAAAACTCGCCCGAGCCGTTTCCGAGAAAGCCGCCGATGAAGGCGTTTTCCTCCATCAGCTTTTCGATGGAATATCCGATCCAGTACCCGGACGCGAGCTTTTCCCGGCCGGCGACCTGCCGGGCCCATTCCCAGCGGCGGGCCAGGGTGCCCGTCCCCTCGGGACAGCGGATGACGGCCGGTTTGGCCGGGCCGGCTTGGGAAGCGGTCGATCCGGCCGCCGTTGTTCCCCGCAAGCCCAGGATCAAGGCGAGAAGGCTTCCCGCCCAAAACAGCGTTTGCCGCGCTTTCATGGTCGCTGCCTCACTTCTCGATTTCGCTTTTCTTCTTTAAAAGCTCCATCAAAGCGCTTTGGGCTTTCGGGGAAGCGATTTCCCCGAGGGCCCGGGTCGCCGCCCGGCGCGTCTCGATGTTCGGATCGTTCTTGGCGACTTGGAGCAGGATGGGGACGGCGTCGTCGCTTTCGCTTTCGCCCAGCGACTCGCAGACCTCATGACGGAGCTCGGGGTCGGTTTCGGTGGCCAGGTATTGGCCGATCGCCTTGATGTTCTCCGGAGTCGTTTCATCGAGCAAGCCGGAAATCGCCGATCGCTTGACTTCGATCCGCGTGCTTTTTCGGAGGATGTCGAGAAGGGCGTATCTTTGGGCGTCGGCGTCTTTTCCCGTTTCCGAGACGGCCCGGGCCGCGTCCGCGGCCAGTTCCTCATCGGCGTTGGCCAGGGCCGTGTCGACCAGGAAGGCCAGGGCTTCGCTCCCGCCCCGCTGGGCGAAGATGGAAAGAACCTGGCGTTTCGCGTCCTTGTCCCGGATCGCTCCGAAGATCTCCTTCAACGCGGCCGGGGCCTTGGGATCCTTGCTCTCCTCAAAGGCGCTGATGGCCCGTTCGCGGAGCTCGGCCCCTCCAGGTCCAAGGGCGGTTTCCTTGAGAAGGGCGACGGCCTCGGGGATGTCCGATCCGGCGAGCATCGAGAGGGCGATGGACTTGGCTTCCTCGGTCCTGGCTTCCTTGAGGATTTTCCGGATGGCGGCCGTTTTTTCGGCCGCCGCCAGCTCCTCCATGTCCGAAATCGACTCGGCCGCTTCGGCCGCCAGCCCGGCGTCGGTTTCGTTGACCGCGATCCGGGTGAGGGCGGCGGCGATGCCGGTTTCCTCCAAGTCGCGAAGGGCGGAGATGGCGGCCCGGCGGATCGGGGCCGGTTGGCCGGATTCGAGGATCGAAACAAGGACCCGGGCGGCTTCCGGCCCGCCCCGCTCGCCCAGCGCGTTCACGGCTTTCTTACGGAGAATTTCGCTCGTGTCTTTGAGGGCGATCGCCGTCAGCTTGGCCAGGCTTTTCGCGTCTTCGGTGTGGCCGAAGACATAGATGATTTTGGCTCGAAGCTCCGTATCGGCGTTGCGGTCGTACAAGTCGAGAAGCGCGTCCACCCCGGCGTCTCCCTTCATCCTTCCGAGGGCGTAGAGAGACGTGATCTGGATGTCCTCGCTCTCGCCTTTTTCATAGGCTTCGATGATCGCCCGGTATTCCTTCCGGCCGCGGTCGGCCAGGCGCTCGGCCAGATGGATCATGTTCGACTTGGCGTCGTCCAGGTAGGCGCTTTCCGGGAAAGCCTTGATGAAGTCCTGGTAACAGCGGAAAACCTCTTCGCGGTCCCCCGGCGCG
>CAYPKX010000214.1:0-4357 GCA_964411395.1 uncultured Eubacteriales bacterium | reverse complement strand
TCTGGCCGTCAGAAAAATCCTGGCCCCCTATCCTTACCGCATCTCCCCGAGCCTTCGGGTCTTTCTGGCCGGGACCGTCGTGATCATGGGACTCGTCGCCCTTACGGTCAATCTTCAGGCCTTTCGGGCGGCCAGGGCCAATCCGGTCGTCACCCTGAGGAACGAGTAATTCTTATTTTTTAATCGGCGCCGGAAGGGTCGCCCGGCGTCCCCGAACCCGGTCGATGACATCGCCGAGGCCCTGGTTGAATTCGATTTGAAAGAGGACATACCTGGCCTGTTGGAGAGGATCCAGCTCTTTTTCCAGAAAGGCGTCCAGGTCATCGTCCTTGGCCCGGATCGCTCTCCGTCTTTCGCCGATCCCGCGAGCCAATTCCGACAGACGGCCGAGCCGATCCGGGGCCGGAGCCGCCTCGGATTGAGGGACATCCCGGAGAAGACGCCGGAGCTCCTGAATCTGCCGGGCCAGGTCGCGCTGCAAGTCGAGCTTCTCCCTCTCCACCCGGTTGAAAATCGGATAGATTCGCGTCGTCTGGTCCTCGGTCAGGTTCAGAGCCTGGGTCATTCGGATCAACCGAAGATTCCCGATGTTGTCCCGCATCCGCTGGCGCATGGCCGCCATCTGGTCCTGGGCGCCGAGCGCTCCGACCGCCAGAAACACCGCGGCCAAGACCGCGATCCCGTTTTTCGTTTTCATGCTATTTCTCCCCCACTCCCGTTTCCAGGGCGATTTCGTTCAGAAAGATTTGGATATCCTCGTCGGAAAAGCTCTCCAGCGTGAGGATCAGATCGGCCGTCAAGTTGACGACATCCCCAGGGACAGCTTCGAGGTTTTCAGCCAGGCCGGACCGCAGCGATTCATTGAATTCCGAAAGGACGGCTTCGTCGGAAGCCAGACCCTCTTCGAGAAAGGCCCGGTGATCCCCGAAGGATAAAGCGTAAGCATCCTCGAGCGGCCCGGCCGGGGAAAGAAGGATCAGGAGCAGGGCCCCTGCGGCGGCAAGACCCGCTCCCCCGGCTCCCCAGGCCCAAGTTCGCCAAGGGAAAAATCCGGGAACGGGACGGACGGATTTTTCGCCTCCGGACGGGATACGGCCGGACTTATCCAGAGAGGCCCGAAGCCGGGCCAGTCCGTCGGACCAATAAGCGTCTTTTTCAGACGGAAGAACGAGGGCCGAACCCTTTTGAATTCGATCCCAATCCTGGCGGATTTCACGGCACTTCGGACACGAGGCCAGATGGGTTTCCAGCCTCTCCCGGCGGCCGGCCGAAAGGGATCCGCCCCATTCGTCCGAAAGCCACCGCTTCGCGGTTTTATGTCTCATCGTCTCCCTCATGAAGATACGGTTTCAACCGGGATTGAAGCATTTTCCGGGCTTTATGCATCCGCCAGGAAACCGTATTCTCCGAACAACCCAGCACTTCAGCCGCTTCGCCATGGGACATCCCCTGGACGGCGACCAGATTGAAGGCCGTACGGTAAGCCGGTCGCAACCCGTCGATCGCCTCCTCCAGACGCCGGCCGAGCTCTTTCTTGAGGGATCCCCCCTCGGGCGACCCGGCGGCCCGTCCATCCTCGACGATACCCGGCTTTGATTCGTCGAATTCCCCGCGATTTTTCTCCCGGCCCTTTTTCTTTAAAAAATTCAAAGTCCGGTTGACCGCGATTCGGTAGATCCAGGTGTAAACCCCCGACTCCCCGTGAAAATCGCGAAGCGTCCGAAACGCCGCCAGGAATGTCTCCTGAGTCAGGTCGGCCGCATCTTCCCGGTTTCTCGCCATCCCGTAAATCACGGCATACACCCTGGGCTGGAGACGCCGGGCAAGTTCCATAAAGGCATCGCTTGCGCCCTCGCGGGCTCGGGCGATCAGGACGTCTTCCGGCAGATTCTCCATGCCTGCATTCACCCTGTTAGACAGCGGAAAACGGAATTCCTTGGAACCGCCGCTTTCGAAAGCGGTTCCGCCCGGCGATTCATCCAGGACTACTTATAGTCGACCAGACCGGACTTTTTCAACACCTCCAAGTATTGGAGGACGGCTTCCAGTGGCGTTTCCTGGCGGTTCTGCACGTCAAGCATCTTTTTGATCATCAGGGCGGAGTTCCGGCCGTCGCAGAGCAGCTGGATTTCATCGGTCGGGATGCGGCGGAGGCTCTGCGCCTCGGCCCCCGAAGATTTCACGGCGTCCTGGACAGCCGCCTGGTAGCCACCATACCCGCCGCCCCGGATTTTATCCAGGAACGGTTTGGGGATGATTTTCGCCGCCCGCGACTCAAGGTCCGTCGGTTTGGCGGAGATTGCGGCGACGCCGAGGAGGCCGGCCGTCCACCGGACGTTTTCGTCGAAGGTCTGCAAGGCCCCCTGTTCCTGGGACGCGACGGCCGCTTTCAGGCTTTCAAGATAAGGTCTGAATTTCACCGGGTCGGAAACCAGCTGGCGAACGGAATCCAGGGTGGCCCGCTCGTTGACGGCGGCCGCCTCGATATAGCCCCGGGCTTTTTTTACCGCGGCCGGAAACGAATCGGCCGAAGCGGTTTTGATTTCGTCCAAACCCCTGGCCAGCTGATGGCCGATGCGGGAAGAGGCGTTGCTGACGATTTCGGCCGCGATCTGCCCGGCCATCCGGTCGTCGGCCGAGGCGATCGTGTAAGCAGAAGCCGCGGTAATGATCGTCGCCCGCTTCATCTGGGTCGGGTCGATCTTGTCCGGCCGGTCGCCGCTCGTGTGGTACCACTGGTCAGGCCAGGTGTTGAGGACAAGGCCCGGAACGCCGACGGACCAGTCATTGAAGGCGGCATGGTCGGAGGCACCGAAATCGGTTCCGACGTAATACGCCATCGGCTCCTCGCTCCCCGACGGGGCGACGATCCGGCGGCTGATCCCGCTGCCCATGCCGTTGGTGACATAATCCCGGGTGGACTCGCCGACATACCGGAAATAGTTTTCGACGACGTCGTTGACGTAGTGGGGATTGCCGTAGGAAGAACGCATGAAACAGAAAAAAGCCATGCTCTTGGACAAGTGGACGCCGACCATGTCCAGATTGATGTCGCAGAGAGTCCTCGCCATCTGCTCCCGGTTGGCGTTGATGTAAGGAATCGTTCCGGAGAATTCCGGGGCCCAGAGGAACCGGATCGTCCGCTTCGGTTGGGGAATCCGGCCTTCGTCAATCAGCAGGTGAAGCGCCCGGGCCGCCTCGAGGATGGCCGCGCAGCCCGAAGTATTGTCGTTGGCTCCGAACATCGTATACCCCTCGAAAATGTGGGCCGTGACGATCACTTCCTGGGCTTTGGGATCGGTCCCCGGAATCGAGGCGACGATGTCCTGAAGCTCGGCTTTGACCCGGGTCGATTCGACCACGGCCCGGACCTTGATCTTTTCCCCTCGTTTCAGGCGGTCGCGGAGGAGGTATCCCTCTCGGGGCGGCAGATAAAAGGCGAACTTGGTCTCCGCCGCCGCTCCGCCCCGGCGGCCGCCGATGCCGCTGAAGGGAATCTGAAGCGGGTCGAAGAGCGGACGCTGCGAGGCGAATGAAACGACGCCGACGGCGCCTTTGGACCCGCAAGCCAGGGCATGGACGGCCGCGGCTGAACCCGATGTGACGACGATTTTTCCGGTGACGTCGAGCCCCTCGAAATCCTTGGCCGTTCCGTCCCCGACCCAGACCAGGTCGGCAGTCACGTCGGCGGGCGCGCTTCCCGAGGCGAGCATCGCCGTCAGGTCCCGGTAAGACGCGATCTTTTCCCGGCCCGGGCTCACTTCCCAGAGCTCGCCTTTGACGCCGTCCCAGGTTTCTCCCCCGGGAAACCGGACGATCTCCGCATCGGCCAGGCCGTATTCCTTGAGCCGGTCCAGGACATACCGGGCTTCCCAGAACGTCCCGGCATATTCATCCGCTTTACGGTCGCGCGGGTAGCCGCTCATCGTCAGGATGTGGTTAAAGGCGGCCTCCCCCGAGACTTCGCCGATGATTTCATCCATCTGGGCTGACGGCAGAAACGTCCACTGGTGCCAGGACGTCATCTGGGCATGGCCGGGACCGGCCAGGATGACGGCCGCAAGAAGAATAACCGGTAACGCGAAGCGTGCAAATTTCATTAAGGGCCTCCGGTGCATGGATCGAACGAAAGATTATTTCTACCGCAGTCGGCCGGAAAAGACAAATGATGGGATTGACCCGGAGCGAGCGGATACGTATAGTCTGGTGCCGGAAATCCCATGATCGTCCAAATCTATGAAATCCAGACACCGGAAGAGGCGGAGCGCTGCCTCGATCTGGGCGTCGACCACATCGGGAGCGTCCTCGTCTCGGCTGATGTTTGGCGCCAACCTCTTGTCCGGGAAGCGGCCGCGAT
>CAYPKX010000213.1:0-4384 GCA_964411395.1 uncultured Eubacteriales bacterium | reverse complement strand
AACCGAGCGGTGCGGCAGGAAGCCCGTCGACGGGCGCGGCAAACAACATGCCCGGCGGCGCGCCCGCCCCGGCCCCGTCTTTGGCCGTCCCGCTTCTCAATTCCGTCAAAACCTACACGATGGAGCGGCTCCTTCCGCTTCGGGCAAAATTCCCGTTCAAGTTCATCGGCCTGCTCGTCGACGAGAAAACCGCCGGCCGCGACGGAGCTTACGGCGTGGACGAGCTTCTCGGCCTGGCTCGGGATATCTTCCGGGCCGCGACCGGCCGGTTCGGCTTCGCTCCCTCGGATATCTTTTTCGACTCGACCGTCTTTCCCCTCTCGATCGATGTCCCGATGGACGCGGAAAAGCCCGGATTCACTTACCGGGCTTTCGAAACCATCCGGCGGATTAAAAACGACCCGGCTTTCTCGGGCGTTCACCTGTCCCTCGGCGTGACCAACTCTGTCCGCGACCTTCCCGGCCGGCGGACCGGCGTCTCCCGGGCCTACCTGGCCCTGGCCATGGCTCGCGGCCTCGACGCCGGCATCGTCAATGTTTTCCATGAATACGGAAAGCGTCCGGCCGCCCCGGACCTGGTCGAATTCGTCGAGGCCTTCGTCCGCCAGGACGGAACGCCCGCCGCCGTCCAGAAGGCGCTGGATGCGATGATGGACTTCTGCCGCGCCAACCGTAAGAAATAGGTCCGAATCGGAAACGAGCCGAACCGGGGTTTCTCTCGTATGAATATGGGGAAGCCGGGACGCGGCCGGAGAAGGGTGTCAAGAAAATACGGATTTCCCAAGAGTTGAGGCCGTCCGTAATTTCCGCTATGATGCCGTTGAACGCAAGGGAGATATCGAGAGGGCCCCATGAAGGAAACGCATTCCACGCACCCCGCCGGCCGGTCAAGCCAGGCCTTAAATCAAGATCACGACTCGCCGTCCCCGATTCTCAGCCGGTTCGGCCTGATCGGCGCCGCCGGTTTCGTCGCTCCCCGCCACTTGAAAGCGATCAAGGATACCGGGAGTGTCCTCGTCGCCGCCCTGGACAAGTCCGATTCGGTCGGCGTCCTCGATTCGTACTTCCCCGAAGCCTCGTTTTTCACCGAGTTTGAGCGCTTCGACCGCTTCCTCGAGAAGCTTCGGCGCGAATCGCCCGCCGAAGCCGTCGATTGCCTCAGCATCGCCTCGCCCAATTATCTCCACGACGCCCATATCCGCTTCGCTCTCCGGGTCGGCGCCTGCGCGATCTGCGAAAAGCCGGTCGTCCTCAATCCCTGGAATATCGACGCCCTCCAATCCATCGAGAAAGAATGCGGCCGCCGCGTTTTCACCGTCCTCCAGATGCGCCTTCACCCCGTCTGGAAGGCGCTCAAGGACCGGATCGAGGCCGACTCGTCCGGCCGGATCCACGACATCGAGCTGACCAACATCACGCCCCGCGGCCGCTGGTATCACTACTCCTGGAAAGGGGACGAGGCCAAATCGGGCGGGATCGCGACCAATATCGGGATTCATTTCTTCGACGCGCTGGCCTGGATTTTCGGCCCTCCGGCCGCCGGCGGCAACATCGCCCATCTCAAGGAACCGGACCGGGCCGCCGGTTATCTCGAACTTCACCGGGCCCGGGTTCGTTGGTATCTCTCGCTCCGGTATGCCGACCTTCCCGACGATTGCCGCAATGCCGGCCGCGCCTTCCGCAAGATCACAATCGACGGCGAGCCGCTGGAATATGCGGAGGGTTTCTCAGACCTCCATACCCGGCTTTATGAAGAAGCGATCGCCGGCCGCGGCTTCAGCCTTGAAGACAACCGGGCCGGAGTCGAGATCGTCCACGACATCCGCCACGCCGCCGCCGATCTCAAACGAGGCGACCGTCACCCGCTCGTCAAATAAGTCCGAATCCGGTTGGCCGCTCCTCCGGGGCAAGGGGCGTTGTTCCAATATCCCAATGTGGAAAAATCCGGCCGATGAATCGTCCCCAGGCCGCGCTCCTCGAACTTCTCTGCCAGTCAATTCCGGGAATTCGGGGAATTCGGGGCGGTGCGAAAAAAACGAACCGGACCGACAGATTCTCCGTTTCATGAAGACGGCGCGGCGAAAAACGGGGGAATGGACTCACGCCGCCTCCCCTGAAGGGCCCCGGTTCTTCGGGAGTCGGTCAATCCCGCGCTGTTTTATAGGGCAGGGCTTCCTGGCGAAGGACTCCCTCCAGGGCTTCGTATTCGGGATCCTTATGCATCAACACCGCCTCGTACCGCAAAGCAAAGGCCGCGATGAGTGAATCCGCCAACGAAACCCGGTATTGCGCTTTGAGGCCGGCGGCCGTCAGCATGTCCGCCTCGTCCATGTCCCAGAGGAATTCAGCCTTCAGCTGTTTGATCAGCGCATAGCGCTTATCAGCCTCGGCCGCGCCCTCTTCTTGAAGCGAGATGTAATGGACTTCGAGGAGGACGGGCCACGGGAGCAGGATTTTCTCGTGCTTCAAGGCCTCTTCGACCCGGTCGGCGCCGGCTTCGTCTTCGATAAAGGCCAGGAGCGCCGAGGTGTCGAGCACGATTGGCGGGGTCGCGGTCTCGGGCGCCTTCCGCTTTTGTTCGCCGGTTCGCTTACTCCCGGCGGCCCTCATGCTCTCCGCGCTCCCGATCCCGTTTTCTCTCGTCCAACAGACGCGAGACCAGCTTTTTTCCTTTTCCCCGCCCTCTCAGGGCTTTGATCGGATCATCGGTTATGGGCACCACTTTGATCGATTTCCCATCGTCCAGCCAGACGAGACGCGCTCCTTCTTCAATCCGGTAACGCTTGCGGATTTTGGCCGGGATCACGGTTTGGCCGCGTTGCGTGACTGACGTATCCATAAAATGACATCCTTTACCGAAATATACAAGACAAATATGTAAAACGCAAGATATATTTAAACGGCGCGGCGCAGTTCTCAATATCCGAATGTGGTAAAATCCGGCCGATGAACCGTTCCCAGGAAACGCTCCTTTCCCTCCTCCGCCAGGCAATTCGGGGCCAGGTTACTCAACTCCCGAATTCCGTCGAAGAATGGGCCGCGGTCGTGAAAGAAGCTTCCCGCCACGGCCTCGGGCCGTATCTTTTTCATATTTTGCGTCCCGGTGTCCCATCCCTTGCCGAAGCCCCAAATTCCCTTTCTTTCCGCTCATCCTCCCCGGCTCCGGCCGCGGCCGCCACCCCGCTTCCCGTCGATTCCTTGCGCCTCTCGCCCGTCGCCCCTCCCGCGTCCATTCTCGAAAATCTCCGCCGCGCTTATCTGCAAAACCTGACGGCCAACCTCCAGCGTTTCCATTATCTCGGCCAAGCCCTCCGCGCCCTCTCTTCCGCCGGCGTCCCGGTCATCGTCCTCAAGGGCGCCTACCTGGCCGAAGCCGTCTACGGCAACATCGCTCTCCGGACGATGTGCGACCTCGACATCCTGGTGAAATCGGCCGACCTCCCGAAAGCGGATGAGGCCCTCCGCAGGATCGGTTTCTACTCCTGGGAAAAACGGGTCGAAGCCCTGGCCGACACCAACGAATTCCACTACAACCACAGCAAGGCCGGCCGCCTCCTCCTCGAAGTGCATCACGAGCCGGTGGACGCCGACTATCCCTTCTATCTGCCTCCGGAAACGCTCTGGGCGGCCGCCGTTCCCGCGCGCATCGCCGGAGTCGACGCTTTTGCCCTTTCGCCCGAGGATCTGATCATCTATCAGGGAATCCATGCCGCCCTCCATTCCTTCAGCATGGGCCTGCGCGCTCTTGTCGACACGCGCGAAATCCTCGCCCGGCTCCCGGTCGGCTGGGACGCGCTCGTCGCCCAAACCCGAGCCGTTCATGCGGCCAAGCCCGTCTGGATGTTCCTGGAGCTTTACCGCTCGCTCCTCGGCTCTTCGGGCGACGTCCCCGACGATGTTTTTTCCTCGCTCCGTCCCTCCGACGCTTCCGTCGACGATCCTCGCCTCGAGTCCGCCCGCGCCGCGATTCTTCGCGAGGACAGCGACCGCGCCGCCGGCGCGGAAACGAACCCGAAAGTCCTCCTCTTCTTCGGCCGCAAAGGATTTCTGACCAAATTTTCCCTGGTCTTTCACAAGGCCTTCCCTTCCTGGAAAAAGGTCGCCGGCCTCTACGAGCTCTCCCCGCGCTCCCCGCTGGTCCTCTTCCATTATCCTCACTGCCTCTGGTCCCGGCTTAAAAGATTCGGCCCCGCCGTCAAAGCCGAGGTCGCGGCCCGCTCCGGCCTTCGGAAAAGCGACGCCGCCGACTCCCGCAAAAGCACCGCTTCTCTTATGAACTGGCTGATGGGCCGGGAATGAACTTCAAGCATCTGATCCTGACGCGGTTCAACACCGGTTTCGATGGCCCGTTCAGCTGTTCTCCGGAATGGCTGGACCACCGTTT
>CAYPKX010000212.1:1921-4416 GCA_964411395.1 uncultured Eubacteriales bacterium | reverse complement strand
GGCTTGATAGGTTTCGGCTTCCGAACGGAATTTTCGGGCGAGAATGATCCAGGCCGCCGAAATCCCGACGAGACAGCCGACTCCGGTCCAGAGGCCCGACAGTCCCGTGGCGTAGATGAATCCGGTCAGGCCCAGGAGCAGCCAGGCCGATTCTCCCGTGGCCCGTTCGGACAGAGCCAGCATCCAACCCGGGAGTTTCTTGCCGCCGAGGACGAAATCGGCCTGGGATTTTGTTTTCCGGGCCTCCCATAATCCGAGTCCGAACGTGAGGACGAAATAAAGGACGAATACGATGATCATGGCCGGTCGTTCCTTTGTCGGGCGTTCCGGTGGGAATCCGCGGGTAAAATTAATACAGAAACGGCCGGCGTTTCAAGAGGAAGAGAAAACGGGAGGCGGCGGGAGGAAGCGGAGCCGGCCGCCTCCGGTCTTACATGTACTTGCCGCCGATATAATTCGACAGCTGTTCGATCAGAGCGTCCTTTTCCGAGATGATCGCCTTGACGACGTCGCCGATCGAAACCAGTCCGGTAAATTTTCCGCCGTCGCAGACCGGCAGGTGCCGGATGTGTTTGGCCGTCATGAGAACCATGCACTCTTCGACGGTGTTGGCCGGGCTGACGGTGAACATCTGCCCGGCGGGAGTCATGATTTCGGAAACCGATGTTTCTTTGGAGGATTTACCGAAGAGCATGACTTTCCGGGCATAATCCCGCTCGGTCAGAATGCCTTCGACCTTGCTCTTTTCGTTCATGACCATCAAAGCCCCGATTTTCTTCTCGGCCATGAGCTTGAGGGCGTCGAAGACCATGGCTTTCGGCGAGATCGACCAGATGTCGCTGCCCTTGGCGGCGAGGATTTCCTTGACGTCTTTCATGGCGGCCTTCCTTTCCGGCGGAATGGATTTATTCTAAAGACAAGTCGCCGGAAATTCAAGCTCCGTCCCGCGGATCGATCCGGACCCAGGCCGTTTCGAAGGGCTGAAGCGTCAGCCGCCCTCCCGGGATCAACCCGCCCCGTTCGGCAAACGGGGAGCTTCGATAGGCCCTCCCGTTTTCAAGAAGCCGTCCGCGAAGGCTTGCCTCGGCCGGCCGGTCCGTTGGATTGTACAGCCGGACCAGGACGGATTTTCCGTCGGCCGCGGGCCGAATCGCCGTGGCCAGAACCGGGCCCGGCAGGAGGTTGAGCGGCGAAACCGCGGGGGCCGCAGCCGCCGCCGGCAGGGCGATCATCGGCCGGTCGGCGGCAATCCCGGAACGGGTCATCCCGACGGTATCCGTGTCCCCCCGCGGGCGGATGATGAACCGGAACACGGCCGGGCCCTCCTGGTCGGCCTTATAATTGGTGTGCCAGTAGTTGTTCATGGCGTAGGAATAGACCGTTTGAGAGATCCCGGTTTCGGTCCGCCAAACGCGGGTTCCTCCCGGTCCGGGCGTTTCGTCGGTCAGGCGGCCGATCTCAATCAGGGGTGCGTCGAGAGTCGTCCAGGTCAGGCCGTATTTCCCGTTGGAGATGTCGACCGAGTTCTGAACGCAGAAGAAATCCCGGTTGGAGCCGGCGATCTGGTCGGCGTCCGGCCTGATTTGAGCCCAGCCCAGGTCGAGGCGAAGCTGCCCGCCGGGAACGCGAAAGGGGAAGGCGAAGTGGACGCTCTCCTTTTCGCGGACCTTCTCTTTATCGAGGATATTAACGATCTGGAGGCGGTCTGAATCGACGGCGAGGATGTACTCGCGCCGGAGCTCCCGCACTCCGGGGGCTTTTGAAACGACGACGACCGAGGCGATCAGGGGCCCGGGTTCACCCGGGAGGATTTCGACGGATTCGACGCCCCGGGCGCTTTTCGGGTCGCGGCCGGGGACATAGAGATATTCGTTCAGTCCCTGTCCGCCGGCGCCGTCCGCGAGATCGGGACGGCCGGGGACTTTCCAGACCAGGCTCTTGACCGATCCGGTCCTCTCATCGATCGTCGCTTTCAGGATATCGTTTTCGAGGGGCTGAGCCGACACCTTTCCGGTAAACGGCGGAACCGAGTCTCCCGGTTCGATCCGGAATCGCATCGCCCCGAACGGTTGGACCGGTCCGGCCTGAACGGCCAGCAGGCCGTCTTTCAGGCGCTGGGAGGGGACGGGATGGCCGAATTCGTCGATGACGCGATCGCCTCTCCGGCTCCAAGATCTCGGGACGAAGACGATTTCCCTCCGGGTGAAGCCGGTGGGGTTGAAGACGTCGAAAGATTCAACCGGCTCTCCCGATCCCGGGTGATGACCGGACACCCCGGCCCAAAGCGCGGCCGCCCGGCGGACGGCCTCCAGGACATAGGCCTTTTTGCGGGCCCACTGGGCGCGGGCGTTTTCTCCGTCGGGATTGCTGACGCTGTCGGCGGCGCCCCAGGTGTGCTCGTCCCAGAAAACGACGTAACGCCAGGCCTCGGCGAATTCCCGATACGGAAATTTTTCGGGGGCGGTTGAGGCCCACAGGGCTTCGGCCGTAAGCAA
>CAYPKX010000212.1:0-1911 GCA_964411395.1 uncultured Eubacteriales bacterium | reverse complement strand
CGGGCCACTTCGCGGTTTTCGGCCTGCTCCCGGACCGTGGACGCCGCTCCGTCCTCCCAATACACCGAGAAATCGCCCCGAACGGATGGCAGCTTCGCTCCATGGCGTTTTTCGAATTCGACGAACATTTCCGAGGCGGTGGCGATGCGGAATCGGGGCGACTCGTATTTTTCATTCCAGTCGCGGACGAAGTCGGGGAGGTTCGGATCCGGGGGCCCGTTGTCGCCCCCGGTCGTGTACCGGACCTGAACCATGTCGTAAGGGTAATCCTTCTCCGTCAGTTCCCGGCAGTAATCGAGGACGGGCTTGGATTTGTCGGCCGAGAGCGAACCCATGTTCAAACCGTGGAACCAGGAGTAACCGCGTCCGGCCATCCAGAAGAGGATCTTTTCCTTTCCGGAGGGGCTGATCCAATAGAACGGCTTATCGGCCCAGGCCTGCATCGCCCGGCCGATGCGGTCGCCGCCGTCGGGGAGGTGGGGCATGTAATTGGGGCCGCTGGAAAAATACTTGATCCCATTCTGGGCCAGGATCGGGACCAGGCTCCAGGTCGTGCTGGGGATGTCGGTGATCATCACCGAATCGATGGGCAGGCCTTCCTCCCGGGACAACTCCCGGGCATAATCGAGAAAATGGTCGAGCTCCTCGGCCGGGGCGATTCCGGTCAGGACATTGGCGTACAAACCCTGAAGGCCGAGGCGGCCGGCTTTGACCGCCCGGAGGAAGGCCGTTTTTTTCTCTGGCGACGCTCCGCGGAGGTAGGAGTCGACAGCCCAGAGGACCTCGCTGTTCCATTTGAACCGCGCCCCCTCGGGGTAGGACGCCGTGCGTTCGGCGATCTCCATGGCTTTTTCGAAAAAGGCCCAGTGATTTTTTTCGACGATGTCCTGGCGGTCGGAATAGCCGATGTCGTTGTGGGAATGAGGCAGAAGCCAGATTTCGCGCCGGACGACGGGGGTCAGGCGGACGGTGAGACGCGCGGACGGACGGCCGCCGATTTTGATTTCGATCGGGAGGTCGACCGGGGAGGAGACGGCGGCGACCGGGAGCTGGAGGCGGTTGTAACCGAGGAGAAGCTTTTCCCGGAAGGTCGTTCCCTGGATGTTCATTTCCACCGGGGCGGCCGGGGCGATGTGGCTGATTTCGAGACGAAGCGATTGCCGGGCGCCGCCGTTCTCCCGGATGAGGGCTTCCTCGCCCGAAGCGCGAACCCAGGAGTCAAGCTTGGCCGGGAACATCATGAACCAATCCCGGCTATCTCCCTTCTCGCCGGTGACGTCGATTCGGACGGGGCGGCCGGGAGCGAGAACGGACTTGGGCAGGGTGAGGAACATGAATCCGAAAAGCTCGTCGAACTGATCGACGTAGGTCGTCTCGAAACGGAGCGAGGCCCCGTCGGGCCCGGGGAGCGTCCAGTTTTTTTCGGAAGCGTCCTTGCCTGTCCGGAAGGCCGTCAACGGCCGGCCGTCGATTTTCATCTCGAACCGATGGGCTCCTTTTTGCGTCGCCAGACCGCACATCCAGATGAACGTGGCCGCGTCGGCTTTGAAATCCACGGGCACGGGCGCCGTCTCCCAGGAGACAGTCATCGTCCCGTCGGTTGCTCGGGCGATCAGGGCGTCGGAGATATCGCGGTAAGGGGAGTGGTAACCCATCGTTTCCCCCGCGATCGTTTTGGCCCAACCCTGAAGCCAGGGACCGGCCTCGGCCTCTGCGCCGAACGCCATCGGGGCGGCGACCAGAAAGGCCAGCGCGGCCATCAGCCGCACGTTTTCGGTTTTTGGCATGGTCTTGGCCCGTTCACGTCCGGCCGGCCGCCGGTTTGGTGATTTTCAAAACCCAGGCATGGCGGCCGGGCGGATTTTTTTGTGCTCCGGCGGGGATGGAGACAAGGGCTCCCTTGCCTCCGGC
>CAYPKX010000211.1:0-4556 GCA_964411395.1 uncultured Eubacteriales bacterium | reverse complement strand
GAGCCTACGGCGAGCGCAAGATGTACGATTTCTTCGTCCGCAGCCTGCTCGGCGCCGAGCCGCCGAACTGGAACGGGAAATAGGTCCCTCGGGCGCCGCCTTTCAGGGCTTGCCAACCTGCAACCCGAGCCTTTTCAGCAGCGCGCCGTACCGGGGATCGGGCTTCAGGGCCCGGAGAAAGGGATCGACCTTCGTCAGATAGAGCCCTCCGTCCCTCCCCTCCACGGCGATGTCCAGCCATTCGAAAGCGGCGTCGGCCTCGCCGCGAAACGCATGGATCTGGGCGATCTGATAGGCGCCCCCCTGGGCGTGGTCTTCAACGAATCGGGCCAGCGCTTCGTCGGATCCTTTACCGTCGCCGAGAGCGTGATGGATCATGGCCAGGACGGGTAGGCGGAAGAAGGGATCTTTCTCCTCCTCGAGCACCGCCAGCGCCGCCGCGGGCAGGGATTGGGCGAGATAAACCTGGGCGAGCAGGGCGTGGATATTGCCCCGTTCGGGGGCCAGGTCGTGGACCTTTCGAAACACCTCGACCGCCTCGTCCAGCCTTCCGGCGTAGAAGGCGGTGAGGGCCAGGTTGATCAAGACCGACGTGTTGAGCGAATCGAGATCGGCCGCTTTCCGCGACAGGGCCAGGGCGCTGTCGAACCGGCCCAGGACCAGTTCGAGCTGGGCCGCGCCGAAAAATCCCCGGGGCGGATCGAGGCGCACGGCCCGGGCGAAAGACTCTTCGGCCCCCCGCCAGTCCCAATCGAACGTCATCCGGATCCAGCCCCGGACCACGTGGCCGTACGCCAAGCCGGCGTCCAGCTCCAGGGCGCGTTCGACCGCCTTGACGGCCTCCGGATAGCCGTCTGCGGTGGGGATGAAGCCGACGTTGGCCTGGAACGCGATGGCCGCCCCGAGCGCGGCCCAGGCCCGGGCGTAGTCGGGATCTAGCCCGACGGCCTTCCGGTAATGCCCGATGGCCCGGTCGAGGTTGTCCTTGTTGGGCGTCACGTAGTAGTGCTGTCCCAGCAGGAACTCGTTGTAGGCTTCCAGGCTCCGGGTTTGGGCGAGGGGATCCTGGCTCTCGAGCAGGGTCATCCGCAGGGCGGCGGCGACGGAGCGGGCGATGTCGTCCTGGAGGCTGAAGATCCGGTCGAGGTCGCGGTCGAAGCTGCCGGACCAGGCGTGGAAACCGTCGGCGACGTTGATAAGCTGGGCCGTGATCCTGACTGTTCGCGCGTCTTTCCGCACGCTCCCTTCGAGGACCCGATCGACGCCGAGAAGGCGCCCGATCTCCCGCACGTCCCGATTGTCGCCTTTGAACGCGAACGCGGAGGTCCGGGCCGTGACCTTGAGGCCGCGGACCTGGCTGAGGCGGCTGATCATCTCCTCGGTCAGCCCGTCGCAGAAGTAGTCCTGGTCCTTGTCGGCGCTCATGTTGACGAAAGGAAGGACGGCGATGGAATGCGTCCAGCCGGAATCCTTCAAGGCCGCTTCGTAGGGACTTTCCCCGCCGGCCTCGGGACGGGTCAGAAAGCCGATATCGGCGGCCGCCGTGGCCACGGCGATCAGCGGGACGATAACGTATTCCCACTTCATGACCCCGGGTTTCTTCTTCTCGGCGCGGAACCAGCGCCAGGCCATCGTGCCGAGCATGGCCCCGAGGAGAGTGACGATGGTGAGGTCCTTGAGCCGGTCGGGGAGGCCGTAGTGATCCACGAGGACGAAGTGGACGATCTCGTAGAGGAGCCAGCCGCTGCCGGCGAACGCCGCGACGGTCGCCACGAGGCCGCGTTTACGGGCCTTGCCCAGGAAGCTCCGCGGCGAACGCCCTCCGGCCGGCCCCTGAGTCGAACGCGGCGATATCCGTACGCTCATGCGTGCCCCGATAATACCTACTGAAATGATAGGATTTATAGATGAGCCTGTCAACCCCCCGAAGGGACCGGGGAGTGCGGCCCCCGGTCCGCAGCGGATTTATGTTAGAATGACCTGGACCGCGCGCCTGTAGCTCAGCTGGATAGAGCGTCGGACTTCGAATCCGCAGGTCGCCCGTTCGAATCGGGCCAGGCGCGCTCTCTTTTTTTCCTCATATTCCCCGAGGGAACTTACGTTTCGAGCCCTTTGAAACCGTCCTCAAGAGTATCGCTAAATTGAACCGGTTTCTGCGATTTTCAACCTAGTTACTGCACAACCACTACGCAGGGACTCTAGCTTGAAAAAGGGCTGACCGTTGGAGTAAATTGAGGCCAAAGTAGAAGACAATGGAATCCTGCAGAGCCCGTATAGGCCTCTCCCTGCTGCTAAGGAAATGTGCCAAAGGGACGGAAATAGTTTTATTTTTGTTGTTTCTAGTGGTTATCTCCTGCATAGCCTCGGCTGGCCAGGACTCGCAGAAACTTGTTGGCCGAAAAGTATATGTGAAACACAATCTTATCTTCCTTAACGATCCTCCAGAGGTTTATCCGGGGAAGATTATCTTCGTTAAGGAAACAAATCTATGTGATGAGCAGCCTATGTGGGGTTTTGCGATCGGAAAAGCAGCGCAAATCGAAATACTCAAGATCATTATGGAGCCGGAATTCGTGCGGGTGGTCCTCAACGCCGAGGAGTTTGGACATCATGATATTCTTCTAGCACGGTCCAAGCGGGGCAGCTACAAAAAAAGCTTCAACGAGGTATTTTCGATGAAGCCAGTAGAGGAAGCGCCAAACAACCGCGACCCCAAGACCGAGCACGAATTGTTAAAATGGTTCGGCTATCCAATATATACTTGCCACAAAAGTGGGCTTAAGATCCTTTACTACAATGAACGATTCATTGGGAGGCGTCTTGGTGGCTTCCACGATGTTTGGATTGTGATTGAGAACGGAAAGATAATTGACATGCATGGATATATATAGTTGCCACGAACCGACCATGATAATCGCTAAGGATGGCCTTCTCTGCCTCTTCCCTGTCTGGCATCCCTATTCGGCCGATTACTGATTATTGTCAGGCAAGACCGAGGGTTTCCCTCACGAGACGAACGAAATTGCTCTCGTCCTCGCGGCTCATTTCCGGATTATGCCCGGCGACTTCTGACTCGCACCAAGCCAGGAAACTCGAAATTTGGGTGAGTCCGTCGGGCGTTATAGTCCTCGCCAACTGGCTGAGCTCTTCTCTCATCTGTTCCCCTCGCTCCGGCCCGTCGACGAAAGAGCGGTCCGTGAGTCCGAAGGCGATTAGGAGTTTCCCGCGCGTTGCCGGGTCCTCCTCGCTCCAAAGGGCGGCGATTTTCCGGGCCAAGTGGCATCGACCGCTACCACCCTTAAATTCTTCTTCGCCAGGCCCCAAGGTCGCGACTTTTCTAATTTCGGGCAGAAGGCTTACAAGGTTCGCAGACCAGGCGCTCCATAGCGCCTCGGCGATCGACCAGTCCGATGTTCGTGATAGGTTCGCCGCCAGAGCCTTCGCCAATTCTTCTTTCTCCGGCGCTCCGGCCAATCTAACAAGATAGGTAGTCGCCGAGAGGACGGATCCGTACTCTTCTGTTCCGACTTTCTGGGTTTGCAGAACGCGCCTAAGGACCCCTATCAAGTCAATCCGCTTTCTCCTGGCCAGCGCCAGAGCGGCCGGGCCCAGCGGGCAGTCCGAGTTGGGTTCTTTCAAAGCCTCATTTTCAAGGATGGCCAGCAGAGCATCATCGACCTCTCTCCCCCGGAACCGTTCCGGATTATCTTCGGGAACGAGGGACTCGATGGCTTCGGCACGGTCGTACAAGTCCGCAGACCTATCCCGAACGATCTCGATTAAGGCGTCGGGCTGGTCTGTTCCGCCGGGTACCCGGCCTGCATTGCTGAGGATCTCTGCGGCAGCGAGCCTCAAGTCATTACTCTTGCCTGCCGCCACCTTGGCGGCGATCTCCACGGCTCTCTCGGGACAACCACGAAACATCCTGGAAAGGATTTGGCTCTTCTCCTCGGGCGATGCTTTAGCCATCCATCCCTCGAGGACACCGGCGTATTCGCGGGGCGACCTTCTAAGTATTCTGGCCGCGGCCCAGGTCGATCCCTCGCCCCGGGTCTTCGCCCATTTCTGCAGCGCCGAGAGGTCGTCCGCGGCGCTGATCTTCCGCAAGGCCAGAATGGTCGCACTGTCTAATTCGTCTGCAGCCGCACGGCCGCTGTCGGGCAACGCTTCGTTGCGCCGCATGGACTCTTCCATTAGGGCCTGAATCTTTTCTCGGTATTCGTCTGAATCCTTGAGTTCCTTTAGCTTCTTGAATTCAGCCTGGAAGTCGGGCTCTGTCTGTGCCCTCTTTTTCGATGGCTGTGGCGGAGGAAGTTTCTTTTGGATGCTATCCAGAACCCAACGGAGTTGTGTCAGGCCGAAATCGCCGGCGGCCTGTGCAGCCGCCGACGCATGCCACGACGAGATCTGCTTTTCGTCCGGAGACCAGAGCTTGAGAAACTGCGCGGTCATCTCGGCCAGATAAGACTCTCTGGAGGCCGTAAGGTCCCGCTCTCCCCAAGTGCGTATTCCGACGATTCCGGCCACCCAGTCCGAGCGAAGGCGGCCAGTGTCGG
>CAYPKX010000210.1:0-4577 GCA_964411395.1 uncultured Eubacteriales bacterium | reverse complement strand
AGTAGACGGAGTGCTTCTTGATCTCTTTAATGATCGCTTCTTGCTGCACTTTCCGTTTGAAACGCTTGAGGGCGCTCTCGATCGGTTCGCCTTCATCGATAATTACGAAGGCCACAGGGGATTCACCTCCTCCCTGGAGAAAGGCCAAGATTATACCCGAGTCGGCAATAAAAGCAAGGGGGTCGGATCTTGACGTATTTCGGAAGAGATCCCTCGAGACGCCAGGGGTTGATTCGGGAAAAGGGGAAGATCGGGACTCTTTGCTTGCTCGACCTGAACCTATATACTTGATTCAATGGATATGCTTTTTCTCACCGATACCAGCCTGTCCCAAGTTTCCGGAATTGTCCACGGGTTCGGACGGCGTGGCCTTACCGAGGAGGCGCTGGCGGTTTTTTGCCGGGAATGGGGCCTGAGCCCTGTTTGGCTCGATCAAATTCATTCGGATATTATTCATATCATTGAAGATATCCAGGATTCGCGCCTCCCCGGAGACGGTCTGATAACGGCCGTCCCCGGCTTCCTCCTGGTCATCAAGACGGCCGATTGCCTGCCCCTCCTCCTTTTCGATGCCCGCCTCCGCGTTGCCGCGGCCGTGCACGCCGGATGGAAGGGGACTCGTTTGCGGATCGTCCGGAAAACGGTTGAAGCGATGAGATCCGTATTCGGAACGAATCCGGAGGACATCATTGCCGCGCCCGGACCGTGTATCGGGCCCGCTTGTTACGAAGTCGGGGAGGACGTCCGGGCGGAATTTCTGGCGGCCGGCTTCCCGGGCGACCTCTGTGTTCCCGCCGGCCGGCCGGGAAAATACTTCTTCGGTCTTCTTGAAGCCAACACCCGGGAGCTTGCCGCGGCTGGAGTTCGGCCGTCGGTCCCGGCACCGAAGGTCCTCTGCCCCCATTGCGATCCGAACTCGTTTTCCTGGCGCCGCGACCGCGATCCCTCCCGCCGGATGTTCTCGTTCATCGGAATTCTTCCCTAGATTTTTTCCGGTCCGTTCCAGTTGAATCCCGGTTTTTTTTCGGTTATGATGTCCGCTGCTTAAGGAATCCCAAACAGCCAGGAATGGACATGCCCAACACCACTTCCGACATCGTTCTCCCCGGATTGCCGCTTTTCAAGAAAGGCAAAGTGCGGAATGTCTTCGAGGTCGAAGACAAGCTCCTGATCGTCGCCACCGACAGGATTTCGGCTTTCGACTTCGTCCTCCCTTCGCTCATCCCGTTCAAGGGCGCGGTCCTGACCCAGTTGTCGCGGTTCTGGTTCGAATACACTTCGCTCGTCTGCCCCAACCATCTGATCACGGCCGAAGGGAACGACTTCCCCGGGGTTCTTCAGCCGTTCCGGGACATTCTGGGCAAGCGGTCGATGCTCGTCCAGAAGACCAAGGTCGTCCCGATCGAATGTGTCGTCCGGGGTTATCTCTCCGGTTCCGGCTGGAAGGAGTACAAGTCGGGCGGCAAGATCGGCGGGATGAAGCTTCCCGCGGGACTGCGCGAATCCGATCGCTTCCCCGAGCCGATTTTTACTCCGTCGACCAAGGCCGAGGTCGGACATGATGAGAATATTTCCTTTAAAGAAATGGAAAAATCCGTAGGCTCGGCGCTGGCAAAAAAAATCCGGAAAATCAGCCTGGAACTCTACAACAAGGCCTCGCTTCATGCCCTTTCGGAGGGCATCATCATCGCCGATACGAAGTTCGAATTCGGCCTGATCGGCGAGGATCTGATCCTCATCGACGAGATTTTCACCCCGGATTCGTCGCGGTTCTGGCCGCTTTCCGAATACGCGCCGGGCAAGGGCCAGCCGTCGTTGGACAAGCAGTTCGTCCGCGACTATCTGGAGACGACCGGATGGGACAAGAAATCCGATCCCCCGGTTCTTCCCGACGAAATCATCGCCAAAACATCCGAAAAGTACCTGGAAATTTACCGTCTTTTAAGCGGCAAAAACGACCTGTGAAAACCGGCTGCGTCGATCTTCATATCCACTCGAACCGGTCGAGCGACGGCGATTTCGCCCCGTCGGACCTGGCCCGAATGGCGGCGGAGGCGGGGTTCGCCGCCTTTGCCATCGCCGACCACGACACGGTTGCGGCGTACCCTGAAGTCCTGGAAGCCGGACAGCGGGAGGGCGTCGAGGTCATCCCGAATATGGAAGTCACGACCATGTATGATGATCGGGAGTTCCATGTCCAACTGCCGTTTCTGGATTGGACTTCCGACCGGGTCGCCCGGATCGTCGGCCGGGTTGCCGATTTGCGCTGGACCGAAGCCCGAAAAAGGGTCGATAACCTGGGCGAACTGGGCCTCGGGATATCCTGGGAAGAAATCAAGGCCGCCTCGCCCGACCTGGCCCCTCTTGGCGTGACGATCGCCCGGATTCTCCTGGATAAGCCGGAGTCGAAAAGCGACCCGGTCCTGAAAAAATACTATGACGCCGACGGCCGGCCGCTCCCTCCGGCTTATTTCTACCGGGATTATTTCGTCGAAGGCGCGCCGGCTTATGTCCCCAAACAACATGTCCTCCTTCTCGATGTGATCCGGGAGGCGGCCTTTATCGGTGCGGCCGCCGTTCTGTCGCATCCGGGGGCATATGTTCAACATACGACGTCGCGAGACCTTGTTTTCTTAAAGGAAGCCGGGCTGGCCGGTCTCGAGGTCTTTACGCCGTACCATGATGACGACCAGATCCGATTCTTCGCCGAAGAAGCCCGCAGGCTCGACCTGGTGGCCACCGCCGGCTCCGATTTTCACGGCCGGGTCAAACCCCATGTCGCCTTCGGGTCGGTCCGGAATGGAACGTACGAGATGGTCGAGGCTCTCCGGAAAAGGAGGCCGTCTCCATGATCGGTTGGCTGGACATCGTCCTGGCGATTCTCATCGCGGCGACCGTCATCATCGGCCTGCTCAAAGGCCTGGTTCGGGAGCTGATCGGCGTCGTCGCCGCGGTCGGCGGCTTCCTCCTGGCCGCTTACCATTATCAGAAAGCGGCCGACTTGCTAGCCGGAATGATCAAGAATCCGGTCGCCGCCCGTTTTCTGGGCTTTCTCCTGATTCTTCTGGCTGTCGTTTTGGCCGGGGCGCTCCTCTCCTTCCTTCTGTCCAAGCTGATGAAGGGAGCGATCGCGGTCGTCAACCATTTCCTCGGCGGCGTGTTCGGCTGTCTCGAAGGGATGCTTTTGGGCGGGGCGCTTGTTTTCGCCCTCCTGGTGTTTCCGGTCGACCGGGAGGCGGTTTCCGAATCGAAGTTGGCGCCCTACTGTTACGGATTGACCAAGGCGGCCGTCGGCTTGATTCCTCAGGAGCTGAAAGACGCGGCCCGGAGCGCGTATCAATCGGTTTTTAAGGTCGAGAAGAGCCATGGACAAAAAATTTGAGGAAATGACGATCCACCAGAAGATGGAGCTCCTGATCAAGGACATGGTCGAGAAGGAGGTCCGTTACCGGGACGGACTCAAGGAATTCCAGAAAATCTACCTGGAAACGGCTCTCCGGAAGTTCAAGGGAAACAAATCCCGGATGGCCGAATCCCTCGGTATTCATCGAAATACCCTTCATAATAAAGCTAAATCCCTGAAAATAAAAAAAATTTAGCAAACAAGACTCACGTCTGCTAAATATTTCCGATTTTCCCCTTGACAAGCGGACTCCCCGGTGCTAAATTGGCACTCGTAGATTGAGAATGCTAATCCATCAGAGGAGGTTTTTATGAAGATTTCCCCGTTGCATGACCGAGTTCTTTTGAAACGGATCGAAGAACAAGAGGTCAAGAGAGGCAGTATCATCATCCCCGATACGGCCAAGGAAAAGCCCCAGGAAGCCGAGGTCATCGCCGTCGGCAAAGGGCGGACGACCGATGAAGGGAAAGTGATTCCCCTTTCGGTTAAAGTCGGCGACAAGGTCCTCATCGGCAAGTACGCCGGAACGGAAGTGACCATCGACGGCGTGGAACACATCATCCTGCGCGAAGAAGAGATCCTGGCGGTCCTCGCCTGATCCGGCGCGCCATCTGCAAGGAGCGAAACAACATGGCTAAACAGATTTTGATGGGCGACGACGCCCGGCAGTCGATGCTCAAGGGCGTCAACACCCTGAGCAACCTGGTGAAGGCGACCCTCGGCCCCCGCGGCAAGAATGTCGTCATCGATAAGAAGTTCGGCTCCCCCACGAGCACCAAGGACGGCGTGACCGTGGCCAAGGAAGTCGAGATCAAGGACGCCTACGAGAACATGGGCGCCCAGCTCGTGAAGGAAGTGGCCTCCAAGACGTCGGACGTCGCCGGCGACGGCACGACGACCGCCACCGTTCTGGCCCAGGCCATCTACGGCGAAGGCCTGCGGTACGTTACGGCCGGAGCCAATCCGACCATGATCAAGAAGGGCATCGACAAGGCCGTCGAGACCGTCGTCTCCGAGCTGAAGAAGATCAGCCGCGAAGTCTCCGGCGACATGATCGCCCAGGTCGGAGCCATCTCGGCCAACAACGACGAGTCCATCGGCAAGATCATCGCCGAAGCCATGGACAAGGTCGGCAAGGACGGCGTCATCACCGTCGAGGAAGCCAAGAGCATGG
>CAYPKX010000209.1:0-4584 GCA_964411395.1 uncultured Eubacteriales bacterium | reverse complement strand
GCCAAGGGCGAAATGGACAAGCATCAGCGCCAGTATTTCCTCCGCCAGCAGATGAAGGCCATCCAGAAGGAGCTCGGCGAGGGCAATGAGCTCCAGGAGGATATCAAGGGCTTCCAGGACAAGTTGAAGAAGCTCAAGGTCGGCGAAGAGATTCGGGAGGAGATCGAGAAAAACATCAGCCGCCTCTCCCAGATGCATCCCGAGTCGGCCGAAACCACGGTCGTCCGAAATTACCTCGACTGGATGTTCGCTTTGCCCTGGTCCAAGAGCACGATCGACAACCTCGACCTCAAGAAAGCCAAAGCGATCCTCGATGCGGACCACTACGGACTGGACAAAGTCAAAGAACGGATCATCGAGTACCTGGCCGTACGGAAGCTGTCCAAGAAGATCAAGGGCCCGATCCTGTGTTTCGTCGGGCCTCCCGGCGTGGGTAAAACTTCTCTCGGGAAATCCATCGCCCGGGCTCTCGGCCGGGAATTCCTCCGGATCTCCCTGGGAGGGGTTCGGGACGAGGCCGAAATCCGCGGCCACCGGCGGACCTACGTCGGGGCCCTGCCCGGACGCATCATCCAGGGCCTTCGCCGGGCCGGCTCCAACAACCCCGTCTTCATGATGGACGAAGTGGATAAAATCGGCGCCGATTATCGGGGCGATCCGTCGTCGGCTCTCCTCGAGGTCCTCGACCCGGAACAGAACAACTCCTTCCGGGACCACTACCTGGCGGTCCCGTTCGATTTGTCCAAGGTCATGTTCATCACCACGGCCAACCTCCTCGACCCGATCCAGCCCGCGTTCCGGGACCGGATGGAGATCATCCAGCTGCCGGGGTACACCGAAGAGGAAAAAATGGAGATCGCCGCCCGGCACCTCGTCCCCAAGCAAATCAAGGAAAATGCCCTTTCGGATAAGACCATTCAGGTCACTCCGGGCGCGGTGCGGACGATTATTTCGCAGTACACCCGCGAAGCCGGAGTTCGGAACCTGGAGCGGGAAATCGCTTCGGTCTGCCGGAAGGTGGCTCGGAAAGTCGCCGAGGACAAGAAAACTCTGAGCAAGATCACCTCCCAGAACGTCGAGTCCTATCTGGGGCCGCCCAAGATCTTCAAGGACCAGCTCCTGAAGCGCGACCGGGTGGGGGTGGCCACGGGCGTCGCCTGGACGGAGACCGGCGGGGAAGTGCTCTTTGTCGAAGCCCTGAAGATGAAAGGCAAAGGCGCCCTCCAGTTGACCGGGCTCATGGGCAACGTCATGAAAGAATCGGCCCAGGCGGCTTTGAGCTACGCCCGGGTTCACACGAAGGACCTGCGGATCGACAACCGGATATTCGGGTCCACTGATTTTCATATCCACATCCCCGAAGGGGCGATTCCCAAGGACGGACCGTCGGCCGGAATCACCATGGCCACGGCCCTCATCTCGCTTTGCACCAACCGCTGTGTCCGCTGGGACACGGCCATGACCGGAGAGATCACGCTGCAGGGCAACGTTCTGCCCATCGGCGGGGTCAAGGAAAAGGTTTTAGCCGCTCAGCGGGCCGGGATCAAGCGCATGATCCTTCCGGCGCCCAACAAGAAGGACCTGATCGACATTCCCAAGGTGATCCGTCGGGAGATGGAATTCATCTTCGTCGAGGACATCCGGCAGGTGCTGGACGCCGCCCTGGTCAAGAAGGGCCGGCGCTCTACTTGAAGAGGAACGAGCCGACGAAGGCGAACTCCGCCGGTCCGGTCTGAACAACGCGGTCGCCGTCCGACGGCCATTCGACCCGGAGCGTCCCCATCTCCGTCGTCACCTCGACCGTCCGGTCGACCAGGCCCTTGAGCATGGCGGCGACGGCGGCGGCGGCCGATCCGCTCCCCGAGGACATCGTCTCTCCGACGCCGCGTTCCCAGAACAGGACTTCGATCTCGCGGCGGCCCCGGACCCGGATGAATTCGATGTTGGTCCGGCGGGGGAAGAAGGGATGGGACTCGATTTCCCGGCCGATTTCATGCCATTCGAACCGGCCGGGAAACCGGTCGATAAAGACGGAGCAATGGGGGTTGCCCAGGGACAGGACCGTGACCGGATAGGTCTTGGTGTTGATCATCAGCGGGTAGTCGACGATCCGGTCGTGGGTGGAACCGTCGTCGAAGGGGACGTCGGCCGAAGAGAATTTCGGACGGCCGAGGTCGGCTTTGACCAGAAACCCGGCTTCGGTCCGGCCGACGATCTCGCAGGCGCGTTCGCCGACGGCTGTCTGGAAACGGACGCGGGGGCCCTCGATCTTCTGCTGGGAATGAAGATAGGCGGCGGCGCAGCGGAGGCCGTTTCCGGAAATCTCGGCCTCCGAGCCGTCGGCATTGAAGATGCGGAAGCTCACCACCCCCTGGGTTTTGTCCTTGACCGAAAGGACGAGGATGCCGTCGGCTCCGACCCCGGTATGCCTCTGGCACAGCCGGCGGGCGAGATCTCCGGGCTCCTCCAGGACGACGACCTCGTCGGAATCGACGATGAGGAAATCGTTGCCCAGGCCGTGGAACTTGGTGAACTTCATGATGATTATTCGGTGATGCGGAGGGTGACGATGAACTCCTGGGGCTCGCCGCTCCGGTCTTCGCGCCGGATGACGAGGAGGAGGACATCGCCGGCCTTGAGGGGTTTGACCAGGGCCTCCCATTGATCCAGGGTCTCGATCTTCTTGCGGTTGGCCTCGACGATGATATCCCCCGGTTGGAGACCGCGCCGTTCGGCATTGCTCCCGGCCGTGACGTCGGTGATGAGCAGCCCGCGCTCGGTCTTGAGCCCATAACGGCGGGCCAGGATCGGAGTCAGGGCTTCCAGCTTCAAACCGGCGCTCTGGCTCGAGGCCGAAGCCTCGGGCTTCACTTTCTCTTCGGGCGTCAGCTCGACGACCGTGGCTTTGGCCGTCATCTGTTTGCCGTCGCGAATGTAGGTGATGTCCACCATGCTCCCCGGGGCCAGGTCGGAAATCTTGAACCTGAGATCGTTGCTGTTTTCGACGGGCTGGCCGTTGATGGCCGTGACGACATCCATCCGCTTCAAGCCGGCCTTGTCCGCCGGACCGTCCTTGTCAACGTCGTTGATCAAGGCGCCTTTGCGGTCTTTCAGGCCCAGGGCCTTCTGCAGATCCTGGTCGATGTTGGCGGTTCGAACCTGGACGCCCAGACGGCTTCTGACGACCCGGCCCTTGTCCTTGAGCTGGAGAACGACCTTCTTGGCGATCTCGGAAGGGATGGCGAACCCGATGCCGATGTTGCCGCCCGAAGAGGTCAGAATATTGCTGTTGATGCCGATGACCTGCCCCTTGAGGTTGATCAGCGGCCCGCCGGAATTGCCCCGGTTGATGGCCGCATCGGTTTGGATGAAGTCCTCATAGCTGCTGGCATCGCTGAGGCCGAGCTGGCGGCCTTTGGCGCTGACGATGCCGGCCGTGACCGTGTGTTCCATCCCCAGGGGATTGCCGATGGCCAGGACCCATTCGCCGACTTTCACCGACTTGGAGTCGCCCAGCTCGGCGAAGGGAAAACTCTTTCCTTCGACCTTGAGCAGGGCCACATCGGTCTGCGGGTCCGTTCCGACGACTTTGGCTTCATATTCATCGCCGCCGACGGTGTAGATGGTGACCGTTTTAGCCTTCTCCACGATGTGGTTGTTCGTCAGCAGATATCCGTCGGCCGAAATGAAAAATCCCGTTCCCTGAACGGGCATCGTCTGTTCCTCCCGCGGATTGGTATCGCGCCGGGGTTGATTGGGCGATCCGAAGAACCGGTCCCAGAATTCGTCGAACGGGTCCTGGCTCATCCGGTTCTGCCCGACCGGACGCTCGGCAACGACCTGAACGACGGTCGGGCCGACTTTCTCGGAAACCGCGATGAAGTCGAGATCAGGCCCGGCCGCCGGGGAATCCGCGAACAAATGCGATCCGAGGGAATTGGCGGACGAGTCGAGAATGCTCCTGGCCTCGGCTTTTTTATCCGGCAGGTAGACGAAAACGTAACCGGCCAGAAAGATACCGAGGAAAAAGGCGCCCATTGCGATCCAGACACTCTTCTTCATGATTCATCCTCCATGGGGCGTCGCCGTTTCTGCGATCTTAAGAAGATTACGATAGCATAAACGGCCGCCGGAATCAATGCGGCGGTCGTTCGGAAGTTCAATAATCATAAGCCTTTACCGGTCTCTTGAAACGGTTCGGGTCGATCATCTTCCGAACGCCGTCCGACATTTTGAAACGCCATTTCCCGTTCCATCGTTGCAATTTCGCCCCGGCGCGGCTATCATCCTGAGGATGAAAAAAGGCCGGCTGATCGTCTTCGAGGGCATCGATGGGTCGGGGAAATCCACCCAGGCCCGGATGCTCCTTCGAAAGCTTCGGGCCCGACGCCTTGCGGTCTCCGCCTTCCGGGAGCCGTCCCGCGGCCGGTTTGGCCGGGCGATCCGGGCGGCGGCCAGAACGGCCGGATCGCTGACCCCGGCGGAGGAGCTCGACCTCTTCGTCAAGGACCGCCGGGAAAATGTCGCCCGGAACCTGCTCCCGGCGCTGCGGGCCGGGCGGACGGTCATTCTGGACCGGTATTA
>CAYPKX010000208.1:0-4590 GCA_964411395.1 uncultured Eubacteriales bacterium | reverse complement strand
GAGCCCGGCCAGGTAGCGGTCCTGGCCGCGGTAATCGCCCGCCAGAATCAGGCGGGAATTCGGATTGAAGTGTTTCTTGTAAAAGTAGAAGACCTTGGCGACATCCTCGAATTTCTTGTTCGGGATGGCCCGGCCGACAAACAGCAGGGTGGTCATTTTCTTTTCGAAAAAGGCCCGATAGACCGGATCGGCCGCCCCCTGGAACTTATCGAAGTTCATCAGGATGGGCAGAACCCCGGTTTTTTTATACCCGACTTCGGCCAGCTCCCGCCGGTTGAAATCGGAATCGCCCAGGGCGAGGTCGACCTTGTCGACGAACTGGTTGATTTCCAGCCGTCCTTTGTAACACTCGCGGGTCAGGACCCGATGGGAATCGAGGAAAAACAGGGCCGGGGTGATGTTGTGGTAGATCATGATCTTCCGGTCGGGGATCCGGAGAAACATCTTGGAGACCGGCGAGCCGATCGAAAAATGGAAGATGACGACGTTGTCCGGACGGCTCCAGCCGGGATATTCCCGGTAGTCCCGGACGGCCGAAGCCGAGCGCGGGTCGAACTGGCGGACGAAGATCTCCGAGCGGAAGCCGTGCTCCCGAAGAACGCTCCGGATCTCGAGCATCTCGTCGGAGATGGCGTCCCCGTAGGACAGGGAGGTGGCAAATTGATGAACGTCCATTAGGACTCCTCGCCGAGGCGGCGGACGGTTTCGAGGTATTTGCCTTCGATGATATCCCAGGTATAGTTCGCTTCGAAATAGCGGCGGCCGTTCTCCCCCAGGGCCTGACGGAGGCGGGAGGAAGAAAGCAGAAGCTTCAATCCTTCGCGGAATTCGGCGTAATTGTCGTAATACAGCCCGCCATTGGATCGGCGGCATTGGCCCCGGAGAACCTCGCACCGGCCGTTGGCCAGCACCGGCCGGCCCAAAGCCCAGGCTTCGAGCGTCACCATGGACAGGCTCTCATAGAACGAAGGCATGACCAGGGTTTCGGCCCCGGCCAGGGCGTCGAACTTATCCTGCTCGGGCCGAAAACCCAGTGAAAAAATATCCGGATGCTCGGGGATGGGCAGAATGGATCTGCCGATCAGCACGAGGCCGACATCCGAGCCCGTCTCCTTCTTGAACCGGAAGAAGAATTGGAACAGTTCCGGAAATCCCTTGTTTTCGTCGATGCGGCCAAGATAGAGAATGTATGGTTTATCGATCCCGCAACCTTTCCGGAAGCGCTCGGCGTCGGCCTCGGCCGGGACTTCCGTCCCCACTCCCACCACCTGTCCCGGGACGGCCTCGTTCCCCGAGATCGTTTGGATCATCGCCCGCTCTTCCTCGGAGTTATAGATGAAGGCCCGGGGACGGCGGAACATGTCCTTGAAAAAACGGAGGTCGACGACGGCGTCACGCTCGGCCGTCGGCACAAGGATGGCCTTGCCCGGGACGGACCTCACCCCCCAATAGGAATGCCAGTAGCGATAGCTGAAAAAGATGAAAAAATCATAAGCGGCTTCCTGTTCCCGGATGAACCGCAGGAGATCGGGTGAAGTCGGGCCCTCGGATTCGAGCCAGTCCAGTTCGTCCTGCTCCGTATGTTCTTCGTCCAGGACAAGCTGCTGCCGGCGGCCGAACAACTCGGGATCGCGCGGCACCGGGACGGAAAAGCGCCGGACGGTGATCCCGTTGACCGTTTCCGTTCCGGCCGGGAAGCGGTCAGCCCAGGTGACGTAGTCGAGGGCCCGGGTGGTCAGAACCTCCACCTCCCAATGCCGGGCCATATGCTCGGCGACCCACCGGCAATGGAGCTCGGCCCCGCCGTTGATGTCGAGGCCGTAGCGCTGGACGACGAAGGCGATCTTCATGAAAGAAGCTGTTTTTCCAGCACGCGCTCTCTCTGGGCCCCGGTGTCCAGATCTTTTTCCAGGATCAGGACCTTGCTCCGGAGGGTTTCGAACTCGATCCGCAGCTTGGTGATTTCGACGACGAGGTTGTGGTCGAGGTGATGAAGGAGCTTGACGTATTCCATCGTCCGGTCGAGATCGGCCAACCGGGTATCCAACCGGGTTCGGACTCTTTCCAATTCCGTGATGACTTCGCTGAACCGGACCGGCATTTCCGTCGCCAGGGCATCCAACCGCCGGTTGGTCTGGTCCAGGTGCCGGAGCGTCGCCTGGATGTCCTCGTGGAGGGGCAGGCCGAGAAGTCGGACGACCGGAGCAAAGGGGCGCATGGCCCGGATGAGCTTGTCTTTTAAAACGGCTTTGAGACCCGCGGAGGGTGGAGCGGGCGGCAAAACGGGCGCCGGGGCCGGAGCGGGCGCCGGGGGCTGGGCCGGCGGCGGCTCGATCGGATCAAGCGGATTTTGAGAGGCGACCTGCTTGACCTGGCCCATAATCGCCTCGATATCGATATGATCATAGTCGATTTTGATATCGGCGACGGTTTCCGGTCCGGAAGGCGTTTTGTCAGTCATGGCATCCTCGGCGGGAAAGGCTCATGTTCAGCCCTTTTTTCCGTACAGATGGTTGGCATAGACATTCTGGACATCCTGAAGGTCGGGAAGAGGCCGGAGCCGCATCTCTTCGATTTCCCGAATTTCACGGTCGGTGAGAAGCCCGTCTTTTTTACGGGCTTCGATCCGCTCTTCGATTTCCGCTTCGATCCGGGCCGTTTCGGCCTCGCCCAGGCTTTTCATCGTTAAAAAATCGCTCATGGCTCTTCTCCTCGAGCTTCCGCGGAGCAAAAACTCTCCGCCCTCATTCTAGTCAATTCGGGAAGGCCTGGCAACCGGCTTCATGTCGCCTGGGAGCGCCGGAGTCATTGAATCTTGCTGATTTCTATGGTACTTATCACCCGACATGAGCGCCCAGAACGATTCGATCCGTTCCCGCATCCGGATAGGAGTCATCGGCGGCTCCCGGGCCAAAACCGAGGCGCTTTCCCAGGCTCATGAAGTCGGCCGGCTGATCGCCGAGCGCGGAGCGATCCTCGTTTGCGGAGGATTGGCCGGAGTCATGGCCGAAGCCGCCCGCGGCGCGCATAGCGCAGGGGGGCTGACTGTCGGGATTCTCCCGGGAACCCGGCCGGCCGAAGCCAACCCTCACATCGACGTGGCCCTGGCCACCGGCCTGGGCTATACCCGGAATTCCCTGGTGGCCATGAACGCCGATGTCCTGATCGCCATCGCCGGCGAATACGGGACACTGAGCGAAATCGCCTTCGGCCGGATCTACGGAAAAACGGTCGTCGGCCTCGGCAGCTGGAAAATCGAAGGCGTCGTCCGCGCGGATACGCCCGAAACGGCGGTCAAGCTGGCGTGGGAAGCCGCAACGGCCGGAAGGTAATCCATGGCCAATTTCAAGATCATCGTCAGCTACGATGGGACGGATTATTTCGGCTGGCAGCGCCAGCCCAGGGGAAAGACGATTCAGGGAACGATCGAAGACGCGCTGGCCCGGCTGGCCGGCGGCCGGGTCGATGTCGCCGGGGCGGGACGAACCGACGCCGGCGTCCATGCCTTCGGACAAGCCGCCTCATTCAAAGCCGAATTCAAGCTCGGCGATCCCGAGCTGTTCAAAGCCCTCAACGGCATCCTCCCCCCGGATATTCGAATTTTGACTCTGGAGCGGTTTCCCGCCGGATTTCATGCCCGTCGCGACGCCCGGGGCAAGATCTACCGGTACCGGATCATCACCGGGAAGGCGATCAGCCCGTTCGACTTCCGCTACGCCCTCCACTGGCCCTACCCGCTCCATGCCGGAAAGATGCGGGCAGCGGCGAAACAATTCGTCCGGGAGGCGGACTTCTCCGGTTTTTCCTCCAACAAGGAGCTCTATCCCGTCCGTCGGGTCATTCGATCCGAGATCCGTAAACGGGGCGAGGAGCTGATCTTCACGATCGAAGCGAGCGGATTTCTCCGCTACATGGTCCGGACGATTGTCGGGACCCTGATTGAAGCCGGTCGGGGAAAAATCGGGCCCGAGGACATCGAGCATGTTTTCCGGACAAAAACCCGAACGCCGGCCAATCCCACCGCCCCGGCCAAGGGCCTCTGCCTGATGGACGTCCGGTATTGATTCGGTCGATTTTTCCGGGACATTCCCCGGCCGCTCCCGTCGATTTCTTTTAATCAGCCGGTAGCGCCGTCACTTCCAAATCATCCGGAAAGCCCGGAAGATTTTGTCGCCCTTCTCATCTTCCTCGACGCTGTAAAACCGTCCCTGACGGACCTTGAAAAACGCCCCGTTGTAATCATGAAAGACGCGGAGCGGTTTTCTCAAAAGGAACACGCCCTCCGAGTTGAACACATCAAAAACGAATTCCCCGGGACGGTCGGTCGTCTCATACGTCATGACAAAAAGCCGGCCCTCCTCGTCGGCGGTGAATCCGATAAACGGCGGGAGGCCGGAGGGGAAATAGACCTTGTCCTGAATGAACTTCAGCTGGGGGGAGTCGAACTGGTCGAGAAACGCCTTCCTGTGAGCCTCGGGGACCGGAACGTCCTTGAATTCCTTCCGAATCTTCCGGACCGGCCGGCCGTCGAAATCGAAAACGAAGATGTCGTATCCCCGGTCCTGATGGCCGGTGAATATTTTATCCCGG
>CAYPKX010000207.1:0-4649 GCA_964411395.1 uncultured Eubacteriales bacterium | reverse complement strand
GCTACGCCGGAGACAAGTGAGCCCCATGATCAACCTGAACGGGCAACGCGTCTTGATCACCGGAGGATCTCGCGGAATCGGCCGGGCTGCGGCGATGATGTTCGCCGAAGCGGGAAGCGACGTCGCCATCAGCTTCAATCGGAACGAAAAGGCCGCCCTTGAAGTCAAAGACGTGGTCGAATCCCTGGGCCGCCGGTGCCTGGTCAAAAAAGCCGACCTGGCCAGGAGGGAGGAAGCCCTGGCCCTGGCTTCGGCCGTGATCGACGCCTGGGGCGGCATCGATACCCTGGTCAACAACCACGGCATCTGGACGTATCTGGATATGGGAACCGGAAACGTCGATTCCTGGCGGGAAATCATGGGCGTCAACCTGGACGCGGTCTATTACCTGACCGACGCGGTCGTTCCGACGATGAAGGAACACCGGAACGGATGCATCATCAACGTCGGGTCGACCGCCGGAATACGGGGGGAGGCCGGCCATTCCCATTACGCCGCGACCAAGGGGGCCATGAACGCCCTGACGAAATCCTGGTCGTCGGAGCTGGCTCCTTTCGGAATCCGGGTCAACTGCGTCGCGCCCGGCTGGGTGGATACCGATATGAGCACCGCGTCCTTCGCCGACCCGGTGTTCAAGGAGAGCGTTCGCCAATCCATTCCCCTGAAACGGATCCCTCCGGCGGCCGACATCGCCGGCCCGATTCTGTTTCTCGCCTCGCCGCTGGCCCGGCACATCAGCGGGGCGATCATCAACGTCAACGGGGGGGCGGTGCTTTGCGGCTGACGGTCGGCCAACCGGCCGACAGCCCGGATATTTTCTCCTTGACAGGGCTTTTGGCCTTGTGGTATTCAAAAAGGCGTCATTTTTAAGAATACCATGGGAAAGAAACACCTCTCCCTGATCGTCATCCCGCATACCAAGACGTCTCACCGGACGCTGTCCTTTTCCAAGCGGTCGGTCCGGCTGGCGGCGGGACTGGGGATCGGACTGGCCCTGCTGCTCACCGCGGTCACGGTCGACTATGTTCGGATCCAGTTGGCGGGAAAAAGCTACCGCTCGTTGATCGCCGAGAACCTCAAGCAGAAAAACCAGCTGCAGGAATACGAAACCAGAGTGAATCTCCTGGAAGGGAAGATCAACTCATTCCAGGAATATGCCGGCAAGCTCAATATTTTCGCCGGCATCAAGTCGCCCGAAATGCTGTCCAATCCGGGCGTCGGCGGCCCCTCGGCCGGATCCGATCCCGCCTCGGCGGACCAGCAAATCCCTGCCGTCCTGGTTCCCTCGCTCCAGAGCATCAAGAGCCTGGGCCAAAAAGCCGAGGACATCGAAAAAAACCTGGGAATGCTGCTGAGCCATTTTGAACAGATCCAGGGCCAGTTCGCCACCCGGCCGTCGATCATCCCGACCAACGGATACCGGTCCAGCGGATTCGGCTGGCGGATGGATCCGTTCAACACGAGCGTCAGGGACTTCCATTATGGACTCGATATCGCGACCGTTTTCGGCAATCCGGTGGTCGCCACGGCCGACGGGGCCGTCCTTCGGTCGGCTTATGACGGCGGTCTGGGAAACAACGTCATCATCAACCATGGAAACGGCATCACCACCCTCTACGGGCATCTGAGCAAATCCCTGGTCAAACCCGGACAGAAGGTCAAGCGGGGAGACGTGATCGGCCAGGTGGGGCATTCGGGCCGGGCCCTCGGAGACCATGTGCATTACGAGGTCCGGATCAACGGGACCCCGGTCAATCCCCACAACTATATCTTGACGGAATACTGAATCTCTTCGATTTTTCTCGATTCCAAAACATCCCCGAGTCGGATTCTACCTCCAAGGGTGTAGGCGTGGGCGGTCATCGCCTTCCGGTTTTCCGGCTGGAGGCCGGTAATCCGGTAAGCGGACCCTTTGCAGGCGATGAGGATCCCTTTTTTGGACAAATCGACGACCGTCCCAGGAACGGCCGTACCGGCCGATTCCGCCCCTCCTTCCGTCTCTCCCGAGAGGATGATCAGCCGCCCGTTGTTGAAATGGGTATGAGCCGCGGGCCGCGGAGTCATGGCCCGGATACGGCGATCGATCTCCAGGGCGGGAAGCCGCCAGTCCAGATGGCCTTCCTCTTTGCGGAGCTTGGGGGCGAGAGTGGCCCGGGCCTGATCCTGGGGCCGGGGGATCAGGCGGTCGATGTTGTTCAGGGTCTCCAGAAGCAATCCGGCCCCGGTTTCGGCCAACCGGGCTTCGAGCTGTCCGGCGGATTCATCGGGCCCGATCGCCGTCCCGGTTTCGGCGAGAATGTCGCCTTCGTCCATTTTTTCGTTGAGCCGGAAAATCGTCACGCCGGTGCGGGTATCGCCGGCCAGGATCGCGGCCGCCACCGGAGCCGCGCCCCGGTGGCGCGGGAGGAGGGAAAAATGCAGGTTGATCGTCCAGTAGCGGGGAAGGGCGATGACCGTCATCGGAATGATCTGGCCGTAGGCCACGACGACATGGATGTCGGCGGCCGCGGTTTTCAACCGTTCGATGATCTCCGTGTCTTTGCGGATTTTTTCCGGCTGGACCACGGGAATCCCGTGCTCGACGGCAAATTGCTTGACCGGGACGACATGGCGGTGTTTCCCCCGGCCCGAAGGCCGGTCGGGTTGCGTGACAATCAGCGGAATCGTGTGGCCGGCGGCCAGCAGAGCCTTGAGGGAGGGAAGCGCAGCGTCCGGGCTGCCGAAAAAAACCGCACGCATGGAGTGGCCTAGCTCTTTTTTTCCGCGGCCTTCTTGAATCTCTTCCGAATCAGGCCGCGTTTCAAGGGCGACAACCGGTCGACGAAAAGCTTTCCCTCAAGATGGTCGATTTCGTGACAGAAGGCCCGGGCCAGAAGATCCTCGGCCTCGACCGTTTTTTCTTTTCCTTCCAGGTCGAGCCCGCGGACGGTAATTTTTTGCGGCCGGGTGACTTTCTCCCAGACTTCGGGAACGGAGAGACATCCCTCTTCCCGGACGCAAGACCCTTCCTGGGCGGTGATTTCGGGATTGATGAGGATATGCAATTCGTCCGGATTCTCGCCGATCGACAGGTCGACCGTGATCAACCGGACTCCCGAATCGATTTGCGGAGCGGAGAGACCGATTCCCGGCGCGGCATGCATGGTTTCGACCATGTCCCGGGCGAGAGCCCGGATTTCGTCATCGATGACGTCGATCGGGGCGGACTTACGGGCTAGAATATCGGCGCCGATTTTGATGATTTCGCGTGTCGCCATGGGTTTTTTCCACCTTTTCTATTTTAACGAAATCGACGATTTCTTGCCAGCGCGGGGCGGACGGCGCCGATCCGGCGGATGATCGTCCGGTTTCAAGACCCGCTTCCTCGAGAGGATGACCATCGGCGCAGGCGCGATGTTCAAGATAAAAAAACGGGACGGGACTTGCGTCCCGCCCCGTTTTCGGTGCTCTTTTGCGAGGTCCTTGAAGCCGGGAAAAACGCTCTTACATGACCGCGCTCGGCGGCGGCGGCTCATCGGCTTTACCGGCGTTGCGGATGGGCACATAGATCAGGTAATAGCCCATTAGGACGACGGCGACAAGGCCAAGCCAGTAGGACGGCGATTCAAACAGCCGGGGGATGTTGAATCCGATGGCGTTGCGGTCGTAAAGGATTTTCCAGAGGGCTTTGAACAAGCCGGTCAGGCCCTCTCCGGCGATCAATCCGGCGGCAATCAGGATGCCGACATTCTCGGCCCGGGCTTTTTGAGCGGCGTTGAATTTATGCTTGGCCACGGCTTTGTCGGCCAAGCCCTTGATCATGCCGCCGACGAAAATGGCGAAGGTGGTTTCCAAGGGGAGATACATGCCGACCGAGACCAGCATCGGCGACTTGACCTGGAGGAGAATCATGGCGAAGCCCATCAACATCCCGGCGATGACCAGCGGCCAGGCCATCTCGCCGCCGACGATCCCTTTGGACAGGGCGGCCATCAGGCCGGCCTGGGGGGCGGCCAGTTCGCGGCTGCCGAAGGTATAGGCGCTGTGCAGGAGCATCAACGGGAAATACATGACAAGGGCGGAGACCAGGACGCCGATGATGTTTCCGATCTGCATCTTATACGGAGTTCCGCCGAGGATGTGCCCGACCTTGAGGTCCTGGAGCATTTCGCCGGCGACAGCCGAAGAGACGCAGACGACGGCGGCGACGCCCAGAACGGCGGCGACGCCCGAAGCCCCGGCTGCTCCGACGACGACCATAAGCAGGGCGGCGATGATGAGGGTCGAAAGGGTCAGTCCCGAAATGGGATTGTTGGAGGAACCGATCGTTCCGACGAGGTTTCCGGAGACGGCGGCGAAGAAGAAGCCGGCGATCCCCATGACCACGGCCGCGATTACGGCCGGGAGGAACGCCCCGGCGAAGACCTTGTAGACCAGGATCATGCAGACGAAGGTCAGGGCCAGTCCACCGAGAACGATCTTGATATTGAGGTCTTTCTCGAGACGGGAAACGACCTGGGTTTGTCCGGCGGCTTTCTTGACGTCGGAGAACGAACGTTTGACGCCCGTGGCCAGGTTCTTCCGCATTTTATACAGGGTGAATCCGGCCCCCACGAGCATGCCGCCGACGGCGATCGGCCGGATGATGAACTTCCAGACGTTGGTGACCA
>CAYPKX010000206.1:0-4713 GCA_964411395.1 uncultured Eubacteriales bacterium | reverse complement strand
TCGATAAAGAAGATGTATCAGAACTGTTCGAAGGAATCTCCAATGGCCGAAAATACCTCCCCTGATTCCCAAGGGTCATGTAGGACAAGCCATCAGCCGCGCCCTAGCTCCCAAGGGTCGCGTAGGACCGCAAAGCCGGGGAACCAGTCCCGTCGGTCCCCCCCGAGGCGGGGCCCCCCCCCCGCTATGCGTCTTCCGGGAGGCATTTTCGGCCATAGGGAGATTCAACCTCTCTTCTCTTATCGGAGATTGGATGCGATTTGTGATTTCGGCAAGTTTATTGCTGAGGTAAGTGTCACCCATCATTCTGGACTTATTCAGACGCCGACGGCCGGAAAAAAAATTTCTTGACAAGTCCGGCCCGGATACCCTAGAATCCCCGCCGTTATGAAGACGATGCGTGCCTTTTCCGTTTCCGCCCTCCGGCATCGCCACGTCTTCCATGGGCGCTCCCTCGCCCATTAAACCGCTCCTTTAACCCCCTCTCTTTTTCCAAGGCCGGACTCCGCCATGCGACGGGCCGGCTTCCCCCCGGAAATTTTCTCAAGGGAGCATCTGCATGAAACGCTTGAAAATGGTCCTGCCCAAGGGACGGCTGTACGGCGAGGTCGTCCGCCTCCTCAACGACGCCGGATTCGCTGTCGAGGCGGAGGCCGAAGCCTACCGGCCTTCGGTCGGTCTTCCCGGTTTCGAAGCCAAGGTCCTCAAACCTCAAAACATTCCCCGGCTGGTCGAGCTCGGAACCCACGACCTCGGCTTTACCGGGCGCGATTGGGTCGTCGAAAGCGGGGCTCGTTTGACCGAGCTCATGGACCTCGGTTTCAATCCGGTCCGCCTGGCCGCCGCCGTCCCCATGGATTTCTCCGAGGAGGACGCCCGCCGGCGCCGGATCATCGTCGCCTCGGAATACGAAACGATCGCCGGTCTGTTCCTGGCCGAGCGCGGATTCGAGGCCGTCCTTCTTCGAACCTACGGCGCTACCGAGGTCTTTCCTCCCGAGGACGCGGACATGATCGTCGACAACGTCGCCACCGGCCGGACGCTCCGGGCCCACGGCCTCCGGATTTTTGCCGAGCTTATGGAGTCCACGACCCGGCTGGTCGCCGATCCGGCGGCCCTCCGGGATCCCTGGAAGCGCGAACGCATCGAAGAGACGATGCTCCTTCTCCGCAGCGTTCTGGACGCCCGCAACCGGATCATGCTCGAGATGAATGTTCCGGCCGACCGGCTGGACGGCATCATCGCCCTCCTTCCCTGCCTGCGTTCGCCGACCGTGGCCCCGCTTTTTGCCGGCCAGGGCTATGCGGTGAAAGCGGCCATTCCCCGGTCCGAAGCGGCCCGCTTGATCCCGCGGCTGAAAAAAGCGGGGGCGGGCGACATTCTCGAATACGAATTCGGAAAGGTGATCCTGTGATGAAATTCCAAGGGAACGTCGCGTCTTTCCCTTCCTATGCCCGGCCCGAGGGCGACCGGTCGTCCGGTTTGCGCCTGGACGCCAATGAGAACCTCTGGGGCCCGTCGCCGGAGGCGGCGGCGGCCGTCGGAAGCTTAAGTCCCGAGCGCCTCGCCTCCTACCCCGAATCCGGGGAATTGGTCCGGATCGCGGAGCGCCGTTTCGGGGCGGACAAGGGCGGACTGGTTCTCACCAACGGGGCCGACGAAGCGATCTTCGCCCTGCTGGCGCTTCTGGCCGGCCGGGGCGACGAAATCGTCATGCCGGTCCCGGGCTTCGGCATCTATTCGCTCGCGGCCGCTCTCCACGGGGCCCGAATCCGCGGCGTGCCCCTCGGCCCGCGCTTCGAGTTTTGCTCCGCCGCCGCGGTGGGCGCGATCACAAAAGCGACCCGGCTGGTCGTCCTCGTGACGCCGAACAATCCCACGGGGACGGAGATCCGTCCGGCGGAAATCGAATCCATCGCCGAACGGGCCGCCCGCTCCGGCCTTCCGGTTCTTCTGGATGAAACGTACGCCGGTTTTCGCCGACGCTGCCACGGCCGGCTGACCCGCCGCCATCCCAATCTGATTGTCCTCGGTTCGTTTTCCAAATATTTCGGCCTGGCCGGTCTGCGTCTCGGCTATATCATCGCGTCCCGCGAGGTGATTTCCGCCCTCCAAACCGCGCTTCCTCCGTATTCGGTCAACGCCGCCGCTCTGGCCGCGGGGAAAGCGGCGCTTGAAAGCAAATCCTATTACGCGGACATGCGGCGCAAAATCGTCGAAGAACGCCGCCGTCTCGCTTCCTCCCTCCGCGGGTTGGGATTGACCGTTTTTCCTTCGGCCGCCAATTTCCTCTGTGTCCGGGTCGGGCCTCACGCCGAACAGATTCGGAAGCGCCTGGCGGATACCGGAATTTATGTCAAATCGTTCTCCGGCGAACCGCGGCTGTCCGAATGTCTTCGGGTCACCGTCGGCCGGCCGGACCACGGCCGGCGATTCACCGACGCCCTGGCAAAGGCGCTCCCCCCCGAAGCGCTGATTTTCGCCATGGACGGCGTCCGGGTGGACGTCTCGGAATCGTATCGGCGAGCGATCGAACAAACGGTTTATTTCTTTACCGGAAAGCCGGTCTCCGCCGCCGAGATACAAAAATGGAAGCTGCGCCCGGAGATGAATAATGACTGGGATGCGGCGGCAGCGATCTGCCGATCGAAGAACCGGATCGTGCCGCGGTCCGAGCTTGTCTCCGTCTTTCAGGAATTCTACCTTGGGAAAAGCGGCCGGCCCGGATTGCTCCGGTCGGAGCGGTGGCTTCCGTCCCCTGTCGCCTTCAATCGTCTGGCCGCCCGGTACCGCCTGGCGATCCTGACCGGCCGTCCGGGACGGGACGCCCGCCGGGCCCTCCGGCACTTCGGGACCGGCCGATTCTTCCGGGCGGTGATCGCCCTCGAGGATTGCGGCCGACGCCCGAAACCCGATCCGTATGGGCTGCGCCTGGCCCTGCGGCGTCTCAACGCCCGGCGGGGCATTTATTTCGGCGACAGCCCCGCCGACATGGCCGCCGCACGCGCCGACGACATGCCCGCAATCGCCGTTCTCCCCCCCGGGTGTCCCGACTCGAACGAATGGCGCAAACGAATGGCCGAAGCCGGAGCGTCCCGGTTCGCCGAAAATCTCGAAACCGCCCTGGAGCCGATGTCATGAGAGTCGCCGCCGTCACCCGAACGACACGGGAGACCCACATCTCCCTGACTCTCGACCTGGACGGCCGGGGAATCGCCGAGATCGAAACCGGCCTGGGTTTTCTCAAACACATGCTCGAGACGTTCGCCCGCCACGCCGCCTTCGACCTCCGGATGAAAATTGAAGGCGATGTCCAGGTCGATTCCCACCACTCCGTCGAGGACGCGGGCCTCGTCCTGGGGCAAGCCTTGAAGGAAGCCCTCGGCGGAAAAACGGGAATCCGCCGGATGGGCTGGGCTCTGGTTCCAATGGATGAAGCTCTGGCCTCGGCGGCCGTCGACCTCTCCGGACGGCCGTTCCTGCGCTGGGAGCCGCGGTTCAAGGGACGCCGTCTCGGCGACCTGGACAACGGCCTGTTGGAAGATTTTTTCGCCGCTCTCGTTTCCTCGCTCGGCGTCTCTCTTCATCTCAAGTCGGAATACGGCCGCTCGGATCACCACAAAATCGAAGCCCTGTTCAAAGCCTTCGCCCGGGCTCTCCGGGAAGCCTGCGAAATCGATGAACGGACGGCCGGAATCCCCGTCAGCATCAAGGAGCCGCTATGATCGGCCTGATCGATTACGGCGGCGGGAACCTCTTCTCGGTCCAAACGGCCCTGGAACGGCTCGGACAATCCTACCGGACAGTCTCCCGCCCGGCGGATCTCGACGGACTCGACCGGCTCATTTTGCCCGGCGTCGGCCATTTCGGTTCGGCCTCCGAGCGCCTCAAATCAAGCGGGCTTTTCGACGCCCTGAAATCCTGGACCGAATCCGGCCGCCCGATTCTGGGGATCTGTCTGGGCCTCCAGCTCCTGTTTGAAGAAAGCGAAGAGGACGGATTCCGGAATCCGGGCCTGGGAGTCTTTCGGGGCCGCATCGTCCGGCTTTGCGGTCCGCGTCTTCTGCACATGGGCTGGAACGCGATCGCTCCGCGCCGTCCCGCCGCGCCGGCGGCCCCGGGCTTATATTATTTTGTCCACGGCTTTGCCCCGCAAGCGGCGGACCGGAACGACGTCCTGGCCGAATCGCGTTTCGGCAACACGGCGTTTCCCGCCGTCGTCGGCCGGGGATCGATTCTCGGGGTCCAGTTTCATCCGGAAAAAAGCGGGCCCGCCGGCCTCGCCCTGATCGGGCGTTGGGCGCAGGGAAAAGGCGGCGGATTCGAGCCCGGCCCCGCCGCCTCCGTCCGCCCCCGGCCCGGAACCGAGCCGCCTCCGCTCGAACCGCATCCGGCGCCGGCCGTCCGCCTCATCCCTTGTCTGGACATGGACGCGGGCCGGGTCGTCAAAGGCGTCCGGTTCGAAAATCTTCGGGATGCGGGCAATCCCGTCGACCTGGCCCGGCGCTACGGCGAACAAGGGGCCGATGAGCTTTGCTTTCTCGATGTCGGAGCGACATGGAAAAGCCGCCGGACGCTACTCGAGGTCGTCGCCCGCGTCGCCCGGGAGACGTTCATCCCCCTGACCGTCGGCGGAGGACTGGGTTCGATCGAGGACATCCGGGAAGCCCTTCAATCCGGCGCGGACAAAGTGTCGCTCGGCACGGCGGCCGT
>CAYPKX010000205.1:0-4856 GCA_964411395.1 uncultured Eubacteriales bacterium | reverse complement strand
CTCCTGGCAGCTCAAGTATTACGACTGGAGTCTGAACGATGAATGGATGACCGATCCGCGGCGGATTCCGTTTTCCGGATATGTTCAGGACGGAATGATCACCGGCGCCCGGACGATCGACGGCGGCTTCGACCCGCCGCGCCTCATGCAACCCGGCGAAAAATTCTGGGAGCTCTGGAACCTCTTCCGCGAAGCCATGGTCAACAATTTCGTCCGCGACGCGGCCCGCTGGGCCCACGATGAAGGGATGGCGCCGGAGAAGTGGTTCTCCCACCAGATCCCGGCCGATTTTCTGTTTGGGACGACGCCGGCCGCGCCGCCGCTTAACGCCCGGTATTACACCTCGGCTTCGCCGCTGTGGACCGCCGACATCGGATCGTGGGGCTCGGTCGGAGCGACGGTTTACGACGTCAAATTCACCGACCGTTTCGCCCGGACGACCGAGTATGTCCTGCCGGAGCTGGCGGCGATGGCCGAGATCTGGGCGGTTTTGGAATACGATCCCGAGACCTACCCGGTCGGGATGAACGTCCCCGAAAGCCCGGTCTCCGACCTTCTTCAGCAATATTTGAAAATCTACAGCTACGGCCCGGCCCTCATCAATTTCTGGCGGTGGTGGGATGCGACCGGCGAGCACCGGATCAAGGGCATGAACAAGGAGGCGGCCCTGCGGGAGTTTATCGGGCTGATTCGGGACAAAGGCCGGTCGCCCGATTTGAGCGTGGTGTATGATCCGCCCCAGGTCGCGGGCGCAACCGCGGTCTTTCAGGACGGCGGGAAAAAAGCGGGGATCGTCATTCCGCCTCGAATCTGGTCGGACGATCCTCACGTTTGGACCGATTGGGGGGACTTCGATCATTTCGAAGTCTTCCGGTATGTCGCCGCCGGACAGCCCGAGGATCAGGGCTTGCTGGTCGCCCAGACCGCCGGTTATCAGGTCGACGGCTTGGAGGCCGGGGTCACCGTCCCGACGATGCGCCCGCGCATGCTCCCGTATTATTTCCGGGTCCGGGCCGTCAATCGGTTGGGCGTCGCCGGCCGGTTGAGCGTCCCGTTCAAAGCCCGGTAACGCGGCCGGCTCGCCTTTCCGGTTTCGCCGATTCATCGCCGGCGGGTCTTTACTTATTTCCCATTTTATTTATAATCTTGCAGATGTCGGATTTCTTTTCTTGCGGTTCGGAAGGCTGATTCGGGGGGAATTGATTTTATGAGACATCTGCTTTCAAGAAACGCGGCCGGGAAAGTCCTCGCCGGTTCCCTGGCCGTGGTTGTGTTGGTCGCCGCGTTCGCCGTTTCGGGTTTCGCTCAAGCGACGGAGCTTCCGAAACCGACCTACGCCAATTCGCTCATCATCAGCATCGAGCACAGTCCGGGCGACGGAGCCGAGATCGACTCTATAAAGGCCAGCCTGCCGTTCGGTCTGTATGCCTGGCCGTCGCTCAGCGTCACCCACGTGGCTCCCGCCCTGGCCTGGGTTTCCGACTGGACCCAGGCGGATTCGGGGATCGCCGCTTTTAAATCGACCGTCGATGCCCATATCGCCGCGGCCAAGGCCAAGGGCGTCAAGTTCCATTTGGTCGTCTGTTCCGGCCTGGCCCGGAGCGTGGGAATTTATGCCGAGGCCAAAACCGAGGACGTCAGAAACGCCCAGTGGTTCAACGACGGGAACCTCGGCACTGCGGCCCAGGTCGCTTCTCCCAACGCCCTGACCCAGTACGTCTTCGGGACGTTTTCCCGTTATGCCCGGAAGCTCAGAGCCAACCTCGAAGCCAAATCCCGGGCGGCCTTCGCTTTTCTCAAACGGCGCATGGATGAAAATCCCGAAACGTTCGTCGCCGTCAGCGGCTGGGGAGAGGCGGAGCTCAGCGACCGGCGGATCGACAATTCCGTCTTCGGCCCGCAGGCCTGGTTCTGCGATTATTCGCCGTTTGCCGTCCTGGAATTCCGGGACTGGATCACCCATCAGGGCCTGTACGACGACGCCGCGGGCCTTTACGCCGGGGAAGGTTGGACGGGCGGCGGGGCCCAATATCAAGGCGCCGGAGGACTCGTTCAATTCAACGCCGCGTTCGGGACGGCGTTTGCATCCTGGAACCTGCGCTATTACAACTGGGCTTTGACCGACGATTGGGACGCGATTCCCGGCGACGGAGTCAACAACGATCCGGGCCGCATCCCGCTCGCTTCTTATGCCCAGGACGGCATGATGCCGTCGTCGGGCGCGGGATATCTCGCCGGCGGCTTCGACCCTCCGCGAACGATGGTCCCCGGCAACGCCTTTTACGACCTCTGGAATCTCTTCCGGGAGACGATGGTCCACCGCCTGGTTCAGGACACCGCCGCCTGGGCGGTCGATGAAGGCATCCCGCAGGACCGGTGGTATTCTCACCAGATTCCCGCAGATTACCTTTTCGGCACGGAGCCGGGGGACCCGGCCATGAATCCCCGGTATTACACGTCGGCCTCTCCGCTCTGGACGGCCGGCCTCGCTCCCGCCGCATCCGTCGGCGCCTCCATTTATGACGCCAAATTCCCCCCCGATTATCCCAGCTACGGCGCGTTCAACCGGACGACGGAGCACATCCTGCCGGTCATTTCGGCGATGGCCGCCAACTGGGGGATTCTGGAATATGACGCGGAAACCTACGTCGGAGCGGGACAGCCCGGAGTCTCGATCGTCCAGAGCGCCGTGTCCGATATCCTCGCCCAATACCTCCGGGTTTATGCCTATTCCCCCCACCTCATCAATTTCTGGCGGTGGTGGGACGCGACCGGCGAGCACCGGATCAAAGGGATGAACAAGGAAGCGGCCCTCCGCGATTTCATCGGCCTGGTCCGGGACAAGGCCCGTTCGACCGACCTCTCGGTCGTTTACACGCCGCCCAGGGTTGTCGGGCTTTCCGGCTCGTTCGGCGTGTCCGGCGCTCCGTCTCCGGCCGCCGCAGGCGCCGCCGCTCCGCCGTCCGGTCTTCCGACCGTCGCCCGGCTCGAAATCACCGGAATCATCTGGACCGGCGAGACCTGGAATTGGACCGATTGGGGCGACTTCGATCATTTCGAGATCTACCGGGGCGCGACGGCCGATTTTGCGGCCGACGACGCTCATTCGGTCGGAACGACGGCCGCGTATGTCTATGAAGACGCGACGGCCGCTTACGGCGGGACGCATTATTACAAATGGCGGGCGGTCAATTCGGCCGGAGCCAGGGGGCCGGCTTCCGAGGCGGCGATGGTCTCGGCCGTCGTCCCCGGCGTGCCCGTTCTGGCGCTCAACCGGAACTCTTTGCGCTTCGGTCTTTCCCAGGGAGGGACGCCGACACCGGCCCAGCCGGTCCTCATTTCCAATGTCGGAGCCGCGGCCACGACGCTTGCCTGGACGGCGGTTTCCAACCAGCCCTGGCTTCAGGCGCTCCCCGCCTCGGGGACGGGAAACGGGATTCTCCAGGTCGGGATTCTCGGGACCGGGCTTGCGGCCGGAACGTACATGGGAACGGTCACGGTCGACGCTCCGCTTGCGGCCGATGCGCCTCAAACCATCGACGTATGTCTCGAAGTCTACGCGCCGGGCGAGGATGCGGCGCCGTTCGGCGATTTCAACACGCCTCTCCATGAGTCCAACGTTTCCTCCAGCATTGCCGTGACGGGCTGGGTTCTGGACGACATCGGAGTCGGTCCGGTGAAAATCAAGCGGCATCCGGTGGAGTCCGATCCGTCCGGTTCGATCGAGGCGGATGGTTTGGTCTTCATCGGCGAGGCGACCTTCGTCCGGGGCGCCCGCCCGGATGTCGAGGCGGCCTATCCTGATTATCCCCAGGGCGACAAAGCCGGCTGGGGCTATATGTTGCTCACCAATTTTCTTCCGAATCAGGGAAACGGAACGTTCACCCTGGTCGCCGTGGCCGCCGACACGACCGGCCACACGGTGAATCTCGGAGAAAAAACGATTCACGTCGACAATGCCAACGCGACCCAGCCCTTCGGTGCGATCGATACCCCGACGCAGGGCGGGACGGCGTCCGGCGGCGTCTTCTATAATTTCGGCTGGGCCCTCACCCCGCTTCCGGCGTCGATCCCGGTCAACGGATCGACCATCTGGGTCTGGCTGGACGGCGTGCCGGTGGCCCATCCCTCCTACGGCCATTACCGCGGCGATATCGCGACGCTGTTTCCGGGGTATGCCAATTCCCTGGGAGCGATCGGCGTGTACAATCTCAACACCCTCGCCATGACGAATGCGACCCACACGATCGTCTGGAGCGTCGTGGATTCCCTGGGCCGCGCGGACGGAATCGGCTCGCGCTATTTCGACGTGTTCAATGCCGGATCGCCGGCGGCCGTTTCGGCCGTCCCGGCCGAGGCCCGGCTTGCGGAAGTTCCCGGCGGCCGCTTTTCCATCGAAACGAAAGACCGGACGTTCCTGGAGATCGAAGAGCTGGAACGGGTCAAAATCGAATTCGCCGCCCCTCCGGGGACGCGGATTGTCGGCTGGAGCGCCGGCTCGGATAAGCCGCTTCCCGTCGGCTCGACGCTGGATCCTCAAGGGCGCTTCTGGTGGATACCCGGCCCGGGATTTATCGGCCGGTACGTGCTGTATTTTGCCGCAACCGACGGCCTGAGCCGCGGACCGGCCGTCGAAGTCGTCATCGACATCGTTCCCAAATACAGCCGGAAAATTCGGGACGGCGCCGGCCGCTGAATTTTTCAAAAAATCGAGCCGGACGGATTCACTCGATCTCTGTAGAACGGATCATTCGAGGAGAACAGAATCTCAATGGCCGCAAATGCCTCCCAGAAGACGTATAGCGGAGGGGGGCCCCGCCTCGGGGGGGACCGACGGGACTGGTCCCTGCGTCTGG
>CAYPKX010000204.1:0-4891 GCA_964411395.1 uncultured Eubacteriales bacterium | reverse complement strand
AAACCGGACATTTCTACTTTGCAGAGAACCGGACATTTTCACTTTGCGTTGACATCCTTGTCCAAATCGTTGACATAACGTCCCAATCATTTTATAAATAGCCTAGGAACCGGTCTCTATGGCAATTCGGCGCTGCCCTTACTGCAAAGCGATCATCGATGAATCGCAAAAGTACTGCAACAATTGCGGTACCCAGCTTCTTTTCCCTGAGGATGAGCCGGGCGAAGAGCCGATCAAAGGGGAAAAAATCGTCGATGCGGATTTCCCGGGCGACGGCAGCGATCGGCTTTCGGTCGACGATGTCGACAGTCTCCGCGACGATATCGACCTTGATGTCGAAGCCGAAGAAGAGGGCGAGGAAATCGACCTCGAAAAGGTCATTGACGGAGAAGTCGCGCTCCCGGACAACACGGCCGATGATCTCGGCCTGATCGACCTCCGGGAAGCCGAACCGGAGAACAAGACTCCGGGCAGGAGGTCCGAGGATATCTCCATCGAAAAGCCGGCGACCGTCGAGGATGTTTCTCCCCCCGATATTCACCGTCCCGAGGCCTCCGTCGGGGAAGAACCGAAAGCCTCCCGGTCCGGCCGGTCGTTGGCGCGGCGGAGAAAGGAAGACTTCGACATCGGCTTGAAGAACGAAATCGAGCCCGGCCGGCCGAAAGAAAAAGAAAAACCCGCAAACCTCACGCCGTTGCGCCGGGAGGGCTCGCCACCCTCAAAAATGCGGAGCGATCAGGATACAAAATTCCAGATCGCCCGGCTGATCGCCGATTTTGAGAAAAAGCGGCGGGAATACACGACCGACCTCGAGGCTTCGGCCCCGGAGGTCGATGATAAGGCCGGCGAGGAAGTCCTCGCGCCGCCGACCGAGGCCGAAATCGGCGAACCCCCCAAGCCCGAGGACCTCGAAAAAGCGGCCGATGCTCTGCGAACGGGGACAGAGGGCGACTTCGCCACGGATTATGAATTCGAGACCGAAAAGAAAGCTTCCGAGTCGGACGGGCCCGAATCGCTCGAGGACCGCTTATCCCGCCTCGTCGGCGGATTCAACAGCGCGGTCGAGTCCGTCGCGGCGCCCGGCGACGATTCGGAAAGCGATACCCGGCATCCCGAATTCATGACGGGGGATCTCAGCGAGCAAAAGGAATCTCGAGAGATCGAAGAGCCGCCTTCGCCTCCGGCCGCTTTTGTAACCGAAGATTTCGAGGAACCGCCCGGAGCCGAAGATCCGCCGCTTCCCGAACCGGGCCCGATCGAGGATCGAGACCGGGACGTCCAGGCCGCCCGGCGGGATTTCCTGGTCGACGCGCGGCCGCCGGACCCGCCGCCTTCCGAGCCGCCTGCTCCCCTCCCCGGAGTCGGACGCTCGGACGAACGGGCGACCCTGATCGCCCGGATCTTGCAGCAGCGGGCCGAGCGGCTGGGGCGAACCGCGGATCCCAAGGTCAGCAAGGAAACCTCGGATGCCCTGGCCGCCTTGAAGACGTCCAACGCCGCCGAGCAGGCGAAAACGAAGGAAACCGAATTTACGCTCGAGTCCGCCGCGCCTGCCGGGACCGGGGAGATCCGAAAGCCCGAGGAGCTCGACGAACCCGAAGAGTCGGACGAGATCGTCGAGCCGGAGGAAGGCCTGCTTCCGGTGGAACCGTCGGACGAGGCTGAAGAGTCCGGGGAATTTCGAGCTGAAGCCTGGACGACGCCGAGCGAGGAACTCCCTTCGCTTCCGACGATGGGGATTCCCGAAGCCCTGCCGAAAACGCCGCCGCCGCTTTCTTTCGATGAACCGGTCGATGACTTGGCGGATGAATCGGCGCAAGAACCGGTTGAGGAAGCCGAGCTCTCCATGCCCGCCTCTCCTCCGATTCCCCCGACTCCTCCCGTTCAGCCGGCCGTCCGCCGGACGGCGCGCCGGCCGCCCGAGGTCCAGGTTCCTCCGCCATCTCCCCCCCCGCCTCCTCCGGTTCAGATTCCCATGGATGAACCGGACGAGGTTGAGGAACCGCAGGCCGTTGCGGCCCCGGTTCCGGCGGCGTCTGCGGCCCGGGCGGTCGAGGAGGAGCTCGACGAACAGATCAAGCCGCCGGTCATGGCCCCGGTCGTCCGGCTCGGCTTTTTCCGCAGAATCAAAGCGACGATTTTCGACTTGTTGGTCATCGGAGCTTTCTGGGCGGGGGCGACTTTTTTGACCGCCTATTTTCTTTCGATGCCCGTTCTGGATTTGATCAAGGTCTCGGCCCTTCCCCTCGGCCTTCTTTTTATCGTTCTGCTGGTGATCTACTTCTTCATGTTCATGCTGTTTTTGGGTGAGACGCCGGGAGGCCGCCTGGTGACTCCGAAAGAGTAGATCGAAGCGCGTTAAACGCCCGGTTTCCGCTCATCGCCGAAGCGGAACTCCGAACCGAGAAACCGCTCCCGGGCTTTGGGGTTCGCCGCCAACCGGTCGGGCGTGTCTTCAGCCAGAATATCCCCGGCGTCGATGATCAAGGCCCGGTCGACGATTCGGAACGTGTCCCGGACATTGTGATCCGAGAGCAGAACTCCGATCCCCCGGCCTTTCAGCCGGACGAGCGACTGTTGAATTTCGTGTATGGTCAATGGATCGATGCCGGTGAACGGCTCGTCGAGAAGCAGAAACTTCGGTTGAAGGGTGAGGGCCCGGCAGATTTCCAGCCGCCGCCGCTCTCCGCCGGACAGGCTGTCGGCGCCCTGGCTCGCCTGCCCGGTCAGGCCGAATTCTTCGAGAAGACCGGAGATCATTTTTTCGCGCTCGGGCTTGGGGAGAGGCCCCAGCTCGAGGCCGAGCCGAAGGTTATCGGCGACCGTGGCTTTGAGGAATATGGAATTTTCCTGGGGAAGGTAGGCCAGACCGGCCCGGGCCCGCCGGTCCGACGGAAGGGACGTGACCTCGAGGCCGTCGAGAAAGATTCCGCCGCCGTCGGGATGAAGCAATCCGACGATCATCTGGAAGCAGGTGGTTTTTCCGGCGCCGTTTCGGCCGAGCAGACCGACGATTTCGCCCGAATTGATCTTGATGTCGACGCCCTTGACGACGGCTCGCCGTCCGAATCTTTTGACCAGATGGCGGGCTTCCAGACAGGCCATCGCTTAAAGCCCGTGAGTCAGACGCTCGGCCAGTGCCGGCGGGAGGCCGGCCGCCCGGATTTTCTTCTGGGCCTCGGTGATTTCGTATTCCACCCGGTGGAACCGGACCTGGCGGAGGTCGTGATCGTAGATGGCGAACGCCGCCCGGGGATTGCGGTCGCGCGGTTGGCCGACCGAGCCCGGATTAATGAGATAGGACAACCCCTTTTCGAACTTCAGAAGGTTGATCGGTCCCTGGAGGAACTGGCAATCCACGCCCTCGTCCCGCTTGGTGTAGATGACGGGGAAATGGGTATGCCCGAAAAATCCCAGGGGGACCTGCATGTAATCGAAGGCTTCGTCGGCGTCGAATTCGCCGAAAATATAGAAATCCTCGTCGAACGGGGCGCCGTGGCAGACGATGAATTCGCCGTCGACCGTCTGCGGACCGCGGGGGAGGCCATTGAGAAAATCCAGGTTCTTTTTGACGATGTGCGATTTGGTCCAGGTGATTGCGGCGGCGGCGACGGGATTGAACGTTTCGATGGCTTCCTGGTCGGAGACCGCTTTGTCGTGGTTTCCCCGGATGATGACCAGGGGCTTGAGGCTCTGGATTTTCTGGATCGTCTCATTGGGCGAGGCGCCGTACCCGACCAGATCGCCGAGGCAGACATAACGATCGATCCGGTGTTTTTTGGCGAATTTCAGGACGGCGTTCAGAGCTTCGATATTGCCGTGGATATCGCTCAGGATCAGTGTGCGCATGAGGCGTCCTTGCGGCTCCGGGCGAAGGCGTCCTGGAGCGAATGAGCGTGGTAGGAGCTGCGGACGAGCGGCCCTGCTTCCACCCCGGCAAAGCCTTCGGCGAGGGCCAGGGTTTTCAGGGTTTCGAATTCCGCGGGAGTGTAGTACCGGACGACGGGGGCATGGGCGGCCGACGGCTGAAGATACTGGCCGATCGTCAGAAGGAGGCAGCCGGCCTCGCGCAGGTCGCGAAACGCCCGGAGAAGGGCGGCGTCCGTTTCGCCCAGGCCGATCATCAATCCGGATTTCACGGCAAATCCACGGCTCGAGGCCCGGCGGAGAACGTCGAGAGATCGGCCGTAGCCCGCCGCCGGCCGCTTGATGGCCGGATAGAGCTCTTCGGTCGTCTCGAGGTTGTGGTTGAGAATGTCGGGCCCGGCCGCCAGGGCGGTATCCAGGGCGGCCGGGTTGCCGTTGAAGTCGGGGATCAGCATTTCGACCTGAATTTCGGGCAGACGTTTCCGCAAGGCGGCGACCGTCGCGGCGAAATGAGCCGCCCCGCCGTCGGGCAGATCGTCCCGGGTCACCGAGGTGACCACGGCGTACTTCAGGCCGAGGAGGGCGGCCGCGTCGGCGACCCGCTCCGGCTCATCCGGAGAGGGAGGTTCCGGCCGCCCCTTGGTCACGGCGCAAAAAGCGCACGACCGGGTGCAGGTGTTTCCCAGAATCAGGAAGGTCGCCGTCTTCCGAGCCCAGCACTCGCCGATGTTCGGACAACGGGCGCTCCGGCAGATCGTCTGGAGGCCGCGGCTTTCGAGCAGGGCCGAGACAGAGAAGTAGGTCTTATCGGCCGGGAGTCTGACCCTCAGCCACGCCGGTTTTGGGGTTGCCTGCGGGCGGGGAGGTGTTGAACCCGTCAATATTCGAGGTCTCTGTCGCGTTTCATGCGACGGCGCATCCGCTTGCGAGCCATTGCCTCTTTCATGCGTTTGCGTTCGCCGGGTTTGAAGTAGACGGAGTGCTTCTTGATCTCTTTAATGATCGCTTCTTGCTGCACTTTCCG
>CAYPKX010000203.1:0-4963 GCA_964411395.1 uncultured Eubacteriales bacterium | reverse complement strand
TGGAATGAAGAAAGCGGGGGCCGAAATCGAAGACGACCGGCCGGCCGGTCCGCGATTCGACGCAAGCCGCCAGCGTCCGGACGGCTTCCAAAATCTCCGGCCCCGGGGGAAGAAAGGATTGGATGGAGGCGTATCCGCCGTCTTTGATTTTCTCGAAGTGGTGCCGGAGACAGGTCCGGAGACCGACTTCCCGCTTGTCGCCGTAAAAAATGACGGTCTCTTCCTCCCAGCTGGGCGTTTCGACCGGCAGGGATCCGGTGTTTCGGAAGGTTTTCAGAACGGTTTCGGTCTTGTCTTTGGCCAGGGAGACATGGGGCTGGTCGAAGGGATTGATCCCCAGGACCGCTCCGGCCGCGGCCGTGGCGAATTCCCACAAGTAAAATTGCGCCCCCAGCTCGAGGGGATCGTCCAGGATCATCGTCAAAACCGGGTCGCCGCTTCTTCGGGCTTGCTCGGCCTGCCCGGCGAGGGCCGTGTCTCCCGAAAGGCCGAGGACGATGTAGACGCGGTCTTTGGTCCCGCCGGGAAGCGGAACTCCCGTCGCCCGGACGATCGGGAGAATTCCGCAGCCGTCTTTTCCGGTGCTCTCGGCGATGAGCTGTTCGATCCAGGCGCCGAAGCTTTGGAGGGAGGAGGACAGAAGAAACACGGCTTTATCCCGGCCGTGTTTGGCCAGGGTTCCGAGGATGATCCCGAGATTGGCGCCGGGATTGTCCGCCGCTCCGTGGCGGCGGCAGGTTCCGGCGGCTTCGTTGGCCTCGGCAAGAAGCGCCCGGATCGGAAGCCCGATCAAGGCCGCCGGGACGAGGCCGAACGGCGAAAACACGGAAAAGCGACCTCCGATATCGGGAGAACCCGGAAAGGTCCGGCGGAAATTCAACCGCCGGGCTTCGCCTTCGAGCTTCGATCCGGGATCGGTGATGGCGACAAACGCCGCGGCCGTTCGATCCGGCCCCAGCCGCTCCCGGTTCCGGGCGAAATAGTAATTCATAAAGGAGGATGTCTCCAGCGTCGAGCCCGACTTGGAAGACACGAGAAAGAGGGTTTCCCCTTCCGGAAGCGTCCGGTCATAGCGGAGCACGGCCGCCGGATCGGTGCTGTCCAGGACTTCCAGGCCGAGTCCGTCCGAGGACGGGCCGAAAATCCGGGAGAAGACCTCCGGGGCGAGGCTCGATCCGCCCATCCCGAGGAGAAGAGCGCAGGAAAATCCGGCGTCCCGGGCTTCCCAGGCGAAGGATTCGCACTCGGCCACGGTCCGGGCGGCGACGGTCGGCGCCTCGAGCCAGCCCAGACGGTTGCTGATCTCCCGATCTTCCGTTTTCCAGACGGTCGGGTCCCGCCGCCAGATGCGGGGGATCAGCTTGTCCTGGTTGAAGCGGTCCCGTTCCCGGGAGATGGCCTCGGCGTACGGTTCGAGACCGGAGGTTTTCAGGCCGATGTTCATGGTTCTCGGGCTATTGTATTCCGGGGGAACGCGCGAATCAATCCGGAGGTTTTACTCGGTCCGGCGGCCTTGGTATAATGAGCCGCCTGAAATGCTCGGTTATGACGTTCCGGAGGTGGAAGTGAAGAAATCGCGGATCATGGTCTTTGGACTGGCCTTGGGTCTTGTTCTTTTGGCCTCGGGGTATTCCGCCCAGGAAGCCAAGACGCCGCCCGCGCCCCAGGCGAAGGCGGAGGCCATCCTCGGCGAGTGGGCCCTCCAAATCGACGCCGGAGGGGAGTTTTATTACTTGTCCATGACCCTTTCGCTCCAAGACAAGAAGCTTTCCGGAAAGCTGAGCGAATCGAACGGTTGGTTCACCGACGTTCCGCTGACCGATATCTCCTGGGACGGCGCGACTTTAAAATTCAAAGCCACGGCTCCCACGCCGCCCGACGGGGCGGAACGGTCCCTGGAAAATGAGCTCAAGCTCGTCGAGGGTAAATGGGCCGGGATGATGAACATCCCCGACCTGGGAATGACCGCCCCGGTCACCGGCGCCAGGAAATAACCGCCGGAATTTTTCGGCCGTCAACATGAGCGTCCCCGAGCGTCCCGGTCTTTTTCATCCGACCCGGGCGGTTTACCGCTTCTCCGTTCTCTTCTTCGTCGCCCTCCTGTCCTTCGGCAGTTACTTCGCCTATGACATCGTCTCGGCCATTGCGCCGACTTTGATCGAGGACCTCCAGGCGGCCCGGGGGACGGTCGGCGCGTTTTTCACCGCCTACAGCGTCGCGGCCATTCTGGCCGTCCTGATCGGCGGGATGCTGATCGACAAGCTCGGCACCAGAAAAGCGTCGCTGCTGTTTTCGATTCTCGTGTTTGTCGGTGCGGCCCTGGTCTGGAAAGCCAAAACCGTTCCGGCTTTCTTTATCGGCCGGTTCATTTTCGGGGCCGGCTCCGAGCCGTTGATCGTCGCCCAGTCGGCGATCCTGGCCCGTTGGTTCAAAAACAAGGAGCTGGCCTTGTCCTTCGGATTGACCCTGACCGTCAGCCGGCTCGGTTCGCTGTTCGCTTTCAACACCGGCGAGCTGTTCACCAGCTTCTACGGCACGTATCGGGCGGCTTTGTTTGTGGCCGTGGCCGCTTGCGGGATTTCCCTTCTCGGCAACCTGGTCTATATTGTCATGGACCGGAGAGCCCAGGGACCGTTGAACCTCCGGGACGAAAGCGCCGGGGAAAAAATCGTTCTGTCCGATATCAAGGCCTTTAAACCCTCCTTCTGGTATGTCACCTTCCTCTGCCTGACCTTTTACGCCGCGATCTTCCCCTTCACCAACCTCTCCACGGATTTCTTCGTCGACAAGTGGGGGATCGCCCGGGTCGCCTCGGGGACCGGCGGGTTCCTGGCCCAGGTCTTCGAGAACTTCACCCATATGTTCAAAACGGCCGGCGGCATCTCCTCGATCATTATCTTCGCCTCGATGATCCTGGCCCCGTTTGCCGGACGGTTTGTCGATCGCATCGGGAAGCGGGCGACCCTGATGATTTTCGGCTCTTTGATTCTGATCCCCAGCCATCTGGCCATGGGTTTGACCCGGATTTATCCGGCCTGGCCGATGCTGGCCCTGGGCGCGGCTTTTGTTCTGGTTCCGGCGGCTCTTTGGCCGTCGGTCCCCCTCCTGATTAAAAAAGAACGGGTCGGGACGGCCTTTGGTTTGATGACCGCCATTCAGAACATTGGCATGGCCCTCTTCCCTCTTCTCAACGGCTTGCTCCGGGATTGGACGCAGGCCTATACCGGCAGCATGATGATGTTCGCCGGACTAGGTGTTGCCGGTCTCGTTTTCGCCCTGTTGCTTCGGCGGGCCGATGCGAGGGAAGGCGGGATTCTGGAACGGGCCGGGAGGGCGGCCGAATGATCGAAGCCGTTGTTTCCGACCTGGGGAACGTGCTCCTCCGCTTCGATAACAACGTCTTTTACCGGGCCTTGGTTCCCTTCACGCGCCGGCCGGTCGATGAGATCCGGGCGGTCACGCATGAGAACCTCGACCTCTTGATGCTGTTTGAGAAGGGAGCCGTGACGCCGCTCGAATTTTACCGGAACGTTCGGGACATCCTGGGGCTCGCCGCCGATTACGAGCAATTTTTCCGGGCCTACTGCCAGGGGGTATTCAGCCTCGTCCCCGAGGTGGGCGACCTCTACCGGCGCCTCAAACCCCGGTACCGGATGATCCTGCTCTCCAATGTCGATATCATCCGTTGGAGCCACGTCAAATCGTCGTTTCCGGAGATCCTGCTGTTTGACGACTTCGTCCTATCGTTCGACGTCGGCGCGATGAAACCCGAACCCGAGATTTATCTTGAAGCGATCCGGGCGGCCGGCGTTCGACCGGAGCAAACGCTGTTCATCGACGACATGCGGGCCAACGTCGAAGGGGCGGAGCGGATGGGCATGAATGGACTTTGGCATGGTCCGGATTCGGATCTTGCTGCAAATTTAGGCCGGTTCGGGCTGCTTTAAAAGTTTTAAAAAAAACACTTGACAGAAATTCTTTAAAAGTTTATCTTGGCTCCATAAATACAACATATTGTATTTATAGAGGCGTGGGCATACAAGATGTGGGTTCGTGGGCGCGCCCATTTTGCGTTTCTTGTGGCCCCGCCGGGCATCCATAGGAAGAGGAGGGCCGGCGATGAACTCAAGAGTCATCACTCGAATCAAGAAGCGCGATGGTGAAGTCGTCGACTTCACCCAGGACAAAATCACCAATGCCGTGTTCAAGGCGCTAAAATCCCAGGGCATTGATGATTATGCCCAGGCCAAAACGGTCTCCGACATTGTGACCTTCGTTCTCGAGGACAAATTCGGAGGATATACCGTTCCCTCGGTCGAGCAGATCCAGGATATGGTCGAGCACGTCTTGATGAAGAGGGGATACCTTGAAGTCGCCAAGTCCTACATTCTCTACCGGGAGCGCCATAAAAGCATCCGGGAAGCCAAGAACACCGGGATCAACCTCGAGCGGTTGATCAAGGACTACATCGACGATCATGATTGGAAGATTCGGGAGAACTCCAATGAAGGCACCCTGAGCTTTTCCGGGCTCAACGCCCGGATCTCGGGGGAAGTCCTTTCCAATTTCGCCCTCAACCAGATCTACGGCGAGCATATCAAGAAGGCCCACATGGAAGGCGACTTCCATATTCATGACCTGTCCTATCCCATCGTCGGGTATTGCGCCGGATGGTCCCTGGAGAATCTTCTCCGCAAGGGTTTCGGCCACGTCCCCAACCAGGTGCATTCCTCCCCGGCCAAGCACCTCGAGACGGCCACCCTCCATATGGTCAATTACATCGGAACGATGCAGGGCGAATTCGCCGGCGCCCAGGCTTTCTCCAGCGTTGACACCCTCCTGGCCCCGTTCGTCCGGGTGGACAAACTCAACTTCAGCCAGGTCCGCCAGGATATTCAGAAGCTGATCTACGGCCTGAACGTTCCCTCCCGCTGGGGCTGGCAGACGCCGTTCTCCAACCTGA
>CAYPKX010000202.1:0-4968 GCA_964411395.1 uncultured Eubacteriales bacterium | reverse complement strand
GGACCAGGGGCAGGATTTGAAAAAGCGGATCTTCGGCGACGGCTTCCCGGCCGCCGGCCGTGGGGAGGCCGAATCGGCGGAAGGCCTGGTCGAGGATGACGCTTGGGTTGATGATGATCGTTTCGGAGATGGACGGCGTCGCGGCGAGCCAGGCGGCCAATTGCTCGGCGGCCTCCATGGGGCCGTAACAACGCAGGAGAATGAGGGACTCATCTTTTCCCTCGGCGGGAATAAAATTCGGCTGAAGAGCCCGGCGGAGGTTGGAGGCGGAAGCGGGGTGTTTTGTGGGTGACGGGGGAACCGTTGAGGAAATTTTTACGCCGCGGTCGGAAAGCCGGCCCAGGACCGATTTCCAGAGGGGAAAGAGGCGGTCGATGGGCTCGAAAGAAACGAGCGACTCGATTTCGGGGCGGCGTTTGTCGAGGGCATCCAGGACGGCGGAAAGACGGTCGGGGATGCCGGGGAGTGCGGCGGAAGCGAGGGCGGCCAAGTCGTTGAGGCGTGCGTCGTTTTTCTCGGATGAAAACGGCCGGCCGTCCCATCCATGCAAATTCAGGTAGTCTATCCAGTTGAGCAGTGTTTCGGCGACTCCGATCGGATCGTTTTCAGCCGACTTTCTCCAGAATCCTTCCGTTGTTCGGACGGTTGCAGAAAGCGCGGCGGCTCTTTCGATCGATGTAGGATAGAGCCCTCCCAGGCCGAGGGCGGTTTCGAGAATACCGAGGAGGCCCATCGGCCCGACCCACGGCTCGCCGATAACAGCCTTTCGAGGCGGATTTGTTTTAAGTGGCCCGGGCCAGCAGCCGCGGTCAAAATCGGGATCGAAGGTGATGCGCATGATTCGTCAACCCTATTAAGGATGGATCGTTTTAATTCTTATCGGGATTGTTTAGCGATTCTAAGATATCGAATATGTCCTTTTTCCAATTATTTATAGACTCGATCTTAAAAGGCCGTACGAGTGTCTTATTGTCATTTCTATAATTGAACCCCAGTTTAATGAGTCGTGCTTGAACAAGTTCTTTTTCAAGTATGAAATCAGTTTCTTTTACCTGGAGGATGACAGGGGTTTTACATTCTTCCCAAAGCGGAATTGAATATCCAAAATATAGGCGAGTCATGTCGGTTTCGATATTGAAGCCATACCACAAATAGGATTGGGTCATTCTTCCAATCTTCCATTTCTTTGCCTGGACTTCACTCGAGATGGCAGCAATGTTCCGGAATAGTTTGCGGAGGCTGGTTGGAATCTCAGGATTTTGCAGGGCCATTTTTTCTCCTTCCGTAAGTTCCTGGCTTAAGAAATCTTCGACAAAAAGAAACAGCTCCTTTTGGAGCCCATCTCTTTTGTCCAACCAGCCAATTACGGTTTCCCACTCGATTGTCTGAAACTTAATAGAATTGTCTCGCAAATATTCAGTGAAGCCGAGGTGGTGCTTTTTTATGCAGGCGTCGTTGGTTGAGAGTCGGCTGATGGATATCGTTTTTCTTGGCGCTAAAAACAATAAAATGCGGGTCGTCATGTCTGCAGGCCGGGAAGGAGAAAAATATTTTTTTATGAACTCTTCTTTATTAAAAGCTTCTGCGTACCGGAGAAGTTGGGATTCCCCGCTTAAATATGAGCCAAGCTTATTCTCCAGAATAATTAAGGTGTCGCCATTTCCGAACAACATCATAAGATCCGGAATTCCGGAATGTCCCAGGTCAACTTGAGTCTTGATCTGCACATCGAGTTCTTCCGAACTATTCGGGGAGCCAAGAACACAGGAAAAAAATAGTCGTTGAAAGGGAGCGATGCCTTCTTCCGCAGAGAGAAAATACGCTAATACTTCAGTCGAAATATTCTCGCCTGTTTTTCCTTGAATATTCCCCAAAATACTCATAATGAAATTCCCGCCAACAAAAGTTTATCATCCGTCGCCGGGTATTACAATGAGAGAAGAATGATATTAAAGAGAATTATTTCCGCTTTGTTACGAAATTCTATCGCGACTTGACAAACGACATAAAAAAGGTATAATGTCAACCGTGGGGTATGAAAGATGACGCCAAGCAAACCAATCAACGGAGCCCGGCTGAGGATCGCGCGCCGGATCGCCGGCCTCTCCCTCGAGGACCTCTCCCGTCGGCTCGGCGGCCTCGTCACCCGCCAGGCCCTGTCAAAGTACGAGCAGGGGAGGATGACGCCTTCGCCCGAGGTGCTCAAGCGCCTGGCCGAGGTGCTCGACCTGCGACCCCGGTATTCCGAAACGCAGGTTTTGGCCGTTTGCGAAGAAGCTCCCGCCATCAGCCAGGATTCTTATCGCCCGCGGGCCCTCCGCATGCGCGACCACCAAGAGCCGTATGACGCAATTATCAGCGCCAAGGTCAGTGAATCAATTTTGAATACGGACGAACCACTGGCTTTCATCAAAACGCCCGATTTAATCGAGGAAAATTCCGTCCAAATCAATGCGTTTCGTTTCAATTCTTCGATCCCCGCCGCTTCCGGCGCTAAAGCACGCCACAAAACTCTCCGCAAGCCCCTCTCGCCCGACGACCTGTCGTCCATCAAGTTCCGCAAGTCCGCGCCTCTCCCGAAAAAGAGAGAAGAGGCCCTCAAGCAGATCGCCCTGGAGTATCTGACCCGGTACGGGGACCTGGAAGACCTCCTGGGGATGGCAATTCCGTTCGAAAACCCGATCCCGTGCGCCCCGGCCCAGACCGTGGAGGGGATCGAAGAGGCGGCCGCGGCCGTGCGGGAGCGCTGGGGCCTGGGCCTCGCCCCGATCGGAAACTTCCTCGAGATCCTCGAGACGCGCGGCATCAAGGTCTTCGAGATCCGCGATCTGGAGGGCATGGAGGATTTCGACGGGCTGGCGGCCGGATCCGACCGGGGCTTTGTCGTGGCCCTCAACATGGCCCGCCCGGCCGACCGGATACGGTTTACTGCGGCCCACGAGCTGGCCCACATCATCTGCGGTTTCGACGGGGCGGGGGAGACGGAGCGGCTCTGCCACGTCTTCGCCGGGGCGCTGCTGCTGCCCCGGGAGGCGCTCGAGCGGGAGCTCTTCCACCCGCGCCGCAAGCTGACGCTCTGGGAACTCGGGGCGATCAAGGAAAAGTACGGCATCTCGCTCCAGGCCGTCATGCACCGGGCCTCCGACCTGGGCCTCATCGCCCCCCGCCACCTGCGGGACTTTGCCGAGACGGTCAGGAAAAACGGTTGGACGATCACCGAGCCGGTGGCCTACGAGGGCAGGGAGGAGGCGGTCCGGTTCAAGCGGCTCCTCCACTACGCCGTGGCTGAGAAGATCATCGGGACATACCAGGCGGCCCTGTTCGCCGGCGTGCCCGTTTCGAAAATCGAGAAGGAGATGGGAACGATGGTGTAGGGCGAATGACCGGGGGCGAGGCGGGGCCGCCGCACGAGAAAGCCAAGTGAAGCGGCGGCGGTCCCCGCCGGTTGTGGAAGCGGGGCTAAGCGATTGAACGCGAAAGGGGGTAGTGCGGATGTGTCTTTCGGGGGTTGGAAACGACGATAACAGAAAAAAAAGGGACCGAACCCGTGGATTAATGCCCGGCTTTTGCAATAAGACATTGAAAGGAGAAATCATATGAATAACACGATCGGACAGACCCTGGCCGGATTCAAGACCGGCCGACTCCAGGCCCATTTGAACATGGCGGCGGTTCCGCTGACGTTCGGGCCTAAACACAAGAAGGGGAACGGCGAAGGCCCGGCCTACTTGACGATGAAAGAGGCCCTGGACGGGGGATTTTTTGTGGTCACCGAGGTCAGCGAGGGCGGTTCCGTGCCCAACCTCAAGGTCGCCAATAAGGGAGACGCGCCCGTGCTCCTACTGGACGGCGAAGAGGTGGCCGGAGCCAAGCAAAACCGCGTCCTGAACACCACGATCCTGGTCGGTGGTAAAAGCGAAGTCGTCATCCCCGTCAGCTGCACCGAGCAGGGGCGCTGGAGCTACGCCTCCCATGCCTTCTACGAGTCCGGGAACATGATGGAGTCGATGGCCCGGCGGGTCAAGCATCAAAGCGTCAACGCCAGCTATCTCTCCTTTCGCGAAGCCCGGTCCAACCAGGGCGAGGTCTGGGACAACATCGCCTCGCTGTCCTCCCGGGCCGGGGTTTCTTCCGGGACGGGGGCGATGCGCGACGTCTACGAGCAGCGCAAGGAGGACCTGGACGCGTACCTGAAGGCCTTCACCTGCATCCCCGGGCAGAAGGGGATCGTGATCTTCATCGGCCGAAAGCTCATCGGGTTTGATTACCTGTCGAGCGACAAGGCGTTCGCCGGCCTCTTTCCCAAGATCGTCAAAAGCTACGCCATGGAGGCCTGGGTCGGGCAGCGGGACGCGGAGAGAAGGGCGAGGAAGGGCCAAAACGCCGAGGCCGCGAAGGAGGGCGCCAGGGCCAAGGGGAAGGGCGCCGATAAAGCGGGCAAGAAGGGCGGCGCGGGAAACGGCCAGGCGATGACCAAGGCGGCGGCCTTGAAAGAGGTCAACGCGTTTTTCGAGCAGGCCTCGGGGTGCGAGGAGAAAAGCTACGACTCGGTCGGCCTGGGACGGGATTTCCGCTACGGCGGCCCCGGGATGGTCGGGTCGTCGCTCCTGGTCGAAGAAGCGGTCATCCACATGGCGTTTTTCCGGCTGACCGAGTCCGAGAAGGCCGGGAACATGGCCGGCCCGAGCCGCCGCCGGTCGTTCATCATCTGAGGGCGCGGGGAACCGCGGGAAACACCGATATGGCCAGCAAAAAGATGTGGAACCGGGTCGAGCTCGGGAAGATGCTCGACTTGGCGAGGGTCGAGAACGCGACCCTCTATGTTCCCGACGGGACGCGCTTTGACCGGAACGAGCCGTTGGCCGCCGCGGCGATCACCGTGAGGAGAAGGACGGGCGTGAGGAGGCGAAAAAAGAAAATTTTGATTATGTGAGCGGGGTAGGGGGGTGCGGAGGCGGGAACGAGCTG
>CAYPKX010000201.1:0-5045 GCA_964411395.1 uncultured Eubacteriales bacterium | reverse complement strand
GGTTGAATTACCTGAACCCCAAGAACGTCAACCTTAACCAGCGGATCAACCTGCTCCACTTCCAGCCCGTCTTGGGGATCCAGTACAACTTCTGACGCCCCTTCGGGCGAAGGAGGACGGCATGCCTTTCGGCGGCGCGTGGAAGCGGCGGGCGGCCGGACGGATTGCGGCCGCGGTCTCAATCCTGGCGCTCCTTTGCGGCTTTTCCTCGGCCGAGGCCGCGGACGGTGCCGCCTGGCAGGGGACGGTCGAATTTTCCCTCGGCCGGTACAACATCGCCGACCCGCTCTTCAACACGATTTACCGGCCGGGCGGGTCGATCACCGGTCTCGGGCTGACGGCCAACCTGATCCCCCGCCTAGGTTTTTCGCTCGACGTCAAGGTATTGTCAAAAAACGGTTCCCTGTCCCACAGCAAGGAAAAGACGTCGTTTGTCCTCATCCCGGTGTCTCTCGGGCTCCGGGCCTCCTATCCGGTGTCTTTCCTGATTCCGTTCGCCGGCCTCGGCCTCGATTATTACTTCTATTTTGAAAACAACCCCATCGGGACCGTCGTCGATCACGCCAAGGGCTGGCATGCCGCCGCCGGTGTCTACTTCCAATTCGGAGAGACGATCCCCATCCTCCCTTTCGCTAAGATCAAGTACACGATGGTCAAGGCCTCGGCCGGAAGCCGGACCATCGACCTGGGCGGATGGGAATACGGCGCCGGGCTGGCAATCGCCTTTTAGCCAGAGGAACTGGAGAGACCGAAGAATGATCATGAATGCTTCCGCCGCGGTTCCCAAGGTCCTCCTTCTCCATTGCCCGGGCGATAAGATCTACATCCATGACTTGTACTGCAGTTACTCGTCCAAGGCGGATTATTATTGGCCGCCTAGCGATCTCATCATCCTTTCCGGCGTCCTGCGGGAAACCCGGCTCGAGGTGATTGACGCGGTGGCCGACCGCCTCTCCGAAGAGGCTTGTCTCGAACGCATCCGGCGTTTTGCTCCGGACGTGGTTATCTTCACGAGCGGGACGGCGACGTGGAAAAACGATTTCGCCTTCACCGCCCGGGTCAAGGAGGAAACCGGGGCCCGCCTCGTCGCCACGGGTTCCATCTTCCTCTTCGAGGCGGAACGGTTCCTGGCCGCCGCTCCCCACGTCGACGCAGCGATCTTGGATACGGGCACCCCGGAAATCGTCGACTACGTTTGCGGGAGGAAGCGGGATTACTCCGCCCTGGCCGTCCGGAGGGCGGACGGTCTGTCCGTCCCGGCCCCGGCGCGTCCGGCTCCCGTTTTCACTCTCCCCGTTCCCCGCCACGATCTTTTCAACCTCCGGGCCAACCGCAGTCCGCTGGCCCGGCGCCGGCCGTTCGCTCTCGTCATCGCCTCGATCGGCTGCCCGTTCGGCTGCGTGTTTTGCACGGCCGGAGCCGTCGCCTACCGGTCGCGGAACCTTGACGGAGTCCTCGACGAGTTGGAGGCCCTCCGGGACCTCGGCGTCCGGGAAATCATGTTCAACGATCCGACCTTCACCGTCTCGAAGAAGCGGATCTTGGAATTGTGCGCCGGAATGGAAAACCGCGGACTCCGCTTTTCCTGGGTCTGCAACGCCCATATCACCACCCTGGACGAAGAGCTGGCCGCGGCCATGAAGAAGGCCGGCTGCCATACCGTCATGATCTGCGTGGAAAGCGGCCAGGAGGAAATCCTGGCGGCCACGGACAAGAAGATCACCCGGGAAAAGGCGATCCGGGCATTTGCCGTATGTAAAAAATTCCGCATCCGGACGCTCGCCTATTTCATCGTCGGCCTGCCTGGCGAGACGCCCGATTCAGTCGGCCGGACGATCCGCTTCGCCAAGGAGCTGGATCCGGACTTCGCCTCGTTCACCGTCTTGACTCCGGACGTCGGCTCCCCCTTGCGGCAGGAAAGCATCGCCAAGGGGTTGATCGATCCGGACGTCCTGCTTTTCGACAGCACCTGTCCGCCGGTCTTCAGCTCGGGCTCCCTGTCTCTGGAGGAACTCTGGCGGCTGCGGCAAAAGGCCGTCCGGTCCTTTTACCTCCGGCCGGCCTACCTTCTCAAGCAGCTGAGAGCAGTCCGGAGCGTCCGGGATTTTTTGTATCTCCTCGATCAGGCCCGGACCATGTTTTTCCGCTGAATCCCGGGCCGGCCCGGCGATTGACGTTTCCGGAACTCTTCCGCTATATTACGATTCATCATGTCCTTCTCCTCGAAATCGTCCGGGACGGCGGTCTTCCTTGTTCTCCTCATTCTGGCCGCCGCGGTCCGGTTTTGGGGCATCGGCTGGGGCCTTCCCCACACGTACCACGCGGACGAAAACTACTTCGCAGCGAAGTCGATGCGCTTCTTGGAGGGGGATCTCAATCCCCATTTCTTTCATGTCCCCACGCTTCACATGTACGCCCTGGCCGGGATGTGGAAGGTTTATTACGGAATCGAAAAAGCCGCCGGAAATGTCCGGACCATCGCCGAATTCGAGGAAACCTTCACCCAATTCCCCCAGGTTTTCTACTTGATCGGGCGCTTCCTCTCGGCCCTGATGGGCGCCGGGACGGTTCTTCTTCTCTATCTGCTCGGGAAAAGGATGTTCGGACCGCGGGCCGGAGCCTTGGCCGCCCTTCTTCTCACCTTCGGCCTGGAGCACGCCCGCATGTCGCACGACATGCTGCCCGACGTCCCCATGGTCTTCTTTCTCGTTTTGTCCTATCTCTTCATCTGGAATATCGCTGAAAAAGGGCGGACGCGGGATTATCTTTGGGCCGGAGCGGCGGCCGGCCTGGCGATGACCACCAAATACGGGGGGGTGCTCCTGTTCATTCCCTTGTTCGCCGCTCACGTGTACCGTGTCCGCGAAATCAAGCGGCCCGCCTGGGAATACATCCTCAGCCCGCGCTTGATCGGCGCCGGTCTTATTTTTCTGGTTGTGTTCATCCTCGGCAGCCCTTATGTCGTTCTCGATTTCCCGAAGTTTTTCAAGGATTTTCGGTGGCAGAGCCGCCATCTGACCGAGGAGGGGCATTTCGGGGATTCCACCGCGCATTCCGCCCTTCTTTTCTACCTGCGCCATGGATTCATCGAGAATGTGGGGATCGTCTCTCAATTCCTCGTCCTCGGCGGATTCCTCCTCGGCTTGTTCCGCCGTCAAAAGAGGGACGTGATCCTGCTATCCTATCCTTTGGTCCAGTTCGCCCTGATCTCGCTCTGGGGGGCGCGGGCGACGCGATACCTGATGCCCCTGGCTCCGTTTTTCTGCCTGATCGGGGGAGTCTTCCTGGCTTGGCTTCTGGACCGGAGTCGGAAAAAATTCGTCCCCGGGAGCGCGAACGGGAAACGGCGGACCGTTTTTGCCGCCGTCTCGTGGATCTTGGTCGCGGCGATCATCGCCCCTTCGGCTGTCCGTCTCGGAAAGCTGGACTCGGCCCTGGCCGGGCTCGATTCCCGGACGCGGGCCAAGCAATGGATCGAATACAACCTTCCCAAGGGCACCGGGATCGCCCTTGAATCCTACGGCCCCCCGATTTCCCGGCAGGACTACACCGTCTATTATAACCATACTTTCAGCCGGACGGACCTGGAATTCCTTTCCTTCAAGGGGATTGAATACGCCGTCGTCAGCGATATGATGGCCGGACGCTTCACCCGGTTCCCCCAGGACTTCCCCAGGGAAGCCGCGGTTTACGAGGAGTTGGCCCGGGAGGGCACCCTGGTGAAGACGATCGAGCCTGGATTCAAGGAGCCCTTGTTTGAAATCCACATGCCGAAACTTGAAATCTACAAGCTCAGCCGGGCTCCCGCCCAGGGCTTCCCGGTCAATTTTCGGACCTATGTCCAGGACGTTTCGCTAAGCCGCGCGCCGTCGGGTTCCTGGGAGATCCGGAGCGCGGTTTCGGCCGGAGGCGGCCTGGGCGTCAAGGAGGACGTCTCGAATCCCTACGTGAAAATCTCGGACTCCGGCGGCCGGGACTTGGCCCGCCTCATCCTCCGCCCCGGCCGGCTTCCCTCGGCCGAGCCGTGGGCCGCCGAAGCGTCGGAAACCGTCGCCGACATTCCCGAGGGGGCGGTCATCGACTTCGGGTACGAATATCTTCCGGCTCCGCGGACGACGTCCTATACGTCCGAGGAATCCCTGCGCAAGGAATACCGCTTGCCGGGGGTGATGGACGCGGCGGGGCGGAAAGCCGGGCGTTGGTCCGGACGAGTCTGGTTCGCGGCCGTCCCCGGCCCCGGGGGCTATCATTTCCAGACCGTCGCGGCCGTCTTCAGGGAGGACGGGGTTTTCGTCCGGAGTCGCGTTTTCGGTCCGGCCCTTCGATACGGCAACGGCCGGATCGATCATCCTTATGTCCTCTTCACCGACGCGGAGGGAAGCGAAGCGAAGAAAATCACGGTTTTCTCCGGCCGCCTCGGCGCGTTCGGCTCCGACGGGCGGGGACCGGCCGAGACCTCGATTCTTCTTCCCGGCCTCCCTCCCCGTTTCCGGCTGTTCATCGGCCATGAAGACGGAGCCGCCCGGCCGAACTCCGATATCCCGACCGGTCCGTACCGCCTCGAGCTGCCGACGCTCCCCGGCCCCCCCGGGCCGGAATCCCAAATATGATATAATTCCGGCAGGAGCATGAGTAAGGCGAGGCGGCGGAAGACGAACACTCAAACCGCGTCAAAAGCGGCCCCCCGGCGGCGGTTTCCCCTTTCCGAGGCCGTCGGCATATTGCTCGTCTTCGCCGCTCTTTTTTCCCTGGCCGCCCTGATCAGCTATAATTCCCTCGACCCGTCTTGGGCCAGCGCCGCGCCCGGGAACGCCCGCATCGACAACTGGGGGGGAAGGATCGGGGCGGAGACGGCCGAAACGGCATATGCCGCCCTCGGCCTGGCCGCCTGGCTCCTCCCCTTGGCCGCCGGATACCTGGGCATCCGGGCCGTCCTCCACGGCAACCGGAGAATCATCTTCGGCAAAGCGGGGCGGTTTATTCTCCTGCTCCTCATCCTCTGTCCCCTTTTGGATCTTTTCTTTCAAAACATCGCTTGGGGCGGA
>CAYPKX010000200.1:0-5067 GCA_964411395.1 uncultured Eubacteriales bacterium | reverse complement strand
AGTTCGATTTCAAAACACGGGTTTTTCGGGCTTTTCAGAGGGTCCGCCGGTCCCGAAGGCCCGAAGCAGCGGCCCCCGGGACCGGCGAAAGCGGGAATCGACGCCCCGCCGGTTGTTCGCCCTTCGAACCGGCCGATAACCGATCGGCCGGTCAGTCGCGTTCGTCCATGTACTGGACGTAGAGCTCGGTCAGATCCCGGCCCTCGAGCTCCTGCCGGGTCATGAGCAGCCCCATCTTGCCGTTTTTCATGAAACCGACCCGGTCGGCGATCATCTTCGCCCGAAAAATATCATGGGTGGACATGAAGACGGATTTGCCCTTGTCCCGCATTCCGGCCAGAAGGTTGAGGAATTCCTGTCCGGATTTGGGATCCAGACCGGACGTCGGCTCGTCCAGAATGACGTTGGGCGCATCTTTGATGATGGCGATAGCCAGGCCAAGCTTCTGCCGCATTCCTTTGGAGTAGGTTTTGGACCGGGCGTCGAAGGCGTCCTTCTGCAGGCCGACGCTTTCCAGGACTGCGGCGTAATCGGTCTTGGTCAAGCCTCTCTTCCCCGAGAGCTTGGTGAAGTAGTCGAGATTCTGGATGGCCGTGAAATTGCCGTAGAGCATGACGTTTTCGGAAACGAAGGAGACGAATTCCTTGGACCGGAGCGGCTCCTTGACCACGTCGATCCCCTCGACCAGGGCCGTTCCTTCGGTCGGCGGGATGAAGTTGAGAAAGAGGTTGATGGTCGTGGTCTTGCCGGCGCCGTTGGCCCCGAACATGCAGAAGATTTCGCCGGGTTCGACTTTCAGGTTCAAGTGGTCGACGGCCAGGCGGCCGTCCTCGTAGACTTTGGTCAGATTTTGAGTTTCGAGCATGGCATTCCTCGTCAGCGGACGTCGTACTTCAGGAAGGACACGTAGGCCCCGGCGAAAAAGGCGATGATCAGGACGACCATCAGGACAATGTCGGGGATGGTTCGAGCCACGGACTTGGACAGGGATTCGCTCTGGAACGAATGCTGGGGCATGTCGTCCAGAACGACTTTCACGGTCTGGCCCGAGCCGGTGAAATCGATGCTGTTCATCATTTTGGAGTTGGCCCACTTGGTCCAGATGGGCTTGTAGGACCGGATGGAATCCAGGAACCGCTGGTGTTCGTCCAGGCCGGTCCGGGCCAGGCTCATCGTCGAGAAGGTCAGGGCCGAGGCGGGGGAAACCCGGGAGAGATTGATGGCCAGCTTTTCCTGGGCCCGCTTGCGGGCCTGGTAATCCCGCTCCAGGGCGGCGTTGTTGGCGTCGATTTCGGAGGTGACCCGCTGCTGGTATTCCTCCAGGTATTTTTTAAACTTGTCCTGGAAGCCGGCCTGGTCCTCGCCGGGCTTGGGGGAGTTGGCCTTGACCCAGTCCATCACTTCCTTCTGGGCGCCGCCCTGGACCTGCTGGAGGAAGGCGTCCTTTTTGCTCGTGATCTCGTGGACCGAGGGAATCGGCTTGAGCTGGGAGGCGGCCAGGACCGAGACCTTGGGAATGATGGTCACGAAGACGACCCAGATGAAGAGGAGGATCAGGAAGCTTGTCGAGCTTTTATTCGTCCGGGCCGAGACAAACAGCCCGAGGGTGAAGAAGACCGAAAGGTAGAGGAAAAAGACAAGAAACATCAAAAGGAGCCGGCCCCAATCGCCCCCGGTGAGATGTATGCCGGGAAAGACCATCAGGATCAGCATGCTCAGGATCAGAGGAATGATCAGGGGGATGAGCAGGCTGATGTATCCGCCGATGACTTTGCCCAGGATCAGCTTGTCGCGGGGGACCTTGTTGGACAAGGTCAGCTTGAGCGTTCCGCGCTCCTTCTCGCCGACGATCGCGTCATAGGTGAACAGAATGGCGAAGAGACTGAGAACGATCTTGACGATGAAGGTCAGATCCAGGGCCCCGAAAACGGAAAAGACCGGATTGCTGGAGTACTTGGAATCGACCAGATTCGGGTCATAAGCGATGTTGACCGAGGCCACCCGGCCGATGGCTTCATCGATCCCGCTGGAGATGGCGCTCAGGACCTGGGGAGGCCGGTTGACTTTGGTCCCCAGGCCGGCCAGGGCTTGGTAGCTCTGCTGGGTTTCCAGGTTCTTTTTATTCAAGGCGATGGCCGCGTTGTATTCCTTCTGTTCGGACCGGAACGACGTAATTCCGGTATAAACCGAAAGAAGAATCAGGACGGCGCATAAAAGAAAGGTGAAGACGAATTTCGGGCTGGTGATCGTCTCCACGATCTCCTTTTTAATGATGTCTTTGAGCATGGGACCTCCTCATCCTCGGGGGACGTAAAACTCCACGTTCCTATATACGGGAGTCAGCCGAATGAGTTTATCAATAGGAGACACAATACCTATTGATATTCCCGGCCGAGGACGTTGAGGGCGGATTTGCCCGATGTCAGGCCGGCATAGAAGGCCTCGAAGTCGGCCTGACGATCGACCGGAATCAGGATGCGGACGGTGACGAATTCTCCGAATGTCTTCCCGGAGACCTCGGCCCCGGCCTGATCGAGGTAATGCTCGAGGGACCCCAGCAAGGAATAGGGGATGGCGGCTTCGATTTTTGCCGTCAGCCTCAGCTCCTTGATTCCGGATTCCTCGAGAACCCGCTTGGCCGCGTCTCCGTATGCCCGGACGAGGCCGCCTGCGCCGAGCTTGATTCCTCCGAAATAGCGGGTGACGACCAGGAGGACGTTGGTGATGTCCTGCTTTTTAAGAACTTCGAGAATCGGCAGGCCGGCCGTCCCCTGGGGCTCCCCGTCATCACTGTACCTGGCTTGTTCCCCGTCGCGCCCGATCCGGTAAGCCCAGCAGTGGTGGGTCGCGTCACGCTCCCCGGCCCGGAGGCGTTCGACTTCGGCCAGGGCTTCAGCCGGCGTCAGCCTGAGAAATGTCTTTCCGATGAACCGCGATCGCTTGATTTCGACGGCGGCTTCGGCTTCGCGGGTGATGGTCTTCATGCCACCGTCAAGGTACCACAGGGAGAAAGCGGGCGACAAGAGCCTCCGTGAAGAGAAAGGGATCGATCCGGCCGGACGAAGGTCAGCCGACGACGCGGTCGCGGCCTTCCCGCTTGGCCTGAAGCAGATTCATATCGGCGACTTTGATGACTTCGGCGCCATCGTCGCCGTCGGCGGGAAAGGAGCTGCAACCGAACGACAGGGTGACCGGACCGATCGGATGGCCGACATAGAGGATGGTCTGGCCGTGGGCGTCGGCTCTCAAGCGTTCGGCCCTTTCCCTGACCAGCTCGGGCGCGGCGCCCGGCAGGATAATAAGAAATTCCTCTCCGCCGTAGCGGCAGACGACGTCTTCCTGGCGGACATGTTCGGTCAGGAGCCGGGCGATTTCGCGGATCATGATGTCGCCGGCTTCATGGCCGTAGGTGTCGTTGAAATCCTTGAAATTGTCGATGTCGGCCATGATGATCCCGACCGGAGACTTCAGCCGGACGGACCGGCGGATTTCCCGCCCGAGCGTTTCTTCCATGAACCGGCGGTTGAACAAGCCGCTGAGGGGGTCGCGGATGGACTTTTCCCGCAGGGATTCCCGGAGACGAAGGTTGACGATCGACGTGCCGATGTATTCGGCGAGGTTCGCGGCCAGGCGCGGCCGGAGCTCATCCCGGGGAGGAGCTTCGGCCGCGGCTTTGCTGCGTGAAGACCGGTGTTTTGTCTCCGGAGGGGCGTAGCTGATGGTCAGGATGCCTTGAAGATCGCCGTAACTCGTCATCGGGACGCAGAGGGACGGGGCCCCTCCCAGGCCGGCTTCAAGGATGTGGCGGCAGACAAGGTCCTTGTCCGGATTCTCCAGGACATAGGTTTTTCCCCGCCGGAGCCCCCAGCAATCGGCGGTTTCCAGATCGTTGGATGTCTCGGGGTAATGGCCCCACGAGGATTTCATGTCCAGGTGGCCGTCGGCGCTTTCCGCCAGGAAAAACGCTCCCGATTGGTGGGGGAAGATTTTTTCGCCGTACCGGGCGCCGATGGCGTAAATCTCGGCTTCGCTTTGACAGGCCTGGAGCGATTCGCCCATTTCGTACAGGAGCCCGAGCTCGGTGTTCCGCTTTTCGATTTCGACGATGTTCCGCCGCAGCTTCTCGTTGGCTTCGCGGACCTGGTTTTCCTGGAGCTTGCGCTGGGTGATGTCGGAAAAGACGCCCAGGGTTCCGATATACCGCTCGCCCTTGTCGAACCGGGGCATGGCGTTGACCCGGAGCATTTTCCGCGTCCCGGCCATGGTGATGATTTCCAGGTCGTAGACGCCTTTGAGCGCCTTCTTCCGCTGGAGAGTCTGGGCCGCCGCCAATTCGATCCCCTGACGAGTCAGAAAATCGGTGATATTTCGCCCGGTCAACCCGCCTTGAGGCACGCCGAAAATTTCCTCCAGGGCCGGGTTGGAAACCGTAAAAATCTCCTGTTCGTCGACGATCCCGACTCCGTCGCCGAGGCCTTCGAGCATTGACCGGAGAATCGACTCGTTTTCCCGGGCGAAATCTTCGGCTTTCCGCCGCTCCAGGACTTCGCGCTGCATCTCCTCGGTCCGCTGCTCGACCTTGGACTCCAGGCTCTGGTAAAGCTCTTGAAGGCGATCGACCATTTTATTGAAGGATGCGGCCAGGATCCCGGTTTCGTCCTGCGATTGAACCTCGACTCTTCGGGATAAGTCGCCCTCGGCGATCTGCCGGGCGGCGGCGGTCATGCTTTTCAAAGGCCGGGTCACCCAGCCCGACGTGAACAGGATGACGGCCGAACCCAGGAGGAAGATGATCAGGGAGATCAGGATGATCCCCTTCCGGATCCGCTGGATTTCGGCGGCGATGAACTCGGTCTTGAAACCCAAAAACAACCGGGCGAGCTGGGTGTCGCGGTATCGGATCGGCGTGACCGTCCGGTAGATGTCTTCATCCGGCGTGAAACCGTTTTCCTCGATGCGGTCGTATTGGACGAAATCGGCGGTTCCCTGCCCCTGGGAGGCGACGATCCGTCCGGAAGAATCTTGAACGACGGCATAGATGATATCTCCCGATTCCCAGATCTTCCG
>CAYPKX010000199.1:0-5074 GCA_964411395.1 uncultured Eubacteriales bacterium | reverse complement strand
GGCGGCCGGGAAGCCGTCGCCGAAGATCCGCTTTTTCAAATCCTGCCCCTGGTCCTGGCCATGGGTTGGGATCCGCCAGACCCTCAGCGGGCCCTCGAACTCCTCCTTATCCCCGAAGGTCCGGTTCCGGCAAAAACCGCCGTCGCGCTTCGCTCCGCCCTCCAAAGCTGGCCCGCCGTCGGAAGCGGGGAATGGAACCGAGCCCTCGCCCAAACCACTTTACCCGCCCTCCCCGCCCCGGCCGACACCGACAGAGCCCCCCGTCCCAGCGACGCTTCTTCTTCCTCCTCCTCCTCTGCCTCCTCCTCTATCGCCTCCCGTCTCCAATCGATTTTCAAGCCCGACGCCAAGATCAATTCGCCATTCCCTGCCCAAGCGCTCCTTAGCCGAGCCGCCCTCGTTAAGGACTGGGCCAACGCCCGCCGCTTCGTTCTCCAGGATCCGCAGTCGGAGCTCGGGCTTCGCTTCGCCTCCATCGACCGTCAATGCGATCTTTTCGCCCGCCTCGTCGAGCTTTCCGGCCTTTCCTCCTTAACCGAGCCGCAAATCCTCCGCTTGAACTTGGAAATCTCGGAATCCATCTCCCCCGCCCGCCGTTATCCGGTCCAATTAGGCCTTATCTCTCTCCCTGCTCCCGGGGCCATGGCCGGCCCGGCGCCGAAAGTCGTCTGGTGGGATTTCACCGAGGATTCGGCCCCTTCTCCCTCATCCCTGCCCCTCAATCGCGCCGAGCTCTCCGCGCTCGAATCCCGGCAAATCTTCATCACCCCGCCGACCGAGCTTGCGGCTGACCAATCCCGCCGCTGGCGCCGTCCCCTCGAATATGCCTCCGAACAGCTCGTCCTGGTTTGCCCGAAATTCGGCGAGGACGGAGAGGAACGCCATCCCCATCCCCTCTGGGACGAGGTTTCAGCCCGCATCCCCAAGAACGCCTCCCCGGCCGTTCTGGAAAAAAGCGCCCTTCCTGCTTCCCCCCAAGCCTTCATGCGAACAGACCCGCCCCTCCCGCTTCCCGGACCGAAGCGCTCCTGGTCCGTCGGCGCGGCGGCAGTCGGTCCCAGAATTCCATCGAACCATTCTCCCACCTCTCTCCAATCGCTCCTCGGTTGTCCGTTCAAATGGACCCTCGAAAAGATCGCCCGGCTCGGACAGCCGGAAATCGCTTCTCTTGTCGACCTAAAACGCTTGACCGGAAACCTCGTTCATCGCATTCTCGAGGAGACGCTCGGCCTCCATCCCGATTCCCCGGAAAAGGCGAAAAAGATCGCCTCGGAGCTTTTTGAAACAAACGGACCGCGACTGGCCGCCCCGCTTTTCCTTCCCGGGGCTTCCGTCCCCCTGGCCATCGCCCGCGCCGCCACCGCCGCCTCGGCCTATTCCCTTGTTGAGCATCTCTCCCAAGCCCGGCTGCGGGTGATCGCGCTCGAAGCGCCGCTTTCAGGCGAGCTCGAGGACTACAAGCTCAGCGGCCGGACCGACCTTGTCGCCGGCGAGCCCAAGGCCGTCATCGACCTCAAATGGCGGGGCGAAACCTATCACCGCGAACAGCTCAAAAAAGGCACCGCCCTGCAGCTGGCCTTCTACGCCTATCTCCTCAAGACCGGCCGCGAATTCCCGCCGGCCGCCTTCTTCATCCTCCGCGACCAGCGCCTCATCGCCCTCCGGGGTGGCCCGTTCAAGAACGCCCTTAACATCGAAGGCCCACCCCTCGAAGAGACCTGGGACGCGCTCCTGGACTCGATGAAGGAATCTTTGGAAGCCGTCCGAAACGGCAAGATCGAAGCCCTGGGCATACCTCTTGACGGTGACACGCCTCCGATCAAGGAAGACGAAGTCGTCGACGGCCTTCTCCGCCTCAAGCCGCCCTGCGAGTTTTGCTCCTTCGAGATCCTTTGCGGCCGGGCCTGGGAGGAAAGCCGATGAGCCGCGCCAAAAGCAACATCGAAATCATTTCCGCAAGCGCGGGAAGCGGCAAGACCTACCGCCTGTCGGAAGAGTTGAAAAAATCCGTTCTCTCGACCGACCCAAAGATTTCCGCCCGTCCCGAGGCCATCCTGGCGACGACCTTCACCCGGAAAGCCGCGGCTGAGCTCCGCGAGCGCGTGCGCCGTCATCTTTTAGAAGCAGGGAAAGCCGCCGAAGCGGTCCAGTTAAACGCGGCCCTCATGGGCACGGTTAATTCCGTCTGCGGCCGGATCGTCTCCGACTTCGCCTTCTCCCTCGGCCTCCCTCCGGATATCCGCGTCCTGGATGAGGAACAGGCCGCCGTCGCCCTGAAAAAGGCCCTGTCTTCGGTCTTCAACGAGGAGTCCCGGGAGGAAATCGCCCGGATCAGCGGCGTATTCTACGAATGGGACGTTGAAGAGACGATCACAAAAATCGTCGACCTCGTCCGTTCAAACCATCTTTCACTGGAAGCGTTGAATAAGTCGCGCGACCGGTGCCTGGCCGAAATCGGTTCCCTCCTCGGCCCTCCCCTCAAAGACGAGGAGGCCGATAAGGTCGAAAAGTCGATCATGGCCGCAATTATGGATTTTAAGGCCGAAGTCGAGCGGGGAGAGGATAAAACCAAGGCGACAAAAGAAGCCCTCGACCGGGCCGTCAGGTTCCTCCTCGACCTTCGGAACGGAAATCGGCCCAAATGGCAGGACTGGAACGGCATGGCCAATCTCTCGGCCGCAAAGAAATCCGCCGAGGCGGCCCAAAAAATCTCCGCCCCGGCCTCCGTCTACATCCATCATCCCCGCTTTCGGGCCGATATCAACTCCGCGATCGCTCTCGCCTTCGACCTGGCCGCCCAATCGCTCGAAACGTACAGCGAGTACAAAAAGCACCGCGGCTTCATCGATTTCACCGACCAGGAATATCTGGCCCTCGAGCTTCTGGACAAGCCGGACGTCCGGGAATATCTCAGCGACCGGCTCGACCTGGTTTTAATTGATGAGTTCCAGGACACGAGCCCCATCCAGCTGGCGATTTTCCTCCGCCTGGCTTCGATCGCCAAGCGGAGCATCTGGGTGGGCGACCAGAAGCAGTCCATCTTCGGCTTCCGCGGCTCCGACCCTGAGCTGATGAACGCAGCCATCGAGGAAATCGTCGCCGATTCCAATTTGACGACGCTGCCTTACTCCTGGCGGAGCCGGCCGAAGCTTGTCGAATTGACCTCGAGGCTTTTCGCCCAGGCGTTTCCACGACATGGGATTCCCGCCGACCGGGTTTTACTCGATCCTGCGCCTGAAAACAAGAGCGATCCTCCCGGCCTTGGGCCGATCATCGAGCGCTGGCTCCCGGTCATCGAGGGCCGGACGAATGCCGATAAAAGGGTGGCCGCCCTCGCCGCCGGCATCAAGGAATGCTTAAACGACCCAACGGTCCTCGTCCGCGACCGCGAGACGAAAAAAGCCCGGCCCGTCAAACCCGGCGATATCGCTGTCCTCTGCCGGAAAAACTCGACAACCTACGAAGTCGCCGCCAAGCTGTCCAGGCTGGGGATCCGAAGCGCCCAGATTCGACCCGGCCTATTGAGCACCCCCGAAGCCCGGCTGGTCCTCTCGGCTCTCCGGCTCTGGGTGGACCCGCGCGATGCCCTCGCCGCCGCCGAGATCGCCCGGCTGATCGACCATCCCGAGGACCCCGACCGCTGGCTTTCAACCCTCATCGAAAATCCCGGCCTGGCCGCGTTCAAGGATCATCCGGCCGTATCCGCCATCCTGGCTTCAAGCGCCGCCGAGCGGTCCAATCTCGGCGTCCTGGCCGCAATCGACCGGGTGATCGACCTGCTCGGGGCAAGGGACATCTGCCGCCGCTGGAGCGAGCCCGCCCGGCGTCTTGCCAATCTCGACTCTCTCCGGGCCCAGGCCCGGCAATTTGCCGGCCAGGCGGCCGACGCCGGAGCGGGCATGACCCCGGCCGGCCTGATCGCCTTCTTCTCCGGCCTCGCCGACACGGGAAACGACGTCCAGGCCTTCAATCCCGATTCCGGCGCGGTCGTCACCAGCACCTGGCATAAAGCCAAGGGCCTGGAATGGCCGATCGTCGTTCTCTATGAGCTCGAGTCGGATTTCAGCCGGATCTCCTTCGAGCCCAGGATCATGTCCGATAAGAAGAAAATCGACCTTTCGGACCCCCTAGCCGGACGCTGGATCCGGTTTTGGCCAAATCCGTTCCACGGTCAAACAAAAAAGACTCCCTACCACGAACTCCTCGCCGGTCACCCGTCTGTCTCCGAAACAATGGAAGTCGAAAAGCGGGAGAGCCTGCGGCTTCTCTACGTCGGCTGGACACGGGCCCGGGACCGAGTTGTCATCGCCTGCCAACAAGACAAGCTCGGAGCCGGGATGTTTGAGGAATTCAACGACGGCGCCTCTCCCCTTCTCCGCGAGCCGGAAAACGGAACCGCGACCTGGGCAGGAAAAGATGTCGGGATTCTTATCCGCCAAACCGCCGCGGCGGAGCCCGTTCCGTCCGAGCTCGAGTCCGTGCCCACTTACGATGTCCCTGGGCCGAGGGAGCATGTGCCGGCTTACGCCTGGCCCGAGAAGACGGGAAGAGCGTGGAAAGCCACCGAACCCGAAACGCTCGGAAGCCCGATATCGCTTAAAACCAAGGACTATGATCCGGCAAGCCTCGGAAACGCCGTCCATGGATATTTGGCCGCGTATTCTTCAGATATGGACAGGGAAGGTTTATTGGAAATGGCCCGAGGACTTCTTGAGCGCTGGAATGTTGACAAGGTTCTATCGCCTGATGACCTGCTCGAAATGGGAGATCGATTAGTAGGATGGGCAAGCAAGCACTGGCCGGGTGCGAAATGGCTCCGTGAAACAGATATCCTTTTGCAGGCCGAGACCGGCTCCATCGCCAGAGGGGTGGCCGACCTTATCCTCGAGACGCCGGACGGCCTCATCATCATCGACCACAAAGCCTATGACGCCTCCCCGGAGGATGCGGCGAAGATTGCCCAAGAAGTCGGCGCGCAGGTCCAGGTCTACGCCGATGCCGCCGCCGCAGCATTAGGGAAGAAGATTCTCGGGATGTTTGTGCATTTTCCGGTGATGGGGCAGGTGGTGGGGAT
>CAYPKX010000198.1:0-5120 GCA_964411395.1 uncultured Eubacteriales bacterium | reverse complement strand
CCGCCGATTCCACAAAGGCATCGGGCTTGTCCCTGAAGAAACCGGATTTCCTTCCCCCGCCGTCGGGGAAAAACCCGAGACGCGAAATTCCCACGATCCTGGTTCTGGTCTTTTTCGTTCTGACGGCCGGGATTCTCGTTTCCGGATGGCTCTCTCTTCGTCGTTACGCGCTCCGGTATGAACAGGAAATCGACCATCAGCTGCAGGCGGTCGCCGAGTTGAAAACGGCCGAAATCGATCAATGGAGGCAGGAACGGCTTCTGGATGCCGCCTATCTCGAACACAACGCCGCCCTGGCCGGTCTTGTTCGCCTGACGTTCCGCACTCCGCCCGACCCTCAAGCCTTCGGGCAACTCAGCGCCTGGTTGGGAAAATATCGGTCCGGCGGACAGTATCGCCGCGTTCAGCTGGTGGACACCGCCGGGCGGAGCGTTATCAATATCCCGGCGGAGGACCCGAGCGTATGTCCGGAAGTCATTGAGCGGCTGCCGGAAATCATGCGATCGGGATGTTCCGAAATCCTCGATTTTCACCAAAGCGCGGGCGAAGAACACCCTTCCTTGAGCTTGCTCGTCCCGGTCTCGGATGATCGGGCCCCGGAGACCGTATTGGCGATTCTGGCCATTCACATCGACCCGGGGGCCTATCTTTACCCGTTCATTACCCGCTGGCCGATGCCCAGCCGGAGCGCCGAAACGCTGATCGTCCGCCGGGACGGCGATTCGGTCGTGTACCTTAACGCCCTGCGTTTTCAAAAAGAGGCCGCCCTCCGTCTCCGGATTCCGTTGAGTCGGCCGACGATTGCGGGCCTTGCCGCCCAAGGCCAAACGGGGATCATCAAAGGCATCGATTACCGGGATCGGCCCGTGGTCGCCTATGCCCGGGAAATCCCGAACTCGCCCTGGTTCCTGATCGCGCGAATCGATCAGAGCGAAGCTTACGCCCCCATTCGAAAACGCTTTTTAATGATCCTAATCGTCGCCTCTTCCCTGCTGTTCGGCCTCCTGGTCGGCATGTATGCCCTGATCCTCCGAAAGGCCGGGCGCTTTCTCCGGGAGCGGACGGAAGCCGCCCGCAATTTCCACATGCTGTCCTCCCGCCAGGAGGCTTTGCTGGCCGCTCTTCCCGAAATCATTATGGAAGTCGACCTGAACAAGATCTACGTCTGGGCCAATAAGCCGGGGCTGGAGTTTTTCGGAGACGACGTGATCGGCCATGAGGCCGCGGACTATTTTGTCGGCGGCCAGAACACCTATGCTGTCGTCGAGCCGGTTTTCGCCGGTTCGGAAGATCTGGTCTATGTCGAAAGCCGTCAACGCCGCAAAGACGGGGAAATCCGGATCCTGGCCTGGTGGTGCCTGACGTTGAAGGACCTGGACGGCCGGGTGACCGGGGCCTTGTCCTCGGCTCGCGACATCACCGAGCAACGGAAAATCGAGGATGCCCAGCGGCAGAGCGAAGCCCGCTATCGGACGCTGATCGACAATTCCCCCCTGGCGGTCATGGTCAACCGGGAGAATCACATCATCCTGGCCAACGAGGCTTGTCTCCGGCTGTTTGGAGCGAGTTCGACCGGTCAACTTCTGGGCAAGTCGCCCTTCGAGCTCTTTCACCCGGATTTTCATCAGGTCATGCGGGACCGGATCGGAGACCTCGAGAAAGGACGGCCGGTCCCGGTCCTCGAGGAAAAAATCATCCGCCTCGACGGCCTCCCGGTCGATGTCGAGGTCACCGCCGCGCCGTTTCCGGACGGCGAGGTCACGGCCATCCATGTCGTTATCAATGACATCACCGAGCGCAAGCGTTCGGAAAACCGGATGAAAGAAGCCCTGGCGGCTTTGAGGTCGAGCGAGGAGAAATTCCGCAAGGCCTTCACCACCAGCTCCGAAGCCATCAACATCAACCGGCTTTCGGATGGGATGTATGTTCAAATCAACCAGGGATTCACCCAGATGATGGAATATACCGAGGAAGACGTCCGGGGACGAAGCTCCCTGGAGATCGGAATCTGGGAAGATCCGGAAGACCGCCGGCGCCTGGTCGAAGGCCTGAAAAAGAACGGCGTTATCGAAAACCTGGAGGCGCGGTTCCGCTCGAAAAACGGCCGGATCGGCGTCGGCTTGATGTCGGCGTCCATCGTCGAAATCGACGGCGCCCCCCACATCATCAGCATCACCCGGGAAATCACCGAACGCAAACGGACCGAAATCGCCCTCCGGGAGAGCGAAACCAGGTTCCGCAACATCTTCGAGAACATCCAGGACGTCTATTATGAAACGGCGCTTGACGGGACCATTCTCGAAATCAGCCCCTCGATCAGCCTGCTGTCGAACGGACAGTATGTCCGGGAAGACCTCCTGGGAAAATCGATTCTGGACATGTATGCTTCGCCCGCGGAGCGGACGTCCTTTCTTGCCCGGCTCACCGCGGAAGGCCGGCTCACGGATTATGAAATCACCCTGCGCAATCGCGATGGAAGCCTGACGGCCTGCGCTCTCGCCTGCCGCATTTTCATCGATGCCGCCGGCCGGCCGGAAAAAATCGTCGGCAGCATCCGGGATATCGGAGAACGAAAAAAGGCCGAATCGCGAACGGAAGCCGCCCTGGCCGCTTTGAGGGAAAACGAGGCGATTTTCGACCAATTCATGAAAAACAGCCCGATTTACATGTTTTTCAAGGACGAAAACATCCGGGCCATCCGCTTGAGCGAGAATTACGCCGCGATGCTGGGGATGCCCGTCCATCAGGCGCTCGGCAAGAACATGGACGAGCTTTTCCCTTCCGAAATGGCCAAAAAAATGGTCGAGGACGACAAACGCATTCTGACGGAAGGCCGCCAGATCAGCGTCGACGAAGAGATGAACGGCCGGTACTTCACCACCATCAAGTTTCCCATCCATGTCGAAGGCAAACCGCGGCACATGGCCGGATTCACGATCGACATCACCGAACGCAAGTTGGCCGAAAACCAAATCAAGGAAGCCCTCGAAGCCCTGCGCATCTCCCTCCGCGAAAAAGAGCTCCTTCTCCAGGAGGTTCACCACCGGGTCAAGAACAATCTCCAGATCATCTCCAGCCTCTTCAGCCTCGAAGCCGAGCGGGCCGGCGAGGAAACCCGCCGGATTCTCAAACGCGGCCAGACGCGGATCCGGTCGCTGAGCCTCGTTCACGAAAAGCTCTACCGGGCCGCCGATCTATCGAAAATCGACCTGCCGGGATATATTCACAGCCTGGCCACGCACTTATTTCACGTCTACCTGGTCGACCCGGGCCAGGTCCGCCTGGAGACCGATTTCGAAGATGTGTCCCTGGATATCAACTCCGCCATCCCCTGCGGACTGATCCTCAACGAGCTCATATCCAATTCCTTGAAACACGCCTTTCCGGACGGTCGGAAAGGCGTTCTCGGGATCCGCCTGTCCCGATCGGCGATGGGAGCCGTGGAGCTCGAGGTTTCCGACGACGGTGTCGGATTGCCGGAGGACTTCGATCCTCAGAATCCCGGGGGGTTCGGTTTTCAAATCATCCAGCTCCTGGTCGGCCAGCTGGAAGCCCACCTCTCTTTGAACCGGGAGGATGGAACGACGTTCACCCTGAAATTTAAAGAACTGAAATACAAATCCCGGATCTGAGGCCGGCGCCGGTCCCGGCCGGCCGCCCGTCGCCGGGATACAGTGTCACCGCGATCCGAAATCTTTTTTCTTCCGAACCGGAGCGATCAGGCTTTGAGGTGAACCAGCTTCTCCGGGTCGACGACGCCGAGTCCCAGCTTTTCAGCGTACCGGAGGTACTCGGTGTATCGCGGATTTTCATTGACCGGGGCGCCCTGCTCCTTCCGCTTGGCGACGAGGAGATTGTGGCAGACCATGTCCAGGGCGAACGGATCGGAGGCCAGATAGATCTTGTTGTCGATATAGGCGAACTTGGCGTTGGGGCCCGGCCCGCCGTCATACTGACAGCGCAGGCCGTCGGTGATATTGAGAACCATCTTGTCCCGGATATCGGGAAAGGCCAGAACTTCGACACAGACATCGAGAAACAGCGGGGTGTGGAGCCGGTTGGTATTGCAGACGGCCCCGTATCCGATATTTTTCGTGGCCATGGAGACGGCATATCCCGTGTTTTTAAAAACCGGAAGGTTGATGATCTTGGTCAGCTTCTTCGTCAGAAGCTTGCCGAAGTAAGAATGCTTGCCGTTGAAAACGTGCTGATTGAGGTAGGCCAGATCCTTCGGGCCTTCGACGTCGGCCCAGTAGAACTTCTCCAGGTCGAAATTCGGCACACTGACATGGGTTCCGTCGGCTTTCAACCACTTGCTGTTGTCGGCGTCCTTTTTCGCCTCCGCCGCCGCTTCGTCCATCGTCTGAAGCCCTTCGATCGAAAATCCGGGATACCTCTCGGCGGTGAAACCGGCGTCGGTCAGCATGTAATCGAACCGGTCCCAGATGACGATATTCTTGCGCGGGATCCCGCCCGCCTCGAGCCAGGCGCCGACCGCATCGACCAGCTCCAGCCGGGTGCTGATCAAGCCGGGTCCGACCGGATTGACCTTGAGGCCGACGATGTCGTCCTTGGAAAAAAACCGGCCGAAGCTCTCCCCAAGGCTTTGGCCCGTGAGCGAGGTCATTCCCTTCTCGAACATCGCCTTGACGACGTCTCCGTTGACTCGGCCCTCGGGCATGGCCGCCGGGTCGAAGACTTCGACGACCCGGCCCGGGTACGGCCCGGGAAGCGATGTTTTCGTCCGGGGAATCTTCAGGGCGTCTTCGATGTTGGTTTTCGGCTTGGCCGGCGTCTTTGGGGCGGCCGGGGCGGCCTGGCCGGATTCGCCGGCGAAAAGAAACCGGCTGCCGACGCCGGTCGTGGCCACGGCGGCGGCCGCCGCAGCCGCGGCCGCGCCGCGCTTGAGAAAACCGCGGCGATCGACGGCGTTATCAGGGGGCATGGAACGATAGGAACGGACGCTCATGAGCATTCCTCCTCAACCGAAAAAACGTCCCGCCCGGCGGAATTCGCCGGCAGGGTATTCCGGGAGGAAAGCCCCCCCGGCCGCTTAATTCTCGAGTCGGGCAAAAACGTCCTTGATCTTTTCAAACGCCCAGTCCAGATCCTTCGTTCCG
>CAYPKX010000197.1:0-5131 GCA_964411395.1 uncultured Eubacteriales bacterium | reverse complement strand
GCCGGCCCAACGCCTGAGGGCGCCCGAGGGCGCCGGGGCGGATGAACCGGCGCAGGCCCGAATGACGTCCTCGCGCGACGGCCGCCGGGGAGAAACGAAATCCCCGGCCAGAACGCGGCCGCACCAGCCCGTCAGCGGAGCGACCGTGTTTTTCCAAAGGAACCGTTCCCGGATCGCCGCCTCGCGTGAACGGATGGCCGCTCGTTTCGCGGCGTCGGCGGCGAGTTCGCTGATCGCCCGGGCCAGGCCGTCGATGTCGCCGGAGGCGACAACCCGCCCCAGGCTCTCTTTTTCGACGAGCTCGGCGAACACGTCGCCTTCGGTTCCGATGATCGGAAGCCCGTACTTGAGATAATCGAGCATCCGCGTCCGGAAGGCGTACCGGGTTTCGAAATGCGTTTTGTGGATGGAGACGCCGATATCGGCCCGGCGGAAGACCGGGCCGCGGCGGGGGTATTCGATCCAGCTGTCGTTGAAGATCACGGCGTCCGGGGGAAGGCCGAGCTCTGCAGCCAGCGCGCGGGCTGCGGGGACCGCTTCCATCGCCGGAACCACGGGATTGGGATGCCCGGTCGCCAGGAAGAGCAGCTTGATTTTCGGATTCGCGCGCCGGGCGGAGGCCAGGGCGCGAAGCAACGTCTCCGGATCGTACCAGGAGGAGAGCACTCCGCCCCAGAGCAGCAGGATGTCGTCATCGGCAACCTGGGGGAAGAGGGCTTTGAATTCGGCGGAGGGGCTTGCAGGGGCGGCGGTCGAGTCGATGTTGTCTTCAATTCCGAACGGGACGACGCTCAGCAACTGCTCCAGGCCGGGGCCTGAATCGAGGTCGGCCGGGCCGATCCGGCCGAGAGACAGGAGGCATCCGGTGACGAGGTCCTTCTGCCGGTCGGAAGCGACGAGGAAATGGTCGCCCCGCCGCAGGAGGCCGTTGAAAACGCCCAGGTCGTGAAAATGTATCGCTTCCCGGTCGCGGAGATTTCCGACGGTTCGCTGATGGATGAACAGGTTTTCGAGGACGAAGGGATCGTAGATGTCGGCGACGAGCGGACGGGCCGTCTCTTCCAGGCCGGGGAACTTCGACAACACATAGCCCTGGACAATGACGATTCGGGCGGCTTCGGCCCGGGCCAGAAGCTCGGCGGGGCGGTCGGTCGAATAGGAAAAAATCCGGAAGGGCGCGCCCTGGAAAAACGCTGCGTCGGCCTCGCGCGTTTTGCTCTCGGGGGCGGCCAGCTCGACCTCGAAACGGATCGAGAGTGTTCGGGCCATTTCCCAGGCCCGAATGCCCGGCCCGGCCATCCGGGCGCCGACGAGATCGTCGCTGATCAGCAGAATGTCAGGCATCGGGCGCTTCCCCCTTTTTGAAAAGCAGTCCCAGAATATGCCGGAAGGCCAGGGCGGAGGCCGAAATGAAGAAGGCGGCGGCCAAGCCGAGGAGCAGGGGATGGCCCAGGAAGCCCGGCGTGCCGCGGGCGATTCTTCCCCATTCGGCCAGGATCGTCCGCCGGGAATACGTCCGGAAGACCGCGTCGCCGGAGGCGGGACGGCCGTCGACAAGGAGCGTTCCTTGCGGCAGGAGGTCGGCGGAATTCATCCAAAGCGACGGGCCTTGGGATTCTGCGGCGGCGGAGGCGGAAAGGGTGAACGAAAAATGCTTCCCCCTGGACCGGGAGATGCGGCGAAAGGCGAAGGGGTTGAACAGGTTATCCCGAAGCGACGAACCCGGGACGCGAACCTCAGCGAGGGGGGCGCCCGTCGGGTCGCCTTCAAACAGGCGAAAGATCACATCCCCCGGCGGGGCGGCGGCATAGGTTGCGAGAAAAACGTCCACACGGCTGAGGCCGTTCCGGCCGGAAACGAAGGATTGTCCGACTGTCGCGGCGCCCGCAATCCGAGGCGAGAGCCTGGTGTTGGGCCAGGCCTCGAGGTCGAGCGTGTCGTGGCGGGGGAAGGCGAGGAGGGTGATTTGGAGGAGAACGAAGGAGGCGACGAGAATCGGGCGCACGGCCGTCCGCCCGGGTGCTGCGCTTCGATTCTTCATCGGCGGTATTATAAGGCAAAACCGGGCCGGCAGGGCAAAATGACTCGAGGGAAGACGGGCGGGCCGGTCTTCGAATTCCGCCCTTGCAGGATTGCTGACACCCAAATCCAGAAGCGCCTTTTTTCGACGGCGCCGGATCGCTGCTACGCGTTTTCCATATTCGTCTATTTTCGTCCGCGTCAAATCGCATACACTCATTCGCGATACATAACAGCCGGAAAACCGGATGAACAATTCGGCGGCGGCGATGCAGCGCGGCGCCGAGGGCTCCCAGGTCTCGCGCATCAGTTTGAATTCACTATAGTTACAGACACACCCCGGGCCGCCTGAATATCCCCGCCACCCCGGCTGCGCGATACCCCGAATATTTCCAATAAATTCGAGCCTGTAATAGATCGCGAACGAATGTATTACCCCCAAAATATGTGCATATGGCTCACCCCAGGCACATCAAAGCCGGGTTCTCAAAGAACGCCCAACTTTATCTTGACCTGATGGAGACTCCGATGGTTTTCTTTGTCAGCGTGCGGCGGTCGACGACGACGAACGCGTACTCTCCCAGGAATCCCGGGCCCGGCTGCCAGTAAAGAACGCCGTCGACCGGGTCAAACGATGCCCCGATCGGAAGCGGCCGAAGCTCCCCGTTCGTCATCGCGAAGGCCTCGTAGCGAGCCGACTTCCCCGCTCCTGTCAGGCCCCCGCCGCCGTATCCGCCAGCGGCCGCTCCACCGTTTCCGCTCTCAACCGCAGCTCCCGCTCCGCGCTCGGCCGTCCCCGTCCCGCGCTTAAGCAACATCCGCGCTCCGCGCTCGATCATCTCCGTTTCCGTCTCTCCCGCCGCGGCCTCGTTGAGATACACCGCCACCCGGGTCACTTCCGGAATCTCGATTCGTATCGATCCGTCGTTTTCAGGCGTAGCCAACTCGACCGGCGCATCCATGGCGATTCCCCGCCGCACATAAACCGGGCTCCGGGTATCCTCGGGCATACTCGCAATTCCCGCGGCCGTTCGTCCCGGCGCTCCATTCATTCCCGCCACTGCGCTCTGCGAGCCTGCCGCACTCCCCATACCAACCGTTCCTCCCTCGGCACCCACCGCTCCATCCTCATCCCCCTCAACCCGCACACCCCCCGCTCCAGCCGGTCCTCCCCCCGCGCCCGCCGCCGCTTCCGGACTCGCTCCGCCCACCGCGTTGAGAACCGAAAAATACCGGCTCCCGATCCCGTCAGCATGACCGGCCGAATCCTGTACGCTCCAGACGATCGTATGGACGCCGTCGGCGAAGGCCGTCGTATTGAGCGTGTACACGCCCACGGCTCCGCTGGAATTCGCATACCCCGGGAAAAGACCGGCGATGTCCGCCCGGTAGTTGTTGTACGCGGGGTGGCCCAAGGCCGCTCCATCGACCCAGACATAAATCGTCGATCCGTTGGTCGCAATGGAATTCGGCTGCGGCGTCAGGGCCCAGCCGAAGTTGAAGAATGCGTTCCCCGAAGCCGTCCCGCCCTGCGCCGGCGTATCGATCGCTCCAAACGGCTTGACCGCGCCGGCGTTATTGCAGGTGATCGACTTGCTGCCCAGAAGAACTTCATGCCCGGTCAGGTCCACGGCATAAGCCAGAAGGGTGAAATTCCCGTTCCCGCCGTTGGGCAGAAAATTGGTGAGCAGCATATAGCCCCAGCCGGCCCGGGTTTTCTGGGGATAGCCGGGATAGGCCGCGGCGACATCCGCCCGGGCTCCCTCGACAAACACCGCCTCGCCGATATAGATCCGGTTCGAGAAACCCGTCCCCCGGTAGATTTTCACCGATTGCATCCCGATATCATCCAGGGCCCATCCGGTCACCGGAATCGAGGAGGCCACCGCCGCCCCGTTCGCCGGCGTTTCAAATGTCCCGAACGGCCCGGCGTCCCCGCCCGAAGCGTAGACCGTGTAATTGACATAGATCGTCTGCGGCGTATTGGTCGCCCCCGCCGCCGCGACAACCACCGTCCCCGAGTAACTTCCCGGGCTGAGGTTTGTCCGGGCGATGCCGATCGAAAGGGCGGCGCCGCCGCTTCCTGACGCCGGAGAGACCGCGATCCAATCGGCCGACCGGGTCGCCGTCCAACTCATCGTCCCCGAACCCGTGTTCCTCAGGATCGAGGTTTCGGCCGGCGTGGCCGCACCGTTCTGAATCGCTCCGAAGGTGAAGCTGTTTTTGGAAAGCGACATCGTCGCGGAACCCGTCGGGATCGCCACGTAAAACGAAATGGTCGAACCGGCCGCGCCGACGTCGGAGATATTGAGGCCGCCCGCCCCTCCGGCCGTCAGAAACGAGGGCGGATTGGTCGAATCGTTGATCGCGGTCCGGCCCGACCCGCTGCTGAAAGCCGCATCCTCGAGTGTTCCATCGGCCGACAGCGTGCCGCCCGGCCGGTAAACATACACCTCGTCGGGGGGGCCGTTGGCGTTCCCGGTCAAGGCCGGATTGATGCGGTACACGACCAGGCCTTCATCGTAGCCGCAATAACTTGCCAGGCACGAATCGAAAAGGCCGGAATTTTTTCGATACTCGACGACGAAGTATTCCGTCGACGAATAGGGCGACCGGATTTTGTAGCAATTCCCGGAGGACGAGGTCAGCGGCTGGAGGGTGTAGGTTCCCGACACCGTGATCTCCGGAAGGGAGGCGATCCACGTCCCATACTTCCACTTCATGTAGGCGCTCATGTGCTGGGGGCCGCCGGGGGCGCTCCATTGCATGATGTCCCAAAAGCCGGCCGGATTGACGCCGTTGCTCGTGTAGTGATACAGGTCGGGCGCCCCGAGGGAATGGAACATTTCATGGCAGAGCGTCCCGACGCTGAACGAAGCGCCGAGATGGAGGTTATAGGTGTAGGCGCGCTTCCCTCGGATATACACCGTCTGGGAGTACACGCTCCACCTGTGGGGCCAGAGAATTTCATTCCAGCCGCCGGCCGAACCGGAAACGACAAAGGTGAGGTTGTCGACGTTGCCGTCGTTATCGCCGTCGATCGCCAGGCCCGAGGGAACCTGGGAGGCGATGGCCGTGACGTAGTGCGGCTCGTCCACGAGGATGCCGATCT
>CAYPKX010000196.1:0-5132 GCA_964411395.1 uncultured Eubacteriales bacterium | reverse complement strand
GACTCTGGATTCCGGGACATTTGAGGGAATCGAGATCGATTCTGCAAACCGCCGGCCCCTTCGGATCGCGCTTTCCCGGGCGACGGAGTTTTCCCCTGTCGCCCGGCTCCGAGTGGAGGCCCCCGGAGGAGAGAAGACCGGCCTGGGGGCATGCACCCTGGCGGGGTTGTATGCCGTCGAACGCGGGGCGCATGTCATCCCGCTGTCTTCCGGCGCGACGCGGATCGAGCTGAGTTATTCGGTGGGCCGGCAGGACGCCAGAAATTTTCCCCAAAAAAAACAGCGATCCGGCCGTAAAATAATTGACAAGATCGTCTGAGGCGGGTAGAGTACCCCTTCATTTTCTGCTCTTAAGGAGGGCTGTCATGGCTGCACTGCCGAAATCCGTTCTCAAGTCTTGGAAGAATCGCGAGGACGCGGTCGTCCTGGCGACGGTCGATACGAAGGGCATGCCCAACGCGATTTATGCGACTTGCGTCCGCTTGGTCGGTGAGGACACCTTGGTCGTGGCCGATAACTACTTCAAAAAAACACGCGCCAACATCCGTGCCGGGAGCCCGGGATCTCTTCTCTTCATCACGAAAGGAGGCGATTCCTACCAGATCAAGGGCCGGATCGAATACCAGACTTCGGGTCCGCTCTTTGATGACATGAAGAAATGGAATCCGGCCCAGCATCCCGGCCGGGCCGCAGCGATTTTGCGGGTGAGACGCGTCTTTCGCGGAGCTGAGCGGTTGGTCTGAAGGTTGAAGGTTGGGGTCTGATCCCAGCATCTTATTTATTTTCTTTAATTTATACCGTGCAGGGATCAGTTCGTCTGGAAAAGGCGCTTCTGCTTAATTTTGTAAGTTTCTCTAATTAAATAAGATGGTGTGGTCCGACCCCAGAGAAGAAAACTCCTGTTCCATGTTTTTAGGTTGATAATAGGATTACAGAAAATTTATTGACAAACCAATGAATTGAATTTATATTATATCTAGATATATCTAAAGTATATCGCAACATATCAGAAAAGGAAAGAAATATGCAACATCGTCAACATTTTGGTTATTGGGGCCGCGGTGAGAGGATCTTTCATAAGGGCGACTTCAAATATTTGATTCTCGATCTTCTGAAGGAAAAGCCCCGCCACGGGTATGAAATCATCCGGGAGCTTGAAAACCAATTCAACGGTTTTTACACGCCGAGCCCGGGCGCGGTCTATCCGACTCTCCAGTACCTGGAGGAGATGGAATTTGTGACGTCCGTTCAGCAGGACGGGAAAAAAATCTATACCATCACCGAAACGGGTCTCGCCTTCCTTTCCGAAAAATCAAAAGAGACGGCCGAGATAAAAAACCAGATGAAAAACTGGTGGGGCTGTTACGGGGCCGAATTCAAGGACGAAATGCACGACGTCATGCGGACGCTGGGCGACCTGGGCCGGACGATCGGGCAGAAAGCCCGGGCCGCCGGCGCCGAGAAAATGCCCCAGGTCAAGCAAGCCCTCTCCGATGCGGCCAAGGAGATCGAGCGGATCTTCAAATCGTGAAGCCGGCGCCTCCGGCCCGCGACGACGGATGGACTTGCTCCGGCCTTTGGCCGGCGTGAAGGCCCTCCCGGTGGAGAGAAAAATGCGCTCAGTCCGGGACCACCGGCGTCGGCGATTCCTTGAAAGGATTGATCCGGGCGGCCAGCGAATATAAGAAGGGATAATCCTCCTTCAGGTGCAAGGCGTAAGCCAGCCATTCGCCGGCCAACCGGGAATAGGCCCGGCGGACATCCACCGAGAGATGGGCGTAATCGGCATCCGGCAATCCCTCCAGGGATTCGGGCCGCATTTCCAGCTCCTCGACCAGGTGAAAGACCGCCCAGAGAAGGTCCGTGAAGCGGTCGTGCTCGAGAAGCGTGGGATTTTCCAGGAGTCCCAGCAGGAAATCCCGGTTTGCCCCGAGACAAGCCCGGAGGTTTCGGAGCGATTCCGGCGTGATCCGGATCTGATAGGGAAACACCTCCGCTTCCTTGAATGCCCGGGTGAAGTCGGCCTTCGTCCAATGTCCGTCAAAAGTCATTTTCGGGGCGAGTCCGCCGATGTTGTCCACAAAGACCGGAAATTTTGCCAGAAGGTCCCGGCCGACGGCGCTGAAAAAAGTGCCGATCACCATATTCATCTTTTTCAGCCGGACTTTCTTTTCCTGCCGGGCGAGGACTTCCTCGATGACCAGGACGACGACCAGGACATAAAGAAACAGCGAAGCCGTGCTTTCAAAAAAGCTGGTGGCGATGTCCCGGAATTGGCCGAAAACCAGGTAATCCGCGGCATAGATCAGGATCGACAAGCCGACCATCCCGAGGGCGAATCGCAGGCGCCAGGCGATCTTCGTCTTCATGGCGGCCCTATTACATACGATTGAGGCGCGGGAATCAATCCCGGGTTTTCGCCGGCGCCGGGACTCGATCCGCCCCGAATTCCGGGGTGATGTCCCGCCTCCCCGGCCGGGCCCAAAACCGTCCCGGGGATCGGCGAATCGAGGCCCCGCCGCCGCGGACGGCCGCCCGGGAAGTCCATGCGTGTACGTTTACATAAAGGCATAAATATCGTTTTCAAGAAAATTTTTCCTGTTGTTTTGCTCCGGGGCCTGTGATATATAGGGGCCATTCACGGACTAAGGAGAACCGGTCATGGGCGTTCTCAAACCGATCGACTGGATCATCGTCCTCGGCTACTTCGTCGTCATCCTCGGCCTGGCCTGGCGGGTCATGCGCCAGAAGCAAAAAACCACCGATGAATATTTTCTGGCCGGCCGCAATCTCGGCTGGTTGATCATCGGCGCCTCCATCTTCGCCTCCAACATCGGGGCCGAGCATCTGGTCGGTTTGGCCGGTTCCGGGGCCACGGACGGCGTGGCGATGGCCCACTACGAGCTCCATGCCTGGTGCCTTCTTGTCCTGGGCTGGGTCATGGTCCCGTTCTATATGCGCTCGCGGATATTTACCATGCCCGAGTTTCTGGAGCGGCGGTTCTCCCCGGCCGCCCGGACGGTTCTCTCGCTGATCTCCCTGGTCGCCTATGTCCTGACAAAGATGGCCGTCGGGATCTTCGCCGGCGGCATCGTTTTCAGCGTTCTCCTTCCGGAGCTCAACGTCGGGGGGCTGGACAGCTTCTGGATCGGGTCCATTCTGGTCATCCTGATTACCGGGCTGTACACGGTCATGGGCGGGCTTAAAGCCGTGGCCTACACCGAGGCCATCCAGACGTTCATCTTCATCATCGGCTCGGCCCTGGTGACGTATTTCGGCCTCAAAGCCCTGGGCGGTTGGAGCCAGCTCCGCGAGATCGTCGGTTCGGACATGTTCAACCTCTGGAAGCCCCTGGTCCCGGCCGGGATCGAGGGGACCTGGGCTCCGGTCAAGGAAGCGGGCCGGATGGCCTGGTACTTCAACGATAATTACCCCTGGATCGGGATGCTGTTCTGTGCTCCGATCATCGGACTCTGGTACTGGTGCACGGACCAGTATATCGTCCAGCGGGTTCTGGGCGCGCCCAACATGCGGGAGGCCCGGCGCGGTTCCATCGCGGCCGGTTTCTTCAAGCTCCTGCCCGTATTCCTCTTCATCATCCCCGGGATGATCGCCTTCGCTCTGGCTAAAACCGGTCAGAACCCGGCCCTTCAACAGGAGCTCTTCGGCTCCGGCACGGAGCTCATCCGGGCCAACGCCCAGAAAGCTTTTCCCATGCTGGTGGCCTCCATCCTCCCGGTGGGGGTTCGGGGCCTGGTCGTGGCCGGGTTGCTGGCGGCCCTGATGTCCTCGCTGGCCGGGGCTTTCAATGCCGCTTCGACCTTGTTCACCATGGATTTTTACCGGCGTTTGAAGCCCAGGGTCACCCAGGAAAAATTGGTCTGGGTCGGCCGGGTGGCGACCGGGGTGATGGTCCTCATCGGGCTTTTGTGGATCCCCGTGATCCGCGGCGGACGCGGCCTCTACGATTATCTCCAAGGCGTCCAATCCTACCTGGCTCCGCCGATTTTCGTCGTCTTCTTTTTCGGCGTTTTCAACAAGCGGTTGAACGCCAAGGGCTGCCTGGCCGCTCTCGGTTCGGGATTCGCCCTTGGGCTCTTCCGCCTGGCCGTGGATACGCCGGTCAAGCTCGGCGGCGCGAGCGGATTCGCCTACGCCCAGGGTTCTTTCCTCTGGATCGTGAACAATATCTTCTTCCAGTACTTCAGCCTGCTGATCTTCCTCGTCAGTTTGGCGGTCATGTATATCGTCAGCTATGCGACCGAAGCTCCCTCCTATGAAAAGATCGCCGGTCTGACCTACGGCACAGTGACCGCCGACCACAAGAAGGAAACGCGGGCCAGCTGGTCGAAGATCGATCTCGTCACCTCCGGGGTCGTTTTGGCTCTGATCATCGCCGCGTATATTTACTTCAGCGGGTGAGGAACGGGAAGACGAACTCGATTTTCTCCGGGAGCCGGGTCTGGGGACCGGGATTTGCGAATTTTTCCCCGTGCCCCGGCCCGGGGATCCTCACCATCGGCCAGAGGCGATGAGGCGTTTTCCATAAACCGCGGATCCCGCGGATTGACAATCGCCGAGTGTCGGGACTAATCTGACGGCGCTCCGACAAGGAGAACGCCGGGATCGAAGCCGTCCGGGAGGATCCGATGTCCAGAAAAATTCCGTCGCTGATTCTTGTTTTGGCCGTCCTGGCCGCCGTTCCTCTCGTGGCCGCTGAAACCAAAGCCGAGCATGATTCCCGGATGCAGTGGTGGCGGGAGGCCCGCTTCGGGCTCTTCATCCACTGGGGGCTCTACGCCGTCCCGGCCGGAGAATGGGGCGGAAAGACGAATTACGGCGAATGGATCCGCCATACGGCCCGGATTCCCCTCGAGATCTACGATAAATTCGTCCCGATGTTCAACCCGGTCAAGTTCGACGCCGAGGCCTGGGTTCGAACGGCCAAAGACGCGGGAATGAAATACATCGTCATCACCTCCAAGCATCATGACGGATTCGCCATCTTCGACTCGAAAATATCGGATTTTGATGTCCTGGCCTCACCGTTCAAACGCGACATCCTCAAGGAGCTGGCCTCGGCCTGTAAAAAACACGGGATGAGGCTCTGCTTCTATCATTCGATCATGGAC
>CAYPKX010000195.1:332-5285 GCA_964411395.1 uncultured Eubacteriales bacterium | reverse complement strand
TTATCGGCCAGCTCCATGGCGATCCGGAGGGCCGTCTTCTTGCCGATGCCGGGAACCATCGCGATCCGGGCGACATCGCTCGCCCGGACGGCTTCGGCCAGCGTTTCGGTGTCCATTCCCGAGAGCACGGCGATCGCCAGCTTCGGGCCGATCCCGGAGATGGAGATCAGCTTGAGGAAGATGTCCTTTTCCTCCAGGGTGAGGAAACCGAAAAGCGACAAGGCGTTGTCGGTGAGGTGGGTGTGAATAAAAAGCTCCGCCCGGTCGCCTTCCTCGCCGAGCTTGAGAAAGGTCGAGAGGGGAATCGCCGCGGCGTACCCGACCCCGCCGCAGTCGACGACGACGGAGGCCGGAGATTTTTGGAGCAGAACGCCCTTCAGATGCGCAATCATTCAATCGGAATTTTAGTCTAAAATCCGGCCGAAATCAAAACGGACGCGGTGATCCGCTGTTGAGAACGTCCAGGTACGAGGCGAGTTCCAAGGCCCGTTTCCGGACGAAATCGGTCTGGTCGGCGGTTTTCATCAGGCCGTACATCGTCCCGTCGAACATCTCGTAGAGGGCGGTCATCAAATTGAATTCCTCGATCCGGTGTTTGATCCAGGCCAGCTGAGTCGCCTTGAGCGATGCCCGGGCGGCTTCCGGGAGCCGCTTCATCAGCTCCTGGTAGACGCGGTTGAGCTCGGCGTCCCATTTTTTATAGGCTTCGATCAGGCAGTCGATCTGTCCGGCCGTGGACTCGTCTTTGGCCGTGCACTGCTCGAGCCAGACGTCAATCGGATGTTTGGCCGGGGCTTTTTGGGGAAAAGCCCCGGCCGTTGCGGCCATGACCAGGGTCAGAACCAGGGCCGAGACGGCGATTTTTGTCTTCATGGTGTCCTCCGGAGAGGCCGGGAAAAAATCCGGGCCGGGTCAAATAATCCCGAGGCGCTTGGCCTCCTCCGGCAGCTGTTTTTTCAACAGGTCGAAGTTGGCGTACTGGGTGATGATATTGAACTCGGCGATCAGATTGAACAGCTCCGGATCCGCTTTGTAATATTCCTGGCCTTCCTGATAAGACTTGAAAAGGTCGCTCGAGATTCCCGAGATCCGGCCGCTCAGGATCGCGTCGACGACGGCCCGGTCGGCGGCGGACATCGCTTCGCGTTCCCGACCCAGTCCGACCATGATTTCGATCGTCCCGGCTTTCATTTCCTTCAGCATCGCTTTAAGCTGATCGGCCGGGAGCTTGTCCTTCAGCATTGCCGCGACCTGTTCCAGGGTCAGAATGTAGGAGGAGCCGATTTTTTTTCCGAGGATTTCGGCCGCATTCGCTTCGGGGGCGGACGGAGCGGCGGTCTGGAGTGCGTCGGTTGCGGGGCCGGCCGGCCCGTCTTTCTTTCCGCAGGCGGTTCCGACGAGCGTTGCGGCGGCGATGAGGGCCAGGGCGAGGAGATGCGTTTTCATGTGATTAAAAAACGAAACCGATGGTTGCGCCGACGGCCATGGAATCGAACAGATTTTCGAACGGGGTAAAAATAAATGCGGCGATCCGCAGGTCGGTCCCTTTGAAGCCGGCGTTGACCTTCAGGGAAAAATCCGTCGAGGGGGAGCCGGAAATGTCGTCGCCGAGAAGAAACCACTTGGAAAGTCCCGCGCCGACAAAGAATTCCTTGAAATTGAAGTTGAGCATCAGGGACGGAGCGAAGATGAAGGTTCCGAAATTGAATTCGTGGACGACGATATAGCCCTCCGGGGACAGAGTCAGGACGTTGCCCAGGGGGACGTCGATCGTCATTCCGGCCGTCCAGAGGAAAGGATTGAAGGTGAAGGAGCTGTTGGTGACGGTCCCGAAATTCAGGGAGAGGTATTCCGCCCGGGCCTGGATCGGAGCGGCCAGGCCGAGAACGGCGGCCAGCATCAGAGCGACGAGTGCTTTTTTCATGGATGGATCCTCCTTGACGGCATTCCGGCCGTATTATACCCGAAATGCGATCGGGCGGAGGCGGACCCGAAAAATATTTCCCCCTCAAACCTCGCGATCCTCCGCCGCGTCCGGCTTTTTACCAAAATCGAAAGGCAAGACCTGACCCCCGGCTTTTGATATACTACGGAGGCGTGTTTCATCCCGGGCGAAGGAGAAGATTCATGGCAAAATTCGAAGGCCTCAAATGGTCGTCCAAACAGATGCGCTACGGCCTGAACGACAAGTCCTACGAACTGCTCCCGAACGATGCCAAGGTCGCCGCCTGCTCCCGTTCGACCAATTATGCGATCTTTCTCGCCTTCGAGGGGATCCGGTTTTTCTGCCGAAAAAACGCCTCCGGAACGCTGGAAGCCGTGTTTTTGAATTGGGATAAAAATCTCGAGCGGTTCCGCCGGTCGATGCTCTTCAATATCGGGACGGAGGCCGCCGGCCTCATCCCCACGGCCGACGAGCTGGAAGACATCCTGGCCGACCGGTTTTTCCGCGAGCCCGAGATGCGGGAGCTGTTTGAGGAAATGGCGGCCATGGGAGCCCAGGGTTATCTTCGGCCGTTCACGGTCGACGAGGAGCAATCCATCGGCGTGACGTATCCCAATCAGCCGGCCATCCGGGCCCTGGCGTCCCGGTACGACCAGTATCTCGGCGAGCCGTTCACCGGCGTCGTCATTCCTCACCTGGTCCGGGCCGTCGGTCTCAACGGCACCGGCTGCATGAAGCTGGGGATCAATTACGTCATCAGCGTCAAGGCCATCGAAGAAGCAAGGAAAATCGACAAAACCGCCGCCGCGGCCCTCTTTTTGGATGACCAGCCCCACCTCCCGATCGAGGAACGGGTTGTGACGGAATGGGATTCGTCCTGCTGTCTCTTCGCCTTCACCGACGGGACCGTGGTCAAGATTCCGGAGAGCCCGTTGATCCTTCCTTCGGTCACGATCCAGGGCATATGTAAAATCCTGACCCATCTGGGTGCCAAGATCGAAGAGCGCCACCTGTCCTACGGCGAGCTTGTCCGGCGGGTCAAAGCCGGCGAGCTCGTGACCGTCTGCAGTGTCGGCACGGCCGGAATCCTCAACCGCTGCGCCAAGCTGGTTCTGGTCGACGGAAAACGAAACGTCATCGCGACCCATCTCCCCGATGAAAAGCATCCCCTCTATGCCAAGATGGCCGAGGCGAAAGCGTATTACTGGAATATTTATCGCGGCACGGCCCAGCCGCTGGAAGGGATGAAGCTCTTCAAGTATGCCCTGTAATCCGGCCCGCTGAAGGCGGGGCCGGATCAATATCTCCAGCTCTTCAGGTCCGCCCCCAAAGGCGCGGTCTTCAGCAGCCGTTGGATCGCTTTCGGGATGTACATCTGGTTGTACCGGAGCCGCGAAATCGCGTTCGGCTGCTTCGGGTCGCCGTTCCAGCAATGCTCGGCCCGGTCGCCGTACTTCACTTCGCCGGCGTAATACGGGTCCTTGGTGCTCTCCAGGAAGGCCTCGACCAGATAGACGGCGTTGTTTAAATAGTAGTTGTCCATGTCGCCGACGTAGAGGTGGATCTTGCCCTGGAGCCTGGGACCGAGCGTTTTCCAATCGCGTTGGAGGATGTATCCGAGGTCGTAGTTTTCCTTCCAATAGGCCGCGACCGCCGGATCGATGACTCCGGTCATCTTGTCCCAGATGGGTTGGGGATATCCGTCCGGCCCGACCGGGCTGTAGACCGCCTGCCAGATGTCCCACTGGCCGCCCGAACGGCCGCGGCTGGCCAACACCGCTTCCAGGTGATTGGCCTGCTCGAGGGTGGTCGAGACTTCACCCAGGTAATTCCGCATTCCCGGGCGGGGCGTCTTCTTCCAGGGGGAATCGACGTAGTAGGCGTTTTTGTGGCTGTAGATATCGACGACCGTGTAGGCCCGGAAGTCGATCGGGTCGGGACAGGCGGCGTAGCAGCCGTTGAATTCATCGGGGTAGAAGATTTGGGCGGCCAGGGCCTCCCAGCCGCCGGTCGAACCGCCGTACATGAACCGGGCCCAGCCGGCCCCCAATCCCCGGAACTTTTCCTCGATGTACGGAATCAGTTCCTTGACGATCGCGTCGCCGTAAGGGCCGAGGTTGGCCGAGTTCACGGCGTAGGAATCGTCGTAATACGCATTCGCATGCTGGATCTCAATCAGGATGACCCGGGGAAAATTCGGCCCGGTCCAGTCTTTGTAGAACTGATAGGCGTATTCCTGCTGAATGCGGTTGTAGCCCTCCAGGTGAAACCGCTCGCTGTAGTCGGGCTCGAGGTCCGGATCGGGCGGCGTTTCCCGGAAGCCCTCGACGGTGTAGGGAAAATGACCGTGGTTGATGATCAGCGGATAGCGGGCCTTGGGATGCGTCTCGAATCCCTCGGGAAGAAGCACGCAAGCTCCCAGCTCTACCGGCCGGCCCCAGAATTTGGTCAGGAGCTCGCTTTGGATCTTGACGTGCTTGATGTACTTCGTGTCGGCCGGCGGCGGGATGGCCGGAATTTCCTTGTCCAGGACGACGTCGAAGACCACCGGCTGTCCGGCGGCGACGGTGATCTTCTTCGGCTCGCTGTAGAAATTTCCCGGCTTCCGGTTCCAGACCTGGCCCTCTCCTTTATCGGGAGGGAGCTTGACCGTGCGGCCGTCGGCCCGGACGAAGGTCTCGTAGCGGTTGAGCAGGGCCTGGACGTAGTAATCACCCGGCGGGACGTCGGCCAGGCTCCGAAGGGGATATCCGAGGACCGAGGTGTCGATCACCGCCGAGGCGCCGGGAGCCAGGCCCTCGACATCGATTCCGAAAATCAGCTGGGTCATCGCCCCGTCGCTGATCTGGAAACGCGGTTCGGCCTTGTCGTTGTCCGAGAGCATGAGAAGCACCCGGCCGTCCAAGGCCTCGGCCGAAAGCTGCGGAGTGAACGAGACCGCAAACTGGGGGCCGGAAAGGGCGGGCGCCGGAGAGCCGGCCTTGCAGGCTGAGGCGGCGAAAACGATC
>CAYPKX010000195.1:0-322 GCA_964411395.1 uncultured Eubacteriales bacterium | reverse complement strand
GCCGACGAATCCGAGCAGACTGACGTGGATCACAACGATCGCGAGGGCGGCCGCTGAAATCCAAACGACCGAGGAGAAACGGGGTTGGAAACGGATCATGGAATCCTCCCGAAGTGACGATGGGGACGGGCCGTCGACCCGCCCTGCGAATCCGCCCGGATTCTCCAGGGATTCTATCTCAATTCGGCGACCGGGACAAAAACCGGTCCGGTCGTCATTGTTTGACCAGTTCGACCCGGCGGTTTTTCGCCTTTCCATCTTCGGTGTCGTTGGTCGCGACCGGGGCGTACGGGCCGCAGCCGAACGCTTTCAGCCGGCCGGC
>CAYPKX010000194.1:609-5344 GCA_964411395.1 uncultured Eubacteriales bacterium | reverse complement strand
ATATCAATACAATAGAAGTATTCGTCTTTGGTTTGATTTATAGCCTTTGAATCGGAGACAAGATAAGTTATTCCTAATAAATATATTGCTGGGGTCCAACCCCAATCCTACAACAGGGGCAAATAACTTTCTTTAGAGGATATCCATCCGGCCGGGCCGCCGTTAGCGGGCGCTTTCGCCGATCTCATATTTGACGAGAGTCATCAGATCGTCTTCGTCCGCTTCGAGAACATAAAGAAAATTCCCGGACGCGGCCATCGGGACCCAAAATTGCGGATTGTCCCGGCGGATCTTGAACAGCGGTAAATAGAAGTTGTCGAGATACCGGCCTTCGCGATCGAAAACGTCGACCAGGATGCCCTTCTTGGGATCGAACGTCGACGTGATCGCCCATAGCTTACCGTTGCGCCAGAGAAGCCGACAGAGGTCATTATGGTATTGGGGATACAACTCATCGGGATATCCCTTCGATTTTGCGATATTGTACTTCACCCGATCATAGAACCGCCGAAAACTCCGAACCACCTTCCCCGATTCCAGATCAAGTCGGCCGATGAGATACGAGGGCGAGAAAAAAACAAAAACCTCCCGATCGCCGGCCGCCTCCGGCATGGGCCGGGAAATCGTCAGTATCCCGGCGCCCCGATCCCCGATTTCATAGGCATCGGTTACCGGCATAAAATAAGGCGTAGGGAGGGCGTCCCCCTTTTCCGGCACGATAACGAGACGAAGCGGCCGCTCGTAGATCCCGGTGACCTTGGGACGCGGATTTCCCTCCGGCTCCCACCGGAGAAAGAAATATTTTCCGCCGAAAGCGCCCAGCATCTCATGGAGAAAGCTTTGGGTGATTTTTCGGTCCGCGATCAGCGTGCCGTCGAGATCGATCCGGACGAGCTTGAAATTGTTGGAAGACCAGAGGACGATATCCTTGTCGCGGACGATGACGTCGGTCAAATGATCATCGTATTCGCCGGGCCCCTGGCCTTTTTTGAGAAGGTTTTTGACAAATCGGCCGGCGGCGGTGAATTTGAGAAGCTGCTTGTATTCGTGGACATAGACTGAACCGTCGGTTCCGACAAAGACGTTGAGCGGCTCGACGAAGAAAAAGCGCCCTTTTTCATCGGAGATCCGAAAGACTTCCTTCAGCGGAACCACCCGGCCGGCGTTCGGGCTCGGCGGATTTTTCGGATTTTCGATGATTTGGGAGAAAAGGCGTCCCGGCGCCGCCGTCATCGATATGACGATCGCGGAAAGAAAAATCAAGCTCCGCCTCATGGCCCGTCCTCCATCCCGATATTTTTGCCTTTTCGGCGGGAGGGGTCAAGACGGCGCATAGCCTCACATGAAACGTAACCGAAATCCCGAGATGGGAGACTGAGGTCGGACCGCAGCAGCTCTATTCATATCAATACAATAGACGTATTCGTCTTTGGCATGATTTTGAAGTGTCCCCCGATCATTGGACAAAAAAGGGGCCGATTGAAGGTGCATCCGCGGCCCGCCGTTCGTGACCATTTTACCTGTTTCCGTGACGAAAGCTCAATTTGATTGTGTTCGGGCAAAAAACGGCTTCGCCATTTGCCCAAGGATCGACGATCTCCGTGCCGTCCATCTCAAACCATAGCCTCCGAAGCCGGCATCAGCGCCGACCGCGTTCCAAAGTATCCTTCATGCGGGGTCCGATATCCCATGGCTTCATGCGGCCGCTCTTCATTGTAGAATCGAAAATAGGCTTCCAGATGAGCTCGAGCTTCCGGGATCGTCCGATATTCGTGAAGGTAGATTTCTTCGTATTTGATCGATCTCCAGAAACGCTCGATGAAAATGTTGTCGTAGACTCGGCCCCGGCCGTCCATGCTGACCCGAATGCCGCGGCTTTCCAACATGCCCGTGAATGCTGAGCTTGTAAATTGGGCCCCTTGGTCCGTGTTGAAAATTTCCGGTTTGGCTTTTTTGAGGGCCCGGTCCAACGCCGTCAAGCAAAACTCTTTATCCAGCGTCGTCGAAAGCTCCCAGGACAGGACGTACCGGGTATGCCAATCCAAAATGGCAACCAAGTAAACGAATCCTTGAGCCAGACGGACGTACGTGATATCGGCGCACCAGGCCTGATCCGGACGGCTAACGGTCACTCCCTTCAGAAGATAGGGGTAGATCTTATGGTCTCGACTAGGAATCGAAAGCCGTGGTTTGGGATATATCGCCATCAAACCCATCAACCGCATCAGTCTGTGGATCCGCTTCCGATTGACCGCCCAGCCGTTCCTCTGAAGAAAGGCCGTCATTCGCCGGATTCCGTAAAACGGCGTTTTGGTGAACTGTTCATCGATCCGGCGCATCAGCGTCTGATTCATGTCATCCTCGCCTGCCGGTGGATGGTAATAGGATGACCGGGGCAAGTCTAAAAGGTCGCATTGCCGGGAGACCGGAATCATCGGGTGGTCAGGCTCGACTTTCGTCCGCTTTAACTGGACAGGAGCGACTGAGATTTTTTTTTAAGCCATTCCAACTCGACCTTGAGCTGGCCGATCTGCCGGTAAAGCTCGGACTCAAGATCATCCCGGGATTTTTCCTCCTGGGGCCGCCGACGGGAGAACATCTCCGGCAGAACTCCCAGCAAATGATCCCGCCATTGGCGGATCTGGTTGGGATGGACGCCGAACTCCGAAGCGATCTGGGTGATCGTTTTCTCTCCCTTGACGGCTTCCAGGGCGACCTTGGCCTTGAAAGCGGCGTCGTAGGTCTTTCTCATACCGCGAATCATACCATACCTCCTTTTGAGATATGGCGGGCCTAAAATGCACCTAAACCCCTTGTCCAATTTTTGGGGAACGGCTCACCTATCGAGTTTTAACCTCCCGGACCAATCCGGCCCTGCGGCTGCGCCGGAAATCGGGACGGCTTCCCCGAGTCGGCCATTTTCGATCCGAGCCCCGGGCGATCCCGAGGATTGTTCGGATTAAGACACCCAGTGTCTTAAAACGGACACCCGGAAAAAGAAGGACCTCCCTGTTCTCGCGATTCAGCGCTGGCACATTAGTTGCAATGTTCTCCTTTTCAAAGAGAACACATGTGGCAACTGAATCTTAAAACAGCATGGAGAAACCTGGCGCGGCGGAAGCTGTATTCGAGCCTCAGCATCGGCGGCCTGGCCCTGAGCCTGGCCTGCGTCATCATCGTCATCCAGTTCATCCGCCATGAATACGGGTATGACCGCTTCCAGGAGAACAGAGGTCGGATCCATCGGCTGGTCAGGCTCGACCGAGCCGAGGACGGTAGAGAGTATGAGTGCGCCTCCGCAACGAGTTCACAGGCGGGCCTCGCCCGGGACCAGCTGCCCGAAGTCGAACGAGCTGTCCGCATTGTTGACGGCTATCGGCGGTCGGCGAAGTCCGGCCCCGTCGAAGTCGAGGGCCGTCTGCGCCTCGTCGATCCGGATTTCGTCGATGTCTTTTCCTACACGGCGAGCCGGGGGGACCTTCGCTCGACCCTCCTCGATCCGTCCGCCGTGGCTGTGACCAGGGATTTCGCGGCCCGATTGTTCGGCTCGGGCGATCCGATGGGACAGGTCATCCGTTGGTCCGACCGGGCCGACCTCTGCGTCAAGGCCGTGCTGGACGATCCGCGCGGCCCCTCGTATCTGACCTTCGATCTGATCGGCTCGACTTTAGCCCTTCCCGCGATCGGACAGAGCGTGATGCCGGACGGCGCCTATTGGACCGAAATCTATCTTCTCCTGAAAAAGGAGGCCTCGGCCTCCGCGGCCGAGGCCAAGCTTTTAGGCGTTCTCGGGCCGGCCAGGCAGGGCGAAGGGAACTCCCCCGTCGATTCCCTCGAGCGCAGGACCATCCAATACCGGCTTCAACCATTAGCCGGGCTCCATTTGAATTCGCACCTGTTCGACGAACCGGAAAACACCGGCGACCGGACATACCCCGCTGTTCTCGGGGCCCTCGCCGCCCTCCTCCTTTTTCTAGCGTCCGCCAATTACATCAACCTGGCCGCCGCTCAAGGATTGAAACGAACAAAGGAAGTCGGCGTCCGGAAAACGCTTGGCGCAGGACGGCGATCCATCGTCGCTTGTTTCTTAACCGAATCCCTGCTCTGCTCCACAGCCGGCATCTTCCTGGCGGTCGGGTTGGCGCACATGGCCTTGCCGGTCTTCAACGACCTGGCTGAGACCCGGATCACGTTGGATTTTTTTCGAGACCCAACCATGCTCGTGATCATCCCGGGATTAGCCCTGCTCGTCGGATTGACCGCGGGTTTGTATCCGGCGGTCGTCCTGTCCGCCTTTCGCCCCGCTTCGATTCTTCGGGGAATACAGGGCCGTCGCGGCCGCAGCGTGACGTTCCGCAAAGCCCTGCTCATTTTCCAATTCGCGACCTCGGCGCTCCTCTCCATCCTGATCACCGTCGTCATGGGCCAAATCGGATACATGCGATCGGCCGCCGAACGGCTGACGCCGTCAAGGACGATCGATATCCGGGTTCGACCGCTCCTGGACCGGGCTCCGTCGTTCAAGACCGAGATCCTCCGTTTGCCGGGCGTCGAAGCGGTCTCTTTGTCCCTGGACACACCCGACCGGGACTTCGACTACACCCAGCCTGTCCTCGCCGAGGGAGCCGCCCCCGATCAAATGAAATCCATGATTGTCACCTTGGTCGACACGGATTTTTTCAAAGTGTTTCCCGTTCCCTTCGTCAACGGTGGGAATTTTCCCGGACCGTCCTGG
>CAYPKX010000194.1:0-564 GCA_964411395.1 uncultured Eubacteriales bacterium | reverse complement strand
CGATGATGTTCTGTTTCGCCGATTTTCGGGATTCCTATTTCCGCGCTTCGGTCAGGCTGTCTCCAGGGAAGATGAGAGAAACCATCGAGACGATCGAAGCCCTCTGGAAGGATCTTGTCCCTTCCCGGCCGTTCTCGTTCGTCTTCATGGACGATAAGGTCAAAACGCTTTATAAACAGGAGCTGCGCAGCGGCCGGATCATCGGCTTGGCCGCCGGCCTGGCGATCACGATCGCCTGCCTGGGATTGTTTGGGATGAGCGCCCTCATCGCCGAATCGCGGACCAAGGAAATCGGCATCCGCAAAACCCTGGGAGCATCAACGCGCCTGATCGTGGCACTTCTCTCCGCCCAGTTTCTGAAGCTCGTTTTTGGGGGAGTCGCGCTGGCTATTCCCGCAGCCTATTTTCTCTCCCGGCAGTGGTTATCCGGCTTCGCTTACCGGATTCCCCTGGGACCTTCCGTCTTTCTCCCAGCCATTTTTCTGACGATAATCGTCGCCTGGCTGGCGGTCAGCTCGCAGACGATCAAGGCCGCCCGAACCGATCCCGTCAAAAGCCTGCGCT
>CAYPKX010000193.1:0-5432 GCA_964411395.1 uncultured Eubacteriales bacterium | reverse complement strand
AAAACCGGACATTTTCATTTTGCACAAACCGGACATTATCACTTTGCTGTTACAAGCGGGATTCCATTTGCATCAACTCCGGTCCTGTCTTACAATCAAAAATCCTGGAGCGACCGATGAGCTTCGATCCCTGCGGCTTCGAACGGCGGCATGACGCCCGCGGCCGGTCGTTTAAAATAAAAATCGAAACGTCCCCGGAGCCCGGGGATTACGCCAAATATGACCGGCTTCGCGAGGCGATCTGGCGTTTTCCCGACGATCATCTGGCCGGGACGCGCAACTTGATGTGTGAAAACTTTCTCTTTGACGGCAGCAGCCTCTTTTTGGCCGCCTACGCGGCCGAGCCCTCCGGCGTCTTCGTCGAGGATGAAACCCATCTGGCGGGATTCGCCTATGGTTTCACCGGGATCCGGGATAAGACGCGAGGCTTCACTTCGCCCGGAAACCTCCGGTTCTATTCCCAATATGCCGGCGTCCGGCCCGGATTCGAAGGTTGCGGCCTGGGGGTTCAGCTGAAGGAAAGCCAGCGGGAGATCTTGCTTCAAGGATGGGGGATCGACGAAGTCGTCTGCACGTATGATCCCCTGACCGGCGTCAATGCCCGGCGCAATGTCCATCATTTCGGCATGACCGTGGTCGATTACCGGGTTTCGACGTACGGCGCTTACGGCGGCCGGCTCAACCGGGAGGATGTCCCGACGGACCGGTTTTTCATGTCCTGGGATTTACATAAGCCGGGGGTTCTCCCGGCGGCCGAGGGGATCGGTTTCCCCCCCGAGATCCGGCGGATCTTTTCCGTCGAGACCGTCGTTGCGGCCGGCCGATCGGGGCCATGCGGCCTTGAAGTCATCCGGGGTGAGAACAAGGTCGGCGACGATCCTCTTCTGATCGTTCAAATCCCGGCCGATTTTTACCGGATGCTTCACGAAACCAACGTTGATGACCCCGGCCTCCGCCGCATACCTCTCGACTGGCGGCTGCAGACCCGCCGGGTCTTTCAAGAATTATTTAAGCGAGGGTATCGGCCGGTCGATTTTTTTCGGAGCGGCGGCCCGATACCGGAAAACGGATATCTCCTCCGAAAAAGTTCGAAAGGTGTATAATGCCATTTCTCGAAAGGAAAAAGCGCATGTCCAATACAACAAAGGTTCTCCTGTCATTTTTGCTCATTCTCGCTTTCGGGGTGACGTCCGCGGCGATTCAGACAACGGACGAGGCCGCCCTCGAGGCGAAAGCCCGGGATATTCATACTCGAATCCTCAGTGTCGACACCCATTGCGACACTCCCGGCCGCATGACCCGTCCCGGTTGGGATATCGGCGAGCGTCATGACCCGGCCCTGCGGGAAAGCGGGCAGATCGACCTGCCCCGGATGAAGGAGGGCTGTTTGGACGCTCTCTTCTTCGGCTGTTTCACCGGCCAGGGGCCGTTGACCGAGGCCGGCTATGCCGGGGCCAAAACCCGGGCTCTCGCTCAGATCGAGGCGATCGAAGCCATGACGGCCAAGTATCCCGAAAAGGTGGGAAAAGCGACCTCACCTGAGGATGCCGGCCGTCTGAAGAAGGAGGGACGGCTCGCGGCTTTCATCGGGGTTGAAAACGGATACCCGATCGGCGATGACTTGACCATGGTCGAAGCTCTGGCCGGGCGGGGCGTCCGTTACATAACGCTTTGCCATTCTTCCGACAACCAGATCTGCGACAGCAGCACCGACCGCCGGGCTCCCGAAGACAAGGGGCTCTCGGAGTTCGGGAAAAAAGTCGTGGCCGAATGCAACCGCCTCGGGATCATGATCGATGTTTCCCACATGTCGGATCAGTCGTTCGCCGATGTGGTGAAGGCCTCCCGGGCTCCGGTCATCGCCACTCATTCCTGCTGCCGGGAGCTTTGTGATAATCCTCGAAATCTTTCCGACGAAATGATCAGAACCCTGGCGAAAAACGGCGGCGTTCTTCAGATGTGCTTCCTCTCGGGCTACCTTGTTTCTCCGCCGCCCAATTCGGAGCGCGACGCGGCCCGTAAAGCCCTGGAGCAAAAGTACGGTTCGTTCGAGACCATGGACCCGGCCAAGAGGAACGAAGCCATGGCCGCCTCCCGGGAGCTGTCCCGCAAGTATCCCGATCCCAAGGCCAAGGTTACGGATATCGTTGACCACATCGACCACATCGTCAAGCTGGTCGGAGTCGATTACGTCGGCATCGGGACTGATTTCGACGGCGGCGGCGGGGTGGAGGATTGCAACGATGTCAGCCGGATGTACCGGGTGACGATGGAGTTGCTCCGCCGGGGATACACGGAACCGCAAATCGCCAAAATCTGGGGCGGCAACACCATGAGGGTTTTGGGCAAGGTAATCGAAGTTGCGGCCAAATAGATAACGTAAATAAACTTTACATATTTTACTGCCCGGGCATTTTTTTCCCCGGATTTTCCCTGTTTTCATTCAGGATTTCCTGCTGTCCTTTGGCATAAAGATTGCAAATACAACTCTTTCTGGATTTATATTTAGAAAGGCGGTTTGGATTATAATGGCCGGGCGAGACATGTTCATACGAAGGACCGTCCGCCTCGGCCTTTTTTGCGTCTTTTTCGGCCTTGTGCTGGCCGGTTTTTCCGCTGATATCCTCGGGATTTCCATCGTCGAAGGACCCCGGGATTCGGTTCGATTCCGGGGATTTGAAACGACCTTCCAGCGGAGACTCGATCCGGCCAAGGGGGAGATGGTTTTTATCACCCAGCAGCTGTTTGACGGCCTTGTCCGTCTCGATGCCGACCTGAAAATCGTCCCCGATCTGGCCGAGTACTGGGATATTTCCGAAGGCGGCCGGTGCTATACGTTTTACCTCCGCAAGGGGGTGCGCTTCCATGACGGCCGGGAACTCACGGCCGAGGATGTCTTGTTTTCCTTCATGCGTCTGATCCGCCGTGAATCCGAATCGCCGTTCGGGCAGTATCTTCTGGACAAGGTCGAAGGCGCCGAGGATTTCGCCCAGGGGCGGGCGGTCGAGGTCAAGGGTTTTCGGATTCTGGACCCCTACATCTTCGAAGTGAAATGGCGGAATCCGTATGTGTCGGCGCTCAGCCTGCTCAGCATGAGCTTTTGCCGGATCCTGCCGAAAAAAGCCATGGAGGAGCAAGGCCGGAATTTCTTTTTCCATCCCGTCGGGACGGGGCCGTTCATGTTCGACAGCTGGATTCGAAGCCCTCAGCTGGATATCGTCGGCATCCGCCTCATCCGGAACTTGAGCTACCATGGGCGGGTGCCCCGGATCACGGCTCTGGAATACAGCCCCTATTTCACGGTGGATCATTTTGCCTTGCGCGACAGCGACGTGATGCCCTACGCCTCGGATCTGGCCCGCCTCGGCTGCCAGGTCGTGGAGGGCGGCGGCCTGGACCTGGGCTTCCTGATGATGAGCTGCGCGAATCCGCCGTTCAACCGGCCCTGGGTTCGGAGGGCGATGGCCCTGATCATCGACAAAGAGAAGCTGGCCCAGGCGGCGGCTTCGGATTCCGTCCGAGCCCGGCCGACCGATAATTTCATTCCGGCCAATCTCCCGGGATTTTTCCCCGAAATCGCCCCCCGGGAATCCAATCCGAAAGAAGCACTGCGAACCCTGGCGGTGGAGGAAGGCTATGCCCGGGCGAAGGATTTTCCTTCGATCATCCTGTTTGTCCCACATACGGCCGTGATTTCCCTGACCCCCGTGGCTCGCGAGCTGGTTCGGCAATTCGAAGCCGCCGGCCTTTCTCTGGAGACGAAGACGTACCGGAGCCTGGAGGAAGTGAAGGATGTGCGCCGTCCGTTTTTTGTCCTGGGAGTGCGGGGGATGGATTATCCGGACGCAGAAAACATCATTCAGCCGCTCTTCGGCAAATCCTCGGACATGCGCCGGCTGACGGCGGAATCTCCCGGCCCCGACTTCGAAAAGCTGCTGGTAGCGTCCAGCTTGGAATCCGGCCGGGCCCGCCGCATCCAGCTCTTCCGGGACATGGAGCAAGTCCTTCACCGTGAAGTTCCGGGCATCCCGTTGTTCACCATTGAGCGGCGCCTGGCGGTCCAATCCTACATCCGGGGACTGCGCATCCCCGCTCTGGGCGCGGCTTATATCGACCTGAGGGAGGCGGCTTTTGTCCGTTAAGCCGGCGGCGATGAGGATCCGTTTCACCCTGCAACAGCGGCTTCTCCTCTGGATCACCCTTCTCCTTGTCGTCATGGTCGGGGCGATCGTCTTTGTCATCCAAACCCAGGAAGTGGCGACGATTTTCGAGGAAACGAAGAGCAAGGGCATGTTGATCGCCCGCAATACCGCCGACCGCAATCTCCAATCCATCCTGGCGTTCGATGTCGAGCAGATCCAGCGCGACAGCGAGGGACAGACCGACGACTCGCTCCTCTATGTCGTGTTTTACGACCGCTACGCGACCCCCCTTGTCCATACCTCGCGGATCGATGGCCGGTCCGAAGTGTACCAGAAAAGCCTCCTTCAGGGGCTGAGCGATCCCAACGGCACCGTCGCCGAAACCCGGAACGTCGTCATCGACGGGAAGAACCAGGAAGTCCTGGAAATCGAAGTTCCCGTTTTCGCCGAAGGCTCGGCCGACAAGTGGGGATCGGTCCGGATCGGATTTTCCCTGGCGGAGATGCGGGAAACCCTCCGTCGAACCCGCCGGACGCTCCTCTGGATCGGCTTTTTCGGGTTTCTGTTCGGATTGGCCGGGTCGAGCTTTCTGGCCCGCCGGATCGTCCGGCCGCTGCGGAAGCTGGTCGAAGGCACCGTCCGGATCTCCCGGGGCGAATTTACCCACCGGATCGAACCTCAATCGCCCGACGAAATCGGAGAGCTGGCGTCCTCCTTCAACACGATGGCGGAGAAGCTGCTGGCCGCCCGGCGGGAGACGGAAGAAGCCCAGCGCCGGTTGGTTCAATCGGAGAAGCTGGCCCAGATCGGACGGCTGGCCGCTTCGATCGCTCACGAAATTCGCAATCCCCTGACTTCGGTCAAGCTCAACATTCAGAAGGTCCTCGAGGACGGCGCCCTGCCCGGCTTGGAGCGGGAGCATCTCGCCCTGAGTCAGGAGGGGATCGCTCAAATCGAAAAGTTCATCAAGGAAATGTTGAACTTCACCCGTTCGACGGAACTGCAGAAAGCCCCGTTCACCGTCGATCAGATCGTCGAAGAATCCCTGAAAATGATGCGGGATGTTTTCCGGGAAAAATCGGTCATGGTCGAGAAGCGTCTGGACAAGGATCTTCCCGAAATCGTGGTCGACGGCGACCGCCTTCGCCAGGTCCTCCTCAACCTGTTCCGAAACGCAACCGAATCGGTCGGAACGGGCGCGCGTATCGTCATCTCGGCCGAAGCCGACGAGGACAGATCCGGCAGGCGCCTCCGTCTCAGCGTATACTACAACTGCCACGGCATCCCGGA
>CAYPKX010000192.1:4813-5552 GCA_964411395.1 uncultured Eubacteriales bacterium | reverse complement strand
GACGGCGAACCCGATCTGCATCCAGATCTGCCGGGCCTTGGGCGTCAGGTCCCGCCGGAGAATTCCCTCGATGGCCAGGACGAAAATCTGTCCGCCGTCGAAGACCGGGATCGGGAAAAGGTTCAGGATTCCCAGTTGAAGGCTGATGAGGGCGATCCAGCTCATCAGGGAGAGAAATCCCATTTTCAGGGCGGCGTAGGAGAAATTGGCGATTTCCAGGGGACCGGAGAGCTGTTTGGCCGAGGCTTGGCCGGTGAACAGGTTCTTGAGAAAATCGATGACCAGAAAAGTCAGGCGGGCGTTTTCCTTGAGGCTCTGGCCGATGGCCGGGAAAAAGGCGAATTTCTTGAGGACGGACTGGGCCGTCTGCATCACCCCGATTTTCCCGACCTTGCCCTCCCGGCGCGGAGTGATGCTCAGGGCGATCTCGCGCCCGCCGCGGTCGACCCGGAACGCGCATTCCTTCTCGGGATTCGACTCGATGATCTCGACGAAGCGGTAGAAATACACCGGCTCGCCGTTGATCGCCAGGATGACGTCCCCGGCTTGAAGCCCCCCTTTCTCGGCCGGGGAGCCCGGGGAAACCATCTGGACCTGGGTCAGGATCTTGCCGAAAAATCCGGCGTATCCCATCTCGTATTTAGTCCGGCTCTCGGTCGTCAGCGGAACCTCCATGACGCGGCCGTCCCGCCGGATGTCCAAGGACAGGAGGCGGTTGGGCTTTGTCCCGACGGCGATC
>CAYPKX010000192.1:3769-4803 GCA_964411395.1 uncultured Eubacteriales bacterium | reverse complement strand
CGATCTCCACGTCGTTCCAGGTCGGCGTTTTCCGGCCGTTGACCGCCAGGATCAGGTCGTCCGGCTTCAGGTCCGCCCGGGCGGCCGGCGAGCCCGGCTCGATCCAGCCGATCACCGGCGCCTCGTCCTGGTAGCGGGGCGTCGTTACGCCGACCATGTTGAGGCCGGCCATGATGACGACCGCCAGGAGAATGCTCATGACCGGCCCCATCACGAAGACGAGGAACCGCTGGAGACGGTTCTTGGCCATGAAATCATCCGGCTCCAGGATTTTGCCCGGCTCAGCCAGGCCCTCGCCGAGCATCTTGACGTAGCCGCCCAGGGGCAAGAGGCTGATCCGGTAATCCGTGCCGCTTTTTTTAAACCCGAACAAGCGCTTGCCGTAGCCGAAGGAGAAGACTTCCACCCTGACGCCGACCAGCTTGGCCGCGAAAAAGTGGCCGAATTCGTGAATAAAAACCAGAATGCCAAAAACGATTAAAAACGCGAGAATCGTGCCGAAAATCGTGCCCATGTCATGTCCTTTTTTCGATCCGCCGCCTCGTCCGCTCCCGGATTCGGCGGTCTTCTTCGATGATGTCGTCAAGGGAATCCAATCGGCGCGGCCGCAGGCCGGCCAAGGCCTCCTCCACCGTTTCGGCGATGCCGTTGAACCGGAGACGGGCCCCAAGGAAGGCCTCGACGGCGATTTCATTAGCCGCGTTCATCGCCACCGCGGCGCTGTCCTTCTCTCCCATCACCCGCCGGGCCGTTTTAAGGAGCGGAAACCGGCGCTCGTCCGGAGACGAAAATTCCAGCGGCCCGGAAGCGGCCAGATCCAGCGGCGGAAGGAATCCATCCCGGCGCCGGGGATAGGTTAAGGCGTATTGAATGGGGATGCGCATATCCGTCCGGCTGAGCTGGGCCAGGACCGACCCGTCCCGCAACTCGACCAAGGCGTGGACGATGCTCTGGGGATGAATGAGAACCCGGATCATGTCCGGGGCCAGGTCGAAAAGCCACCGGGCTTCGATCAGCTCCAAGCCCTTGTTCAT
>CAYPKX010000192.1:1810-3759 GCA_964411395.1 uncultured Eubacteriales bacterium | reverse complement strand
GGGTTTCGGATAAACGGGCCGCCCGAGGCGGTCAGAACGTCGATCCGGATGTCCCCTCGATCGATGCCGGCCAAACATTGAAAAATCCCGCTGTGCTCGGAATCGACCGGAATGAAGACCGCTCCGCTGTTCTTGGCCTCCCGGCGGAGCAGTCCGCCGGCCGCGACAAGGGATTCCTTGTTGGCCAAGGCGACCGTCTTTCCGGCCCGGACCGCGGCCAGGGTCGGCCGCAGGCCGTTGAATCCGGCGATGGCCGAAACGACAAGGTCGGCGCTCGTTTCGGCGGCCGCGGCCGAGGCTCCTTCCGCTCCGGACAGGATATCCGGCCCCCGCCGCCCGAGCTCCCGGCGCAGGGCGGCGGCGTCCGCGTCCGTCCCGACGGAGACGAGAAGCGGGCGGAACTCCACGATCTGGGAGAGGAGCAAGTCCCGATTGGAGCCGGCGGCCAAGGCCGTCACCTTAAAAAGACGGCGATGGCGACGGACGATGTCGAGCGTGTTCCGGCCGATCGTGCCAGTCGAGCCGAGAACGGCGATTTTTCTCATCCGAGGGGCTTCCAGATGTACCGGACGATAAAATAGAAGAGGGGGACGGCGAACAAGAGGCTGTCGACCCTGTCCAGGAAGCCGCCGTGCCCCGGAAGCGCGTTGGAGGAATCCTTCACGCCCGCGGCCCTCTTGAAAAGGGATTCGAGGGGATCTCCGGCCTGGGCCGCGATCGAGACGGCCAGTCCGGTGAGGATCGCCCGGCCCGGCCCGATCTCCGGAAGGAAAACCGCCCTTGCGGCCCAGGCGGTCAAACCGGCGAAAATCAGGCCCCCGGCCGCCCCTTCCCAAGTTTTATTGGGGCTGGCGATCGGAGTCATCGGATGGCGTCCGGCCGCCTTCCCGACAAAAAACGCCCCCGTGTCGGCCAGGAAAACCACGGCCAGGAGGAAGTAGATCGGGGCGGAACCGTAGGTCTGGCGAAGCGGGTACAGAAAGTTGAGGGTGAAGCCGATGTAGAGGGGGCCGAAGACCGTCACGGCGATCGAGGCCGTCGTGCGGACGGCCGTCTCGATCGTCCGGGAGACGACGACATAGAAGACGCCGAGGCCCAGGAGACCGGCGAAGAGAGCCAGCTCCAGCGTCAGCCCTTCGATGAGGAACGACGCCCCCAAGAGAAGGGCGAAGAGGATCCCGGGAACGGCCGCCGGATAAAGGCGGCGCCGCCGGGCCAGGTTGTAGAACTCGATCAGGGACGCGATGACGACGGCCTGCAAAGCGGCGAACAGAACCCACTTGTTTCCGTATTCGAGGACCAGGAACAGGGCGGTCAACAGGACGAGGGCCGTCCAAAACCGCTTGACGATATTCATGCCGACGGCTCCGCGGCCCCGAAGCGCCGGTTCCGGCCTTGGTAATCGACCAAGGCTTGGAGAAGGTGTTTTCTCCGGAAATCGGGCCAGAAAACCGGCGTGATCCAGATTTCGGCGTAGGCGATCTGCCAGAGGAGGAAGTTGGAGATCCGGCATTCGCCGCTCGTCCGGATCAGCAGGTCGGGATCGGGCAGCCCGGCCGTGTCCAAGTACCGGCTGAAAACGTTCTCGTCAAGGTCGCCGGCCGCGAGCCGCCCCTCGGCCAAAATCCGCCGGACGGCCTCGACGATTTCCGCCCGGCCGCCGTAATTCAAGGCCAAACCGATGATCATCCGGGAATTGCTGCGGGTCATCGTCTCGACCCGCTCGAGCTCGCGGCGGAGCCCTCCGGGAAGCTTGTCTTTCGCCCCCAGGACGCGCAGCCGCAGGCCGTGCTCCATGAGAAGTCCGTCTTCTTTCCCCAGGGTCTCCTCGAGAAGACGCATCAAGGTTTGGACTTCCCGGGGGGGGCGTTTCCAGTTCTCGGTGGAAAAGGCGAACAGCGAGAGAACGTCCAGGCCGGCGCGGGCGCCCGTCTCGATGATTTCCCGGA
>CAYPKX010000192.1:0-1800 GCA_964411395.1 uncultured Eubacteriales bacterium | reverse complement strand
GACGGATTTCGCCCCGGCCTTGTGGCCTTCGACCCGTGGCAATCCCCGTTCCGCGGCCCACCGGCCGTTGCCGTCCATGATCACGGCCACGTGACGGGGAATCCGGGCGGCGTCCAGGCGGAGAGCCAGGCCGGCTTCCTCGCTGCCGTCCTCAAGCCATCCGTCCAAGCCTTTTAACATGCGCATAGTATAGCGGATGGCCGGCCGGCCGTCCATGGATTCGGAGGGCGAGTTTTGATATCCTATGCCCTATCAAGAGGTTGTCATGTGCCTAGCGATTCCCGTCCGGGTCGTCGAAATCGACGCCTCGGGCGATGCCGGAAAAGTCGATTATCTGGGGACGAAAATCGGGGCGAACTTCGCCCTGATCCGGGACGTCCGGGTTGGAGACTGGGTCATCGTTCATGCCGGATTCGCCATCTCCCGCCTGGATGAAGCGGAAGCCCGGGAAACGCTGGCCCTGCTCCGTGATGTCCAGGATGCCGGGAGATCCTGAGGTGGCGTCCGACTTGTTCCGCGACCGCCGGGTCGTCGCCGGCCTGCTCTCCGAAATCGCCGCCGCGGCCGCGTCGTCCTCCCCGCCGGTCCGGTTGATGGAAGTCTGCGGCACGCACACCATGACGATTCATCGTCATGGGCTCAAGGACCTGCTCGCCCAGGCCGGCGTCGAGATGATTTCCGGACCGGGCTGCCCCGTCTGCATCACCCCGGACGGCTTCCACGAAGCGGCCATCCGGCTGGTGACGGAACGGGAAAACCTCATCCTGGCGACGTTCGGCGACATGACCCGGGTTCCCACCCGGCTCGGATCCCTCCAGGCGGCCGTCCCGGCGCCGGGCTCGGCCGTTAAAATCGTCTATTCTCCGGAAGAAGCGCTGACCCTGGCCCGCTTGAATCCGGTCAAGGACATCGTTTTTTTCGGGGCGGGTTTCGAAACGACGATCCCGGCCATCGTCCTGACCGCCGGGCGGGCCCAAGCGGAAGGATTGAAAAACATCGCCGTTTTGACGGCCTTTTGGACCATCCCCCCTCCCCTGCGGGCGATCGTTTCCTCGGGCGAGATCCGCATCAGCGGATTTCTCTACCCCGGCCACGTCAGCGCGATCATCGGCCTGGAACCCTATGCCTTCGTCGCCCGGGAGTTCGGGCTGCCGGGGGCGGTCGCCGGCTTCGAGCCGGGCGACATCCTCCTCGGCGTCCGTTCCGTCGTGGAGCAGATCCGGGCGAAGAAACCCGCGGTCGTCAATGCCTATCCCCGGGTCGTCCGGCCGGAAGGAAATCCCGCCGCCCGGGAGGTGATGAACCGGTTCCTCGAGCCTTATGACGCCCTCTGGCGGGGATTGGGACGCATCCCGGCGAGCGGGCTGCGCTTCAAACCGGCCCACGCGGCCGTCGACGCGGCCGTCAAGTATGCCCTTCGTCCGGCCGAGGACGCGTCCGACTCCCCCGGCTGCCGGTGCGGCGAGATCCTGCGAGGCGTTATTTCGCCGCCTCAATGCCGGTTGTTCGGCCGCTCCTGCCGGCCCGAATCGCCCCGCGGGCCCTGCATGGTCTCTTTCGAGGGGGCTTGTTACGTTCATCATAAATACCGGGGATCGTCCCCGGCTCAAAGAAGGAGCAGAAAATCCCATGGATAAAATCAGCCTCGAGCTGGGCGGCGGCGGGAAAACGATGCGCGATTTCCTCGCCCGGTCGATTCTGCCGACCTTTCCCAACGCCCGCCTGGCCGGTCTTCCGGACGCCGCCTCCCTCCCGGGCGGCATCGCTTTTACGACGGACAGCTATGTCGTCGACCCGATC
>CAYPKX010000191.1:0-5619 GCA_964411395.1 uncultured Eubacteriales bacterium | reverse complement strand
TTGCGTCGAATCGCGGACCGGCCGGCCGGTCGTCTTCGATTTCGGCCCCCGCTTCCTCCATTCCACCGGCCAGCTTCACAAGGGCGATGCCGGCGGCGGCGTTTTCCTCCAGTTGACGGCCGCCCGGACCGAGGATGCTCCGGTCCCGCCCGCACCCGAAGGCGGGACGGCGGCGACGACATTTGGAAACCTCATCGACGCCCAGGCGGCCGGGGATTTTCAAGCCCTTCGGGAAAAGGGCCGGGCTGTCGCCCGATTGCATTTTAAGAAAGACCCGATCGAGGGGATTTTCCGGGCTGTCGAACGCATGTCCTGATTCGGACAGGGTTTTTACCCGCGGCTTCCTTCAGACCCCGCCCCGCGGCGGGCGCCCTTGCCGTCCGGCTCACACTTCCTCCTGTCAGGCGTGTTCGGGGCTTTCACCCCAAAGCAGGTGCGCCCTGCCGGGCGCAAAAAAAAAGCCGGTTCCCCGAAGGGAGGAACCGGCTGAGGATTCAGAAAAAAAGAGCGATCAGTATAAACCGACGAACACGAGGTCGGCGTGGAACATTTCCTTGTTCTTCGCCCGGGCTCTCCGTTCGACGCTGTCCTTGATGTTCAAGTAGAACCAGGTCTTGTCAAACAGCTTCAGCTTCTCGACGTTGTAGGCGGCGAAGCTCGATTCGGAATCGAGGATGATTTTGCCGATCTCCTTGCCGTCGGCGGCCAGGACGGAAATCAGGGCGTTTCCACCGGCCGGCGCAGGGAGAAGCGTTCCGAAGACCTTGCCCTTGCCTTTGCCTTCCCAATCCTCGCTCTTGTCGATTTTCGTCAGGGCCAGGTCGGCATATTCGGCCCGGGTTTTCTGGTTGAAGAAATCGGCCGGGGCGGCGGCGTCGGACGAGGTGTAAACGCTCGTCAGCTGGATATCGCTCTCCTTGATCTCGATCGACTGGGCGACCAGAAGATTGGGAAGCTCCTTGTTGAACAGGCCTTTGACCCGGACCTTCTTGCCGATCAGCGTGGACGCATCGCCGCCTTGGACGGCGCCGGTCACCACGATATCGAACCCGGGGACCTCGTCCATGAAGAAATAATTGCCCTTGGCGTTCTTGACCGTTCCTTCCACGGTGTTCAGGCCGACGACAATGGCCAGCCCGGCATCGGTCATCTGGGCGACGGTTTCGCCCGGAGCGGCGGCTTCGGACTCCTCCGCTTTTTTGGCGCAGGAGACCGCCGAAGTCAGAATCAGGAAAGCTCCGAGGGTCAGAGCCACGAACTTCGCTATTCCGGCCTTATGAAACATTGCGCAAACCTCCAGACTGAAGTAGGAGACACCGGCTCAGAACCCGATTATATACCATTCCGGCCGAAAAAAGTAAAGCGCCGGAATTGACAAGATTCGCGGCCGGGGGTATGTTTTCCGGGCCGAATCCGAGGGAGGAACCGGGCCATGAAGATTCGCGTTTTCGTCACCGGGGGAACGTTCGACAAGGAATACAACGAGCTCAACGGAACCCTGTTTTTCAAGGACACCCACCTTCAGGAAATGCTTCGGCTCGGGCGCTGCCGGCTCGATCTGGAAATTCGGACACTGATGATGGTCGACAGCCTGGACATGACCGAATTCGACCGCAAAATCATCGCCGACAACTGCCGGTCCGCGGCCGAAGACCGGATCGTCGTCACCCACGGGACCGATACCATGGTCGAAACGGCCTCTTTCCTGGCCGGGCAGACGCCGGGAAAAACCGTCGTCCTGACCGGGGCCATGATTCCCTACAAATTCGGGAGCTCCGACGGCCTGTTCAACCTCGGCAGTTCTCTGGCCTTTGTTCAGGCCCTTCCGGCCGGCGTCTACATCTCGATGAACGGCAAGTGTTTCCCCTGGGACCGGGTCCGCAAAGACAGGCGGATCGGGGAATTCGTCGAAATTTAACGGAGCCCGCCGAAAAAGATCCGGATTCCGACCCTGAACGTGAACCCGTTCAGATTGATTTCCGCGGGGCGGACGTTCTCCGTCCAGGTATTTTCTTCCGGCTCGTCTCCGGATTCATACATCCCGTACATGCCGTACGCTCCGGTCGCCAGATCAGTCCAAACGTCCTCCAAATACCAGAGCTGGCCGTCGAAGCTGTCATCGTAAGAGAGCGAGTCGATCAAAGTCAGGTTGTCCGGCGTCGTGGAGTTCGTCCATCCTTCGTAAAACCGGATCTCCGCGTCCTGCGTCAGGGATCCCTGCCAATCCTTGAAATTGACGAGGCGGTAAAACGCTTCGCCAAAAAGGGCGATGTTGCTCGAGACATTGAAATTGAAGCCCGCTCCGAAATGGAAGCCCACGGTATTGCAGGTCGCTTCCCAGGATTGGGCATCCGACCCTTCGAGCTTGACATGGTAATGGGGAGGCCAGGGCGTCCCGTCGTTCCAATAATAATTGTCGTTATAGACCATCTCCGCGGCGCCGCTCTCGTCGGCCGCCAGTCGGCCCAGGTAATAACCCGCCCCCGCCCGGACATAGGCTTCGGCCCGCGGCCCGAGCGGAAGGAAGCCGTAGAGGCTCAGGGTGATCGGGATGACGGTCAGCGCCTGGGAAATCTCCGTGGTCGAGTCGTAACTTTGGGAAAACTTCTCATAATAACCCAGGCCGTAATCCGTAAAGGACTCCTCATAAGCCTGGTTAATCATGCCCGGGTTGGTTTTCTTGATATACTCCACGCCCAGGCCGATCCCGAAGTTGGGGCCGAACCGGAGATTGAATTCGCCGCCGAATTTCGGCAGCCATTTCATCTCTTTCCAATCGATCGAATACTGGTCCTCGTATTCGTCGTTATAGTCGGCGACAAACGCATTCTGGTCCCGGATCATCCGGTTGAAGTCGCCGCCGTTGATGTTCCCCAACCCGCCGCTCAAGCTGAAACCGAACCGGATCTCCGACGCGGCCGCCGGACCGACCGCGAGTCCGGTCAACAATGCCAGAACCACAGCTCCCCGCGCCAGCGCTTTTTTCATGAGGTTCTCTCCTCGTTTCCGGAATCGAGCAGCGTCCGCTCAGGCTTAGATTTTATCCCCATGGAATCGAACGGGTCAAACACTTTCTTGCCGGAAATGGTCGATGCCCGGCATCCCGGCCGTCAAATCCGGGAAACATGCCGCCGGGGGGCCGATCCTTTGCCTTAAAAAAAAGCCCGCACCGCCGTCCCGTGCGGGAAAGCGGTGCGGGCGGCCGGCCTTCAGAGGGAAGGACGGCGTCCTTCAGCCCGACGGCCCGTCAGCGGCGGCCGCCGAAGAAAATCTTGATTCCGACCTTGAAGTTGAAACCGTTCAGGTTAATCTCGGTCGGACGAACGTTCTCCGTCCAATCGGGGATCTCATCCGGCTCGTCGCCGGCTTCATAAAGCCAGTATTCGCTGTAGCTGCCGGTGTTGAGATAGGTCCAAATGTCATCGTAGGACCAGAGCTTCCCGGTAATATTGTCGCTGAAGTTGGTGGTCTCGGTATAGGGCAGATTGGCCCCCGCAACGTCATTCGTCCAGCCCCAGCGGTTCACTTCATGAAAATCATACGTTCCCGTTCCCTGCCAGTCCTTGAAGTTGACCATGCGGTAGAACGCTTCGGCGAACAGGGCGATATTGCTCGAAAGGTTAAAATTGAGCCCCGCCCCGAAATGGAATCCGAGGGTGTTGCAGGTGACATCCAGGCCGTACTCATTCGATCCTTCATAGACGTCATGATAATGAGGATCCCATTCCGCGCCGCCGTTGTAATACCAGAGCATGTGATATTCATCCACCCATTCCGCGGCCCAGGTGGTCGTGAGCTTGCCGAGGTAATAGCCGAGGCCCGCTTTGACATAGGCTTCGGCCTGGCCGCCGAGAGGGAGGAATCCATAGAAGCTCAGGGTGATCGGGATGACGGTCAGGGTCTGGTCGATCGTCTCGATTTGAGAGTTGTAATACTGGTCCACGATATAATACCCCGAGTAATAATCCGTGTAGGCTTCATCACTCAGGTAATCGATCGTCCCGGGATTGGATTTTTTAATATATTCCACGCCGAGACCGACGCCGAAATTTTGGCCGAACCGGGCGAAAAACTCGCCGCCGAACTTCGGCATCCATTTCATCTCTTTCCAGTCGACCATATAGTAGTCGCCGCCCCAATAATCATTGTAATCGGCGGCCCAAAGGTTGTAGTCGGTGATATACTGGTTGAAATCGCCGCCGTTGATGTTGCTCATCCCGCCGCTCAGGCTGAAACCGAACGTCACGTTCCCCCCGCCGGCGCGGGGCGCCACGGGCTGGTCGGCGTAACGGGGTGCAGGCGCGGGAGCCGGGGCCGCAACCGCGGGCTTCGCCTGTTCCAGCGGCGGTTCGATCTTGAGGATGTTTTCCCGGGCGATGGCGATCACGCCCAGGGCGGCGTCCTTGATCGAGATGGTCGTGGCCGTAACCGCGACAATCTCGCCTTCAATGACTTTGCCGTTTTCCAAGGTCAGCTTGTGTTTCTGGGTCGGCGGGACTTGCGGCCCGGCAAAGGACAACGCCGCAAAGCTTGCCAACAGGACGACGAGAACAGACATCCGCCACAAACGTTTTGTCATGAGGTTCCCTCCTCTCTCAGGGTTTGCGAAAAAATATCGAACGTTTCCGCTCGCTTATTTTCATAATACGTACGAATAATGGATAAGTCAAGGCTGAAAAATCCTTATCGTTTCTAACAGAATGACCATCGAACCCGAAAATAGTTGGGTTGTTTCCCTGGAATTTTAAGCCGGACATTTTGAGACAGGACCCAAGTGTCGCGTCTTGGAAACAGCGAATGAAATCCCGATCACGATGAAGCGACACCGCCGGGGATTTCGTCCTCATGGACATGGTCAGGTCCATGAGGGCGGGGGTACAGTGAAGCGCCGAAGGGGGAGCTTGACTCCCCCTTGGAAGTGTGTCCTGTCTCTTCGCTAATCCCGGCTGAGAACCCAGAAAAAGGGGTGCTAGCGGCGCCGTCCGGAGCTCGAAGACCTCGATCCGCCCGAGGAGCGGGAAGAAGAGGAACGGGATGAGGAAGAAGAGGAGGAAGAGCGGGAAACCGATGAAGACCGGGAAGAAGACGAACTGCGAGAAGGCGCGCTATAGGACCGGGAGGAGGAAGAGCTCCGGGATGGGGAGCTATAAGAACGGGAGGAAGACGAGTTTCTCGACGGCGTACGATAAGACCTCGACGAGGAAGAGCTCCGGGATGGCGCGCTATACGAACGGGATGTGGAAGAGCCGCGCGACGGCGCGCTGTAAGATGAGCTCCTCGACGGCGTGCCGGTTGACCGGGATAATGACGAAGACCGGGAGGAACCCGAAGAAGGCGAAGCGCTCCGATTCGGAGGGCTCAACCGGGACGAGGAGGACGTGCTTCGAGACGTTGTCGCCGTCGTTCCCCGTTCCCGGATGACCCGGGAAGAAGAAGGATTCACCGAAGTCGAACTCCGATTCGGAGGGCTCAACCGGGACGAGGAGGACGTGCTTCGAGACGTTGTCGCCGTCGTTCCCCGTTCCCGGATGACCCGGGAAGAAGAAGGATTCACCGAAGTCGAACTCCGATTCGGAGGGCTCAACCGGGACGAGGAGGACGTGCTTCGAGACGTTGTCG
>CAYPKX010000190.1:2799-5625 GCA_964411395.1 uncultured Eubacteriales bacterium | reverse complement strand
CGGGGCTGCGGCCGGGAGAGCATCGAGTCCGCGGCCGTTCCGCCGGCGGCCCTCTCCTGCGAAGTCGACGGACGGACCGAAGAAGGGCTCCGGGGCGAATATTTCGACAACATCGCTCTCCGCGGAACCCCGGTGCTCGTCCGGGCCGATCCGCAGATCAAGTTCCAGTGGACGCTCGGCTCGCCCGACCCGGAGAAGCTCGAACCCGGCGATTTCTCCGTCCGCTGGAGCGGCCGCCTGACCGCTCCCGAATCGGGGCGCTTCCGGATCGGGGTCGACGGCGACGACGGATACCGCCTGTTTTTCGACGGACGCCTCCTGATCGACAACTGGGTCAAGCGCACCCGGCGAACGCTCACGGCCGAAGTCGAGCTCGAAAGCGGACAGGCCTATGACATCCGCCTCGAATACTTTGAGTCCGAGCGAGGGACGGTCTTCAACCTGGTTTGGAACGCCGGGATCCCCGGCGGCGGCGACCGGGAAATGGAGGAAGCGGTCCGGGCGGCGGCCTCGGCCGAGGCGGCCGTCATCGTGGCCGGAATCGAGGAAGGCGAGTTCCGCGACCGGGCCCGTTTGGGCCTCCCCGGGCGGCAGGAAGAGCTGATCCGGCGAGTCGCGGCCGCCGGCCGGCCGACGATCGTCGTCCTGATCGGCGGAAGCGCGATCACGATGAGCGGCTGGCTCGACGACGTGCCGGGGGTCGTCGCCGCCTGGTATCCGGGCGAAGCCGGGGGCGCGGCCGTGGCCGACGTGCTCTTCGGCGAGGCCGACCCGGCCGGGCGGCTCCCGGTGACCTTCCCGGTGTTTGAGGGACAGCTGCCGCTCGCTTACAACCACAAGCCCACCGGCCGCGGAGACGATTACCTGGATTTGACCGGCCGGCCTCTTTTCCCTTTCGGCTTCGGGTCGAGCTACACGGAATTCGCCTACGACGGCCTGGACATCGACAAAAACGAGATCTCCCCCGGCGGGACGGCCGCGGTCTCCTGCCGGGTCACGAATACCGGCTCGCGGGCCGGCGAGGAGGTCGTCCAGCTCTACGTCCGGGACGTTCTGGCCACGGTCGCCCGTCCGATCAAGGAATTGAAGGGATTCCGGCGGATTTTCCTCCGTCCGGGCGAGACGAAAAACGTCCGCTTCGACGTCGGGCCCGAGACGCTGGCCATGCTCGACGCCCGCCTGAAAAAGACGATCGAACCCGGGGATTTCCAGATAATGATCGGATCCTCCAGCGCCGACATCCGGCTGCGCGGGATCTTGACGGTAAAATAGGCGGGAACGCCCGGCGGCTTACAGCCCGCCCGCCTTGAACGTATCGCCCTGGGTGATGTCGCCGGTCTGGAATCCCTTGGAGAACCACCGAACCCGCTGTTCGGACGTCCCGTGGGTGAACGCGTCGGGGACGACGTATCCCTGCGTCTGCCTCATGATCCGGTCGTCGCCGACCGCGGCGGCCGCGTTCATCGCTTCCTCGATATCCCCTTCCTCGAGAAGGCCGGCGGTCCGGTCGGCGTAGTAGGCCCAGACGCCGGCCAGGAAATCAGCCTGGAGCTCGAGGCGGACCATGAGACGGTTGAACTCCTCCTCCTCCAGCCGGTTCCGCTGGGCCATGACTTTGTCCGTGATCCCGAGCAGGTTTTGGACATGGTGGCCGATTTCGTGGGCGATGACGTAGGCCAGGGCGAAATCGCCGCCGGCTTCGAGACGGTCCTGCATTTGCTTGAAAAAGTCGAGATCGATGTAGACCCGTTCGTCCCCGGGACAATAAAACGGTCCGGAGGCGGCGCCGGCGAAGCCGCAAGCCGAGGAGATCCGTTCCGAAAAAAGAACGAGCTTCGGCTCCCGGTAGGAGCGCCCGGCTTCCTGAAAGAGCCCGTTCCAGACGTCCTCGGTTTCAGCCAGGACGACGCCGACGAACCGGCCTTCCTGGATTTCCTCCTCGGTGAGGGGACGGGTTTCCCCTGCCCCCGTTTCCATCCCTCCCTGCTCCAAGATCCGGGTCGCGTCTTCCGGATTGCCGCCGAGAAGAGCGAACAGAATGACCAGGATGATGCCGCCGATGCCCCCGCCGACGGCCACTTGTTTGCCGCCGATTCTCCGCCGATCCTCCACGTTGCCGCTGATCCTCCGGTCCCGCCACTTCATGCGCGCCTTCCTTATCCCGATTTCCAGGAGCCGACCCGGCCCCGCTCTCCGCAATTGATAATTATACCGCAATCCGGTTCGAAAACGAGCCGCCGCCGCGACGAAAAGGATCGCCCTCCGCCTTTTCCGGGAGGATTGACTTCCCCTCCGGGCCGTCGTATTTTATCCTCAAGAAACGGGAAAGCCCGTAGTGTTTTTTCTCCTCTGACCGGATTGAGGCCCGGGAAAGGATGGCCGGAGATCTTGAGGCGGGGAGGCTTTCTTTTCCATTCCACTCTTCCGTCGACATCGATCATCCGCCTTCATTCCCCTTCGCTTTTTTTTTCATCGAAAAGGAGGGAACCATGAAAAAAGGAGTCGTTTGGGGTTTTCTGGGATTGGCGTTTTTGGCCGGATCGGTTTCGGCCGGCGGCCAAGGACCGGTCGCCGTCTCGCCCGGAGCCGAACGCGGCGAAGCGGTGGTCCGGCAAGCCTGCCCGACGTTCAGCTGGACGTCCGTGCCCTGGGCCCTGACCTACAAGGTCGCGGTTTTCGAGGCGCGGGGGGGAGGAATCGTTCGGACATATGAAGCCATGGCCGCCCAGGCCGCGCCCGTCCTCGTCAAGGAGATCCCCGGGCAGGCGTTCTCCTGGACGCCGTCGGCCGATGAAGCCCTCCTCAACGGGGGACGCTATGTCTGGT
>CAYPKX010000190.1:1956-2789 GCA_964411395.1 uncultured Eubacteriales bacterium | reverse complement strand
TGGTACGTCGGGGCGATGGTCAATGCCGCCCAGGGGAGTTGGTCGGAAGGCCGGGCGTTCGTCGTCGCCGAGGGGCCGGGCTGGGGCGTGGTCTCGGAGCCGCCGACGGGCGGGGAGCGGGTGAAAGCCGCGGAATCCGCCCTGGGAAGCGGAAAGGCGGATTTGACAGGGACTGCGAAAGGAGAATTCAACCTGGCGGCGGATTTCCGGCCGCAGGATTGGATCGGCGTCGAAGGGACGGAAGGAGCCTCCAACACGCTCTACGGCCTGGAAGCCGGCTTTGGGATCACGACCGGGGTGAATAATTCCTTTTTCGTCCGGCAGGCCGGGTACGCCAACACATCCGGGTACGCCAATACGTCCGTCGGGCGGGCCGCGGGAAAATTGAATAAAACCGGATGGGAAAACACGTACATCGGATTCCAGGCCGGCAATAAAAGCACGGCTGACGAAAACGTTTTCGTCGGAGCCCGGGCCGGCTTGGAGAATCTCTCCGGATCGGACAATTGCTTCGTGGGGCATGAAGCCGGATTCAAGAACGTGTCCGGGCAGGGGAACTCGTTTTTCGGCTTTCAAAGCGGCTACGGCAATGACGGAAGCTGGAACACGGTCGTCGGAGCCTATGCCGGGTATGCCATCACCCGGGGAATGGACAACGTCTTCATCGGCGGGAGCTCGGGGGAACAAAACAGCGGCAACGACAACGTCTTTATCGGGAAAGAAACGGGCCGCTTGAACAACAGCGGATACGGAAATGTCTTCATCGGCAATTGCGCCGGATACAACGAATTGGGAGCCAACAAGCTGTACATTGAAAACACCCCGTCAACCAC
>CAYPKX010000190.1:0-1946 GCA_964411395.1 uncultured Eubacteriales bacterium | reverse complement strand
GACAAGCTGAGATTCAACGGCGCCGTCGGGATCAAAAAAACGCCCTCCTATTTGCTGGAAGTCGGGACAAACGGAGCCTTTTGCAACGGCGGAGTCTGGGTCGACGGCTCCAGCCGGGAGTTCAAGGAAAACATCGAAACCCTGCCGGCCGGAGAAGCCGAAGCCGCTTTCGACAAGCTCGAGCCGGTCAAATTCCAATACCGGGAAAGCGACGGTGAGACCTACATCGGATTCATCGCCGAGGACGTCCCCGAGCTGGTCGCGATGAACGACCGAAAGGGTCTGAACGCCATGGACCTGGTCGCCGTCCTGACCAAGGTCGTCCAAGAGCAGCGGTCGGCCCTTCGGGAACAACACCGGGAAATCCTCGCCCTGCGGGAGGATATCGCGAAGCTCAAGGAGGACATCCGCCGGGAAAAATGAAATGCGCCCGCTTAGTTTCTAAGGAGGAAGATTTTTACAAAATGAAAGTTAAAATCAAGTAATACGTTGATATATTTATAAATATGGCCGTTTTTTCACTTGTCATCGGCGGAAATATCCATTAACATGCTTTCAGTAGGGCGGGAAGTTGACAGGGAACGCATCATGAGCCGAACCGTTGTCCCTGACTGTCAAGTATTTTCAAAATTATTGTTTCGAATGTTAAAGGGTTGATATGGATTAAATCAAGCCGATGTCGCACGACTTGCTGGGAGACGGGTTTTGCATGTTTCAAAAACTAAAAGCGTTTTTTTTCTTTGTAAAATGTCTTGGGTAAAGCATAAGTATTAAATTGCAGGGAATTCCGGGCTTACTCGGCTCGGCCTTAATAACTCTATGGAGGAGGTTTCGATGATTCCAAAACGTGTAGACGAGCGATTGATTAAAAGTGTCCCCAGATTCCAACAGGTTTTAAAAACGGCGAAAGACAGAGACGTCAACGAAACCGATACCCTCTCCATTATTAAAGATATCTTTGCAGAAATATTCGGTTACGATAAATACATGGATCTCACGTCTGAATATTCCGTAAGAGGTACTTTTTGCGATCTCGCAATAAAGTTCGATAATAAAATCGAATTTCTCGTTGAAGCTAAGGCTATCGGAATTGACCTTAAAGATTCTCATCTTCGGCAGGCCCTGGACTATTGCGCAAATAGCGGAGTTCAATGGGCAATTCTGACGAATGGAGCATCTTGGTGTATCTACAAAATTAAATTTGAGCAACCGATTGGCGCGGACCTGATTTGTTCGTTCAATCTTATCGATTTGGATGTCAAGAACGAAGAGATCCGGGAAAAGCTCTATATCGTGTGCAAGGAGGGTCTCGCTAAAGACGCTCGCGAAGAATTCCATGAGAAATTCCTCACGATAAACCGGTTTCTTCTCGGAGCTTTGATCTGTTCTGATGAGATCATTTTTCATATTCGGCGAGAATTAAGGAAAATATCAGGGGGCGTGCTCGCTTCTTCCGAAGAAATATTGAAAGTGCTTTCCGGAGAAGTATTAAAGCGGGATGTCCTTGAAGGCGACGAAGCAATAAAAGCACTAAGCCGCATCAAAAAATATTACAGCAAAATCGCTAAAAGAACTAAAGAACCTGATGATGAGAATAACATTGAAAAGGAAACAGAGGATTCATCTATCCCTGCGCCTCAAGATACACAAGAAACAAAGAAATAATATTTAAACTTCATTTTGACGTTTTCAGGAAAGTACAGGAATGATCGAAAGCGATCCCGACAACTGCCATAGGTATCAGATGTCAAAGAAAAGCAATTGCTTTGCCGCTGACAGCACTACGGCTGGGACAAAATAATGAGATGATAGCTACCGTCTGGAAAAATTCCTCATGAAGAGGATTATGATCAGCGCAAAGGAGAAAGAATGAATTCAACAATTGAAATATGGGATGCGACCGGCTAGTGTACAGTGATGGTTGCAATTTGGAATAGGAGGCGGGC
>CAYPKX010000189.1:0-5626 GCA_964411395.1 uncultured Eubacteriales bacterium | reverse complement strand
GGCCGCGGTGGCGCTGGAATAAGGTCCGGAGAGCTTTGCGGACAGGTGGATGGAGAGGATCGAATCGTAATGAGCGGCCAGGCGGGTGTAGATATCTTCGAAGGCTTTGGCGTTGGGCTGGGCCGATTTGGGAAATTCCCGCTCTTCGTCCAGCATGGTGTAGAACCGGTCGGGGGAGACCGTCGCTTTGTCGAGGTAGGCGCTCTCTCCGAAATTCAAGCGGAGAGGAACCACATGAATCTGGTGATAATCGAGGGCCGCGGCCGGCAGGTCGCAGGTGGAATCGGTCACCAGGGCGACGGCCCGTTTTCGGGCATGGGCCGCCTCGTACTGCCGCCGCATGTCGTCGGCTTTCTGTTGGACGAGGAGGCCGAAATCGCGGATCCGGTAAAAGAGCTCGGCCGGTTCATCGGTATGGATGTGAAGGCGAAGAGCGTCTCTGGAGCCGGCAATGACCAGCGAGTCGCCAAAACTCGAGACCAGGCTTTTCAACGCGTCCTTGTCCAGACTCGACCCGGATGTTTCCGGCCGGCGGCGGATCAAGGCCTCCGTGCAATAGCGGAGGCCGGCCGGGTCGGCCGAAACGGCTTCCGTCTCTTCGATGGTGATCGCTTCCGCCCTCAGCGAAACGATCTTTTTGTGCGAGGGTTTAATGAGAAAATCGATCGCTCCCTCGAGAAAGAGGACGACGCCTTTGGACCCGGCATCGACCACTCCGGCCTTTTTCATGGCTTCCAGGCGGTGCCGGGTGTCCTGCAGGGCTTCCCTGGCCCGGTCCTGGGAATCGCAGAGAATCCGGAGAATATTCCCGGTTTCCTCTTTCCGAGACTCCAGGTATTCCGCCCAGCGCCGGAGGACGGTGATCATCGTCCCTTCCACCGGATCGGCGATCGCCTCATACATATGGCGAACGGCCCGCCGGAGAGCCGGGGCGATGCGGCGGAGAGAGATTTCGAGGCAGCCGCCGGATTCGACCCCGAGGCCGTAGAGAAACTGGGCGAAAATCACGCCTGAGTTTCCCCGGGCGCCCTCCAGGGCGGCGGCGGCGATGGCCGTCGAGGTCGCGGCGAAGGACCGGTGGGGCCGAACCCGTTCGACGACGGCCCGGAGGGTCGAGGCCAGGTTGGAACCCGTGTCCGCATCCGGTACCGGAAAAACATTGATCCGGTTCAGTTCCTTCTGGTTGTCCAGGATTTTTTTTGTTCCGGCCAGGAAGGCATAATAAAAGGCCTTCCCGTCCAAATGCTCTCCGGACGTCTCCATCGATCTTCCTCTCAACTCGCGGACAATCCTGATCAGGATGATAGGGGGGAAATGGGCATAAGTCAATTCCGGGTTCTTCCGCCGGGCGGCGTCCCGTGGGATAATGAGTCATGCTCCGCGTTCCGGGCGTCCGGCTTCTTTTTTTTGCCGTGTTGGCGGCGGCCTTCTGTTCCTGCATCCGGCTGGCTCCGAAAGTCGAGGCCCTTCCGCCGGCTGCGGTCCCGGACCGCTTCATTCTCTGCGCCAAGGTGACGCGAACGGCCGATTGGGCGGACTTTTCATTGGTCGGCGACAGTTTTATCCGCGGACGCGATGAGACGATCTGCGCCGTCGTCGACTTTCGCGCTTTGCGAGGGGCCCATCGCCTCGTCTGGAAATGGTACGATCCCGAAGGAAAGCTCGCCCGGGCGTCCGATCGGATCCTGGTGGGGGAGGACGGGAGCGAATTCGGACGATTTCTTGCCTGGGATGAATTCCCCGTGAGCGGCGCGATGCCGCTCGGCCGATGGGATGTGGCGCTATTTATTGATGATCAATTCGCGGGATCCAGGGAATTTCAATGGAAAGAGGCCCTCGATACCGGTTCATCCCCGGGTGGGGATGCGAAGTACCTGGTTGACCCGGATCATCGTTCCTTTTAAATTATTGATTCGCTGTAAATTAGCTACGGACGTGTTATAGCGCCGAGCGATGGTCGAAAGCGTTTCTCCGCTTTTCACCTTATGCTGGGCATACTCGGGGGGGACGTATTTCGGGATGTTGGCCAGGGCGGCCAGGAGTTTGTCGCCGGTTCCGACGGGAACTCGCAAGGCGTAGGTTTTGTCCGGCGTGGACTGGTAACGAAGCTCCGGATTGAGGATCTCGAGCTCCGCGGCTTCGATGCCGAGCGTGGCGGCCAGCGAGCTCAACTTGGACGGATGGTTGATTTCGATCGTATCGAACTTCAGCGGCGGATAGGGTTCGGGGAGGGTGATTCCGTATTTGGCCGGTTCACGAATGATCTTGACGACGGCGATGAACCGGGGAACATAACGGGCGGTCTGGTAGGGAAGCCGTTGAAACAGATCCCAGAAATTGTCCAGGTAACTGATATTCTGGGAGTTGATGACTCGTTGGACGAATCCCTCGCCGCAGTTATAGGCCGCCAAAGCCGTCGTCCAGTCCCCGAAGAACGAATGGAGGTGTTCCAGGTACTTGATCGCGGCGATGGTCGATTTATAGGGATCGCGACGTTCGTCGACATACTTGTCCTGGTTCAATCCGTAGTTCAATCCGGTGGTCCGGATGAATTGCCAGAGCCCCAGAGCGCGGGCGGAGGACAGGGCCAAAGGCTTGAACAGACTCTCGACGATTGGGAGCCAGAGAAGATCGTCCGGAAGGCCGGTTTTCCGCAGTTCTTCAAGGATGTAATCCTTATAGAATCCCGACCGCCGGTACCCCTCTTCGAAGGCCTTTCGCTCGGGCCCCAGGAAGGATTTAATCTCCCGTTCGACCCAGGCGTTATCGGTCAAAGGGATGGATTTGTGATTGCTGACGGCCGGATTGCGCCGGGCGGCATTGTATTCCTGAATGCGCTGGGCGATCAGAAGGCGGAGGTTGTCCTTCTCCTGGATGAGGGGGGAATCGGCCTTGATCGGCAGCCGGAGGAGCATCCCGTAGGCTTCATCCAGAAAGCCGATGGCCGTTTCAAAATCGCCCCGTTCCCGGGCGTCTTTGGCTTCCTGGTAGACGGTCAAAGCATCATCGAGGGAGATGACCGCCTCGTCGGCCGTCAGCCCGTTGGCCGGGGTGTCCTTGGCCGCGAGCAATTTCTCCTCGGCGGGAATGATCGTCTGGTCCGGGACGTGGATGACCTCAACATCCGGGTTCGCCTTGGGCGGGGGAGCCGCCGGAGCGGAAACCGGAATCTCGGCTTTCGGTTGGACCGCCGGCTTGGCCTTGGCGCAATTCATCAGGGGGAGGCTGCCGGCGAGAACGAGGGGTATCAGGATGTTTTTAAACGATTTCATGAGCTTGAACGACTTTTATAGCACGCGGCCGGAGGGCGAGTCAAACAAAAATCGCATCCGAGCCGGGGGCTGAAGCGACGAGTCGGAGGGTTATCGGGATTTGGCCTCCGCCCGCGTCAGAACGATCCCCGAAGACGTTCCCATGGCCTTGAAATAACCGGCGAAGCGTTCCGCTTCGGCCGAAGGCCGGTCCTCGACATTCCGGCCCCAACGGTACGAAATCGGCTGGTAGTAGAGCTCGGCTTTGACCGTGAACGGTCCCGCGGCGGCCTCGACTGGAACGGCATAGCGGATGATGTCGCCCCCGTCCATAAAATCGGAATCCCCGGCCGCGCCGCCTTTCACCGCGATATCGGCGGAAGCGGATGCCTTGTCGAAGCCCTTCGGTAAAATCCGGTTGTCTTTCAGATAATGAGTGGCCGCCAGCAGCAGGGTCGTCACCCGGCCGTCGGGTGCGCCGAGGATGGGCTCATAGATCTGAACTTCGTCTGTTGAACGGATTTCGGTGTAATGAGGCTCGTAACGGAAGGGATCGGCGTCATTGTCGTTACCGGCAATCGAGCCGTCCGGATTGAGTTTTCCGGATTCGAAAACCACGATTCCCCGGTTGTCCAGAACGGCGAAATGAATCCAGATCCGCCGCGACGGGTAAGCCGTCGGCAGCTTGTGTCCGGCCAGGTTCGAGATGGCGATTTCGGTTTTGAACACACCGTCTTCGAGCCGGGGATTGTCGATGGAAATCCGGGCCGCCGCCCGCTGGAGATGCTCGACCGTCCGGGATGAAACCGCGTTCAGCTCGAGCGGCTCGGCCGTGACGCCGAGTTCGTTGCGGAACCGGTTGAGGATCTGGGGCATGAGGAAGTTGCCCCCGCGAAAGACATGCCGGGCGAATTCCTCGCGCAACTGCCCCAGCGTCGAGGAGATCGGCGCCTTCCCTTCGGCTCGGGGCATATGGCAGCTTTGGCACTCCGCCTTCCCGTTGAAAGCGCTGTGTTTCCATTCCAGGTAGGGGACTTGTTCCGGAAGCTCGCCCGTAACCTCCCCCTTGTCGTTGAAGGCATGAGTGAACAGGGTGTGGCAGGAGGCGCAGAGCTCGGACCCGCGGATATGAGCGGCTTTCTCGGGATGGAAGCCCGAGGAGGATCGCATCGCGGTTTGCCGCCCCCGGTCGATATCATACGGGCCGAAGACCCGCCTCTGTCCGGCTGGAGCGGTTGTCTCGACGGTGAATCCGGCGGAGAAGCTCTCCTTTTGGCCCAGCTTTTCAGGGCCGATCTGGTGGCAGATCGTGCACGAGACTCCATCGAGGGCCAGGGCGGCTTCGGGCCCGGTTTGAGGAACAACGGGGAAGTGAACGAAAACCCGCCCTGTCCCTCCCTGGGCTTTGGCCTGATAGCGGTCCATGGGCATGTGACAGGCCGAGCATTCATGTTCGGCGGCCGCGGCGATTTTCGGATTGGCCAGCGTTTCGCGGCGGATGGCGGCTTGCCAGTAGGGATCCCGGGCGGCGTTGGCCATCATCGAGGCCCGCCAGTCGGTCCCGATGGAGATATCCTCGCCCCGGGATGTCGTCAGGCCGTTGTGGCAGGCCTGGCACCGGTCGGAAGCGACGAACAAAGGAGGAATTCGAACGGCGGCTCCGGTCGCCAGAAAGACGGCGGCCGCGACGAGTCCGGGATAAATCATTCGTTTTCTCATGATCTCACCATCCATCGAGGAAAGCTCCGTCGAACCAGTCCCAGAGAAGGTAGGCCATGATCACGGCCCGGCGGCCTTCCCGCTCGGTCAACGGCAGCCGGACTCCGATATTGAGCCGGACGTGATGGCGCTTGTTGAGGGCGATCTGAAGCTGGGGAACGATGTCGGTGACGATCTTTTCTCCCGAGACCAGCTCTTTGGCCGCCAGGAGCTCGATCATCGGCGACCAAGGCGCTCCGAACGGTTTGAAGCTGAAGCTTTTGCCGAAAGCGACGCGAAGAAAAGCCTCGTTGGCGCTCCGGGATTTGTCGAAGGGAATCTCCATCCCGGCTTGGGCCTGAAAAAAGAAATCGGCCGGAAGGATTTGGCCGAAGGCCAGGAACGGCTCGAGAATGAACGTTCCTTTGCCCGTCCCGGATTCCCTGTCGCCGGTCGGGAGGATCAGCTCGGCGGTGCCGCTGAGCATCGAGCCGCGGTCCCGGTTGAAATAAAACGCCCGCTTGACGGCCAGGGCGGCATCGCCGAGGTTCGCTCCCCATTCCGGCTCGGACCCGGGAAAGGACGAAGCCCCCTCGTTCCAGGCGAAGGGGAGAACGACTTCCCACATGTTTCTGCTTCCCAAGCGCTGTTCGTAAACGATTTTCCCACCGACGGAG
>CAYPKX010000188.1:0-5673 GCA_964411395.1 uncultured Eubacteriales bacterium | reverse complement strand
CTGATTCCCACAAGAATCATCAGGGGAACGGCCGTTCGGCGTTTCATGATCTCACCAGCCTCCCGGCCCCGCAACGGTTCATTTCAAGTTGATTTTCGGGGCCTTCTCAATACGTTCATACGAGGAGACGATCACCCGGTCTCCCGGTTTCAGGCCTTCGAGAATCTCGACCGTTTCGGGATTCCGGCGGCCGGTCCGGACGGGAATCCGGACGGCGGAACGGGCGTCGGGCTCGAGGCGAAACACCCATTCCCCCCGGGTTGCTTGAAGATAGTCTCCCGTGTCGAGGATCAACGTGTCGGGATGTTCTCCGAGGGCCAGACGGACGTGAAGGGTCTGCCCGCGCCTGATCGTCTTGGGGCGTTCCCCCAGAAACTAGAATTCGGCCTCGAATCGGCCCTCCCGGACCTCCGGAAAGATCTTTGTCAGGATCAACTGGAACCGGTTCCCCTCCATTTCGAACGTCCCGCTTTCCCGGACCTCAACCCGTCCCATCACGCTTTCTTCGATGAAAGCCGTGGCTTTGAAGCCTTTGGATGAATCGATCTGTCCCAGCCTCTCTCCGGCCGACTTCGTTTGGCCAAGTTCGGCCGAAAGCGAGGTGATTTGTCCGGGCGCCGGCGCCTTGACCGTCAGATTGTCCAGACGCGTCCTTGCGGCATCGAGGTGCGTCTCGAGGCGGCGCAGCCCTTCCTCCGCATCCTGAAGCTGTCCGTTGCGGAGAGCCAGGTCGCTTTTCTGGCTTTTCTCCACCAGCTCCTTGCGTTTGCGCAGGTATTCGTACTGGTCCCGGGCTTTTTCGAATTCATGCTTGGAGATCAAGCTGTCTTTGTCCAGCTCCTGATACCGCTCGTAGAGCTTCTTCTGCTGCTGAAGCTCATTGTCGATTTCAGAAACCTGCTGGGCCAGTTGGAGCTTGTACTGATCAAGGGCCAGGCGGGTGTTGCGAATGGCGTTGGCCTGCTGGAGAGCTTCGGCCTCCCTCGTCATGATGTCCGTTTCCAGGGTCGGATTGTCCAGAAGAAGGATGGGATCCCCTTCCCGGACGATGGAGCCGACGTCGACGAATTTTTTTTCGACGCGCCCGGCTTCCGGAGAATCCAGGTAAACCGTCTGCAAGGGCTGGATGGTCGCTTCGACCGAAAGAGTATCCAGAAATGTCCCGAGCCGGACTTCGCCGACGATGATTTCGGACAGGAGGAGGGTCGGGATTTCCGACGGTTTCGATAATCGTTGAACGACAGTGACGGCGAGCAGGACGATCAGGACGGCGATCAGGCCGAGCTCGACGAGTTTGAGAATCCGCCAGGGGTGTTTGGGAACGGGCGGCGTTTGCGGCATGTCCTTTCCCTCTCCCCTCAGTTCAGCTCGAACTCCTCGCCGTAGCGGGGCACGGAAACTTTCCATCCCTCCGCTTTCAGCTCCTCGGCCAGACCGAGAGACACGTCCTCCTCCCCGTGGCAGAGAAAGATCCGGCGAGGCCGGCGGGTGAATCCCCCGAGCCAGCGCCGCAGCTCATCCTTGCCGGCGTGAGCGGAAAATCCGTTGATCCGCTCGATCCGGGCCCGAACCGGGAGTTTTTCGCCGAGAATCCGGACGTCTTTCGCTCCGTCCAGAATGATCCGTCCCAGCGTGCCCTCGGCCTGGAATCCCACGAACAGAACGGTCGTTTCCGACCGTCCGATCGATTGCTTGAGATGGTGTTTGATCCGGCCGCCGGTGGCCATTCCCGAACCGGCCAGAATGACCGCCGGACCTTCCAGTCGGTTGATCGACTTGGAATCTTCGGCCGACGGGGTCAGGCGCAAACCGGGAAATTCAAACAAGGGACGTCCGGACCGGATGATGGCCTTGGCTTCCTCATCCAGATAGGACGGATACCGATTGAAGATTCGAGTGACTTCGACGGCCATCGGGCTGTCCAGGACGACCGGAACCGCCGGAATGCGCTTGGCCCGGAAAAGCTTGCCGAGAAAATACAGCACTTCCTGGGCGCGTTCCATGGCGAAAACGGGAATAAGGGTTTTGCCCCCGCGCCCGGCGGTTTCATTGATGATCCGGGCGAGCAGCTCGTCGACCGGCTCGGAATCCTCGTGGTCCCGGTCCCCGTAAGTCGATTCCATAACCAGATAATCGGTCCCGGCGAACATCGAAGGATCTTGAACCAGCGGATTGTCGAATCGTCCGATATCCCCCGAAAACAGGATCCGCCGGACGCCGGCGCCCTCCCCCGATTCGACCTCGATCATCGCCGAGCCGAGAATGTGTCCGGCGTCCCGGAACGCGGCGGAGGTCCGTCGGCTTAGGGCGATTTTTTTGTTATAAGAGACGGGTTCGAACAGGGAAATCGATTCCTCGGCGTCCCCGATCGTATACAGGGGAACTTCGGGATGAGGCCCGGTGCGGCCTTCTTTGGCGTGGCGTTTCTTCTTAAAGGCCGCATCCTCTTCCTGGATGTGAGCCGAATCGAGAAGGATGATCCGGGCCAGTTCAGCCGTCGGCGCCGTCGCCAGGATCCGGCCTTTGAATCCGTCGGCCGCAAGCCGGGGAATGTACCCGCAATGGTCGAGGTGGGCGTGGGTCAGGAGGATCGAATCGATGTCTCCGGGAGGGACGGGGAATCGATCCCAGTTGCGGCTCTGGAACGCGCGTTCCTGGTAGAGGCCGCAATCGACCAATAAAAGCCGGCCGTCCGTTTCCAAAAGAAATTTGGATCCGGTGACCTGCCGGGATGCGCCGAGAAACCGGATTTTCATCAAGCCTTGTTCTTTCATCGCGGGCAGACCGGCGGATGTTTCTGAAGGGTGTCTTCCCAGCTTTTCAATCTCGGAAAATACATGAAAAGAAGGAAGAGGGAGACGAAGAGGAGGAGGTAAAAATCACGATTGTAACCGGCCAGAAAGAACAGGATCAGGCCGAGGAGCGCCGGGAACTCCGAAAGGGCGAGAATGACCGAGGACGTCCGGGAAAGGATCTTCAAGGCCTCTCCCGGAATTTCGGCCGCGGCCGCTTTCCGGAGCATGCGGCCGTGAAGAAAACGGAGCAAAACGACCGATGCGACAGCCGCGGCGAAAAACGCGTAGCGCAAGACGGGACGCGAGCCCTCGGGAAGCGTTCCTGAAAGAAAGCCAAGAAACGGGCGGAAACGAGCGCGAATAAATTCTGCCAGGGCGAGATACAGCGCCAGGCTGACGATCATCCCGAGGCCGATGATCGAAGCGGTCCGAAAAATGCGGCGAAAATCCTCGAGAAAATCCGGATCATTCAACCGGGTCGGTACGGTCATGTGAAGTCTCTCCTTCCGGGCCCGGAGGAAGCAATTCCCGGCCGGGCAGGGGACATTCTATCACAATCGTCCGGCCTCGGTCCCGGAACCGGGCGAAAAATCGGCCGAAAATATCAGTCGACGTGAAGGAGAAAGCCTTTCAGGTAGTCCCCTTCCGGATGAAAGACATTGACCGGATGGTCGGCCGAGGGGCGGTGCCGGCCGATAAGGCAAACCCGGCGGCGGGCTTCAATTGCCGCTTGAAAGATGACCTGTCGAAAGAGCTTTTCGTCGACAAAGTAGGAGCAGGAAAACGTCAGAACGAGCGCCGCTGGCGGGCACTTCTGGAAAACGAGCCGGTGGATGTCTTTATATCCCCGGCAGGCTCCCACGACATCCGACTTGCGTTTGGCGAAGGCCGGAGGGTCGAGAATGATGAGGTCGTAGTCCAGGGTCCCTGCTCGGAAGACTTCGAAGACGTCTCCGGCCATAAAGGCGTTATCCGGACGTTCGAGTCCGTTGAGGGCGACATTCTGCCGGGCCAGCTCCACGGCCGGGGCGGAGGCATCGAGACTCGCCGCAGAGACGGCTCCTCCGGCCAGGGCGGCGACAGTGAAGCCGCCGGTGTAACAGAAGGCGTTCATCACTCTTCGGCCCCCGGCCAGGCCGCGGACCATTTCCCGGTTGGCGCGCTGGTCGAGATAAAAACCGGTTTTCTGCGAGGCGGCCGGATGGACGAGGAAACGGAGATCCTTTTCCCGGATTTCGACCCTGTCGGCCGGCGGTCCGTGAAGGAGCCCTTCGAAGGGCTCCAGGCCTTCCTCTTTCCGCGACGGGAGATTGGATTTCTCCAGGATGGTTTCAGCGCCGATCTGTTTGCCTAAAAGCTCCAGGACCAGCGGTTTCAGCCGTTCGATCCCCAGGGTCGAGACCTGGAGGACGAGAAGGGGACCGTACCGGTCGACGATCAGGCCGGGGATCCCGTCGCCTTCTCCGTTAATGAGCCGGCAGGCATCGGTCGTCTCGCCGAGCATTCGAGTCCTCAGGGCGATCGCCCGCTTGATGTTTTCGGCCAGGGCCTGCTCCGGAGCCGTATCATCGAACGTCAACATCCGTCCGAGGATCGCCGAGCGGCGATTGAAGTATCCGTATCCGAGAAAGCCGCCCTTGGCGTCTCTGACAGGAAGGAGGCTTCCGTCTTCGAAATCGGGAAGACGTTCGACCGCCCCGGAAAAAATCCAGTGATGGCGGTTCCGGACGGCCTTGTCCTTGCCGGGCCGAAGAATGACGGAGGGAGTCACCGGGCTTCCTCCCGGCTCAGAAGAAGAGCGACGAACGGTCGGTCGGCGGGAGCGAATTCGAAGGCTTCGAGCTCGGATGGGGCGATCCAGCGGGCTTCATCGTGATCGCGGAGAAGGCATTCGGGAGACGAACGGAGGCCTGCGGAAAAAGCGATCAGCTCGATCCCGCCCTCCGGCTCGCCGAACAGAGACGAACCCAGACGTTTTCCGACCTGGATGTCCAATCCCATCTCCTCTTCGATCTCGCGCCGGAGGCCGTCTTCGGACGTTTCCCCGGGCTCCGTTTTTCCTCCGGGAAATTCCCAGAGCCCCCCGAACGACTTCCCCTCCCGGCGCCGGCAGATCAGGATCCGGCCGTCGTTATGAATCACCGCGGCCGTCACTTCGATCCTCATCGCCCGGCCATCTTAACGATTCAGACCGGGTTTGGCAAGGAGGGGGAATGGGCGTATCATGAAGCGCGAATGAAGATCGCGTTCATCGTTTCCGAGGCTGTTCCCTTCGTCAAGACCGGAGGATTGGCCGATGTGGCCTCGGCCCTCCCTCAGGCTCTGCGCGCGGCCGGTCACGATGCGCGCCTTATCCTACCGCTCTACCGGAACATCCGGGAAAAAGCCGTCGATCTCGAGCTCCGGGCCGCCTCCGGAACCGGACTGCCCGCCGTGTATGAATCCCTCGGATCCGGCCTGCCAGCCTGGTTTATCGAGAATGAGGAATGGTTCGGGCGGAAACACGTCTACGGGACATCATCCGGGGACGATCCGGACAACGGCGATCGATTCGCCTGGTTCTCCCGGGCGGCCCTGCTCTCTCTTCGGCGACTCGAATTCGTTCCCGACATCGTCCACTTTCATGATTGGCAGACGGCTGCCGGCGCGGCGTATATCCGGTACGCCTTCACCCGCGATCCGTTCTATCGGGACATCCGATCCGTGTTCACCATCCATAACCTCGCCTACCAGGGTCTCTGCGACCCGGGCCTCCTCGGCCGGGCCGGGCTGCCCGAGGAGCTCTTTCGACCTGAAGATCTCGAATTTTTCGGACGGTTGAGATTGTTGAAGGCCGGGATCCTGTACGCCGATGCGGTCACTACGGTCAGTCCGAGAT
>CAYPKX010000187.1:0-5689 GCA_964411395.1 uncultured Eubacteriales bacterium | reverse complement strand
GCGGGGAGTGGCGCAGCCTGGTTAGCGCGCTTGCCTTGGGAGCAAGAGGTCGACGGTTCGAATCCGTCCTCCCCGAGACGCCCCGACGGGGGCCTTGATTCGACGCCACCGCCGGTCCGGCGCGCCTGTAGCTCAGGTGGATAGAGCAGCTGCCTTCTAAGCAGCGGGTCGGGAGTTCGAGTCTCTCCAGGCGCGCTTATTTTTTCTTTTTAAAACAGGCCTTCAGATTAACGAGGCTGGCCTCCAGTTCTTTCATCAGGACGGTTTGTTCGGCCTGGAGCATCAGGGCGTGTTTCTGAAGCTTCCGGCTGAATCTCTTGACCTTCGTGAAATCTTTCTTGATTTCAATGATCAAGGCCCGGTTGGTTTTGGCGTAAGGATTGGGTTTCCGTCCGCGCTTTTCCGGGCCGCTCTTCTTCAGGGCCGCCTTGGCTCTCACGCCGGTCTTTTCGGCTTTCTTTTTTTTGTTCTTTTTCTCATATTTTTTCATGGTGATTAACCTCTTTATCATTATAATTTAAATCGATTTTCCAATCAAATCGAGTTTGATTTATCTTCCCGCCGCCGCGGGCCGTTTCTCCCGGATCGTCTCCAATGTCTTCATTATAAAGAGTCTGCGGGGGAATGGAGACGACGCCCGAGAGGCCGGGGAAAAGAACGAATTCTCTCAACCGTTGCGAAAAAGCAGAATAATCATGGAAAGAATTATGAAAAACCAAGCCGATACCGGTTGATAACCGATGCGGAAAAAATCGGTCATATTCGGGACTTCGGCCGGAGACGCGTTTTCGCTATTTGACGATGCTGTCTTTGGCGCAGGTGATCACCAGGCGCCATTCCGTCCCGTGAACATCGACCGTCCGCCAGAAGGCGACTTCGATCGTGGCCGGGCCGGCGCCTTTTTCGAGGAACCGGTATTCGCCCGTCCCTTCCTTTTCTGCGGCGACACGCCTGGCCAGCGCCCGGAGCTCCGGAAAGGGCCGGTACATCGGGTCGGTGAAGACGTTGAGCCCGACCTGTTTCGGGTCCGCGTCGTAGAGAACCAGACCGTCGGGCTGCATCAGAAAAATATCGACCGGAAGATTGGAGGAGATCGGTCCGATGATGCTGGCCAGAAGGTACTCGGGGGAGAAGAGAGCCGAAATCGAACCGATGAATTTTTCTCCGGCGGCGAAGATGGGGTGGTGGAAGGCGATGGCCGGCAGGCCTTCCACCGAAGAAAAAAGTCCGCTGATAACGGGTTTTCGAGTGGCCAACAGCCGGACCATGTGGGCTTGAGCGCTGATGTCGGAACCTTCCGAAGCCCGGTGCTCGGCCGGCTCGACCGTGAGCATGATGCCCCGGTCGCTGACCGTGTCGCAGTCGATGATATACGGCTGGGTGTCGTACAGCTGTTTGAGGATGGCCCGAGCCTGAACGCCGACGAGGCCGGTCCCGGCGAGAGCCGCAGCGCTGCGCTTGAGATCGGCGTCGAGCAGGTCGACGACGGATGCGATCTCGACTTTCAAACCGAAGAGAACCGCCTGGAGCTCCCGTTGCTCGATCCGGGGCTTGTCCTGCCCGGACGCGGGAACAACGATTTTCCCGGAGATGATCCTCTCCCGGGCGGCCTGGGCTTTAGCCAGGACCTCGGCGGGAATCAGGTCTTTATTCGCAAGATTGGAGACGAAGCCGACGCCGTTTTCCTTCAAGCCGAAGGTTTTCAATCCGCCCGTAAACCGCCCCGCGGCCGCAGCCTTGATGCTTTCGTAGACGGCGACATCGACGTTTTTCGTCATGCTTGTGAGGACCAGCCCGGGAGCGAGAGAGGATTGATCGACATCGACGCCGACCGCCCAACGTCCGGCTTCCCTGGCCGCCCGGAAAAGCCCGGCGCCCGTTCCTCCGGCCGCATGGTAGACGACGTCCGCGCCGTTCTTATACATGGCCGCAGCGATTTCATAGCCTTTGGCCGGGTCGTTGAACGCCCGGGCCGTCATTCCGGCGAATTTGGAATCGATGATGATCCCGGGGCGGGCCGACAAGGCTCCGGCCCGATACCCGGCCTCGAACCTGCGGATGACCGGTCCGTCCATCCCTCCGAGGAAGCCGATCCGCCCGGTCCGGCTTTTTAAGGCGGCGATCACCCCGACAAGGTACGACCCTTCCTCTTCCCTGAACCGCAACCCGGCCAGGTTGGCCGGCGGTAAAACGGGACGGCCGGTTGCGTCGAATTTTTGACCATAGTCGAGGCAAACAAACTTTTTGCCGGGATACCGGGAAGCCAGATCGTTCAGCCGGTCCGAAAAATTGAATCCGACGCCGATAATCAGGCCGGCATCGGAGGCGGCCGCTTCATTCAACGAAACTTCGCGTTCGAGGTTCCGCCGGGGCTCTCGAAGGACCGCTTCGACTCCGAGCTCCTTGACCGCCTGGTCCAAACCGCGAAAGGCCAAATCATTGAATCCGCCGTCTCCCCGGCCGCCGATATCAAAGATCAGGGCGACCTTCAGTGCGGCGGGAGGCGGCCCGGAGATCCCCGGGGCGGCGATTCCGGCCGCCGTCAGGACAAGCGTCAAAGCGATTATGTTCATTGCCGATCGTTCTTTTTTTACACGGGACATGAGCCGCCTCCCTCGGGAATAAAAAAACCGGCCGGATACCGCCGGAGACAGGATTATCGTCCCGGCCTCGGAGCCGTGTCAAATGAGGAAGCCGGCTCTCCTCCCCGGAAAGTCCGGCCGCCTCGCCGACGAGCCTGACGGTTGGCTTTTTCGCCCAAACCCTGCTATACATACACCCTGAATCGAGAGGCCTTTCGCCCCGATCGATCGCGAACCCCACGAGGAGGATGACATGGAATCCAAGCGGAAACAGATTTATCTGAGCCAAAAAGCCCGTTTTGAAAAAAAGCTTCAGGACCGGACGGCCGCTCTCCTGGAGAAAGGGATGGACTCCCGGAAAGCCGACAAGGACACCCTGACCCGGAAATGGAAAGCCGAGCTCAAGGCCGTCGATAACCGGCTGAAGTCTCTGGCTGAGCAGGAAAAGCTCTCCGAAGAGCTGGCCAAAGCCAAAGCCGAGAAAGCGGCCGCGCCGAAGAAGGAGGAAGCTCCGGCCAAGGGAAAAGAAGGCGGAAAGGGAGAGAAGACGAAAAAAGCTCCCGAAGCGGGCAAAGAGAAAAAAGCCAAGCCCGAAAAGAAAGCCAAGGAACCGGAAGCCGCCAAGGGTTGAGCCCTCGGGCGGCCGGGCTCAGGTCGAAACGTCCAGGATGGCCAGAAAGGCTTCCACAACCATCGGGTCCAGCTGGGTTCCGGAGCATTTCTTGATTTCGGCCAGGGCAATTTCGCGGCTCAGGGCGCTGCGATAGGGACGGTGGCTGGTCATGGCGTCGTAGGTGTCGGCCACGGCGATGATTCGGGACATCAAGGGGATGTCTTCGCCGGCCAGCCCGTCGGGGTAACCTTTTCCGTCATACCGTTCGTGATGGTGGCGGATGATCGGCCGGATTTTATCCAGGAAAGCCACCGGCTTGATGATCTCCTCGCCCAGCTTGGGGTGCAGCTTGATCAAGGCGAATTCAAGATCGCTCAGCTTGCCGGGTTTGTGCAGGACTTCCTTGATGACCCCGATCTTTCCGATATCGTGCAGGGTGCCGGCGAACTTGAGGAGATCGATTTTCGCCCGGCTCAGCTGGAGACGCTTGGCGATCTCGACGGCGATTTTTGTGACCCGGTCGGAATGGCCGCGCGTATATTCATCGCTGGCTTCGATGGCCTGGGACAGGGCCTGAACCGTTTCGTAATAGGTGCGCTTGACGTCCCCGTACAGCTTGGCGTTTTCGAAGGCGATCCCCGCTTCATCCGCCAGCGTGGCCAGGAGGTTGAGGTCGCTTCGGTCGTATTTTTCCTCGGAAAACTTCGGGCCCAGGGCGAGAATTCCGTTCAATTCGCCCTTGACGAAGACCGGGATGACGACTTCCGCCCGAAGCATGGCCATCTCCCGCTCGAGGCTCGCCCGGCTTTCGGCCGGGATCCGCTCGATGCCGTCGGCGGTCATGATTTTCTTCTCCGCGTTCAGCTTCCGGACGAGGTCGTTGAAATCATCCATCCCGACGGCCTGGAATTCACCGGGCAAGCCCGTCGATGACACGGCTTTAAACCGGCCGAGCTCCTCGTCCCGGAGCAGAACGGCCAGGCTTTTGGCCCGCACGATCCCGGCGATGGAGGCGATCAGGTTGACGAGCTCCCGAAGGTCCAGGACGGAGCCCAGCGAGCGGGTGAAGCGGGCCAGGGACTCCTGGTAATCGTACTTGTCCCGGAAAAACAACTTGTCGACGGCCTTTTCGATGAGGAGCCGGACCGGCTGGAATGTCACCGCGATGATAATGCCGGCGATGATTTTCTCAACCAGCGAAACCTCGCCGGTGAGCGAGCGAAAAATCGTTTCGAAAACGAGGATGATCGCGACATAAATGCCGATGACGAACGTGCTGAGGATCGTGTAGATCACGGTCTTCTTGACGATGACGTCGATGTTCATCAGGTGGTGGCGGAGAATCGCCACCGCGGTCAGGAGGACATACGTGACTTCGAAGATATAGATGAAATTCGTCGAAAGCCCGGGGAAAAACGAGATGGCCACGAACCAGGCCACGGCGCTGAAAATGCCGACGAGGATGGCAAATCCGAAATAGGTCAGGCGGATGCGTTGGGCCGGCCCGGCCGTTTTTCGCGCCCGGTAAAGGTGCGCCAGACAAAAGAGAATGCTGGCCACAAAAACGGCGATTTCGGCGACCAGGAGGTCGCCCGGGATTTCCTTGAACGGCCGGGGGACGATTCCCCGGATTAAGAGAGGAGTCGGGACCAGGCCCAACAGGATCACGGCCAAACCGGCGAAAAGGCGGAAGGCCGGGAGGCGGCAGATTTCCTTGAAGTGATGGCCCGTCAACGTGAGATAAAAAACGATGAATAGCGGCGGGATCAGGATGCCTCCGACCTGCGTGAAGCGGTCATAATGGAGGCCGGCGGCGGCCTCCAGACCGGCCAGAGGAATGATGAAATCTCCGCTGTTCCAGATGAAGATCAATATATTGTAAATAAAGAAATAGCGATTGACCGGCTTGTCCCGGCCCTGGAGAAAGACGAAAAAACCGACGAGAAGGCACAGGGTCGCGGCGGTCAAGGAAATGAACGGCATGCGGTCTTTTACTCCCGAATCAGGTTCTGAAAGGCGTCCGCGAAAATTCCGGCGGCTTTCTTGAGCTCTCCGCGGGCGTGGCCGATCGTGCAGGTCACCCGGACCATCGCTTTTCCCTTGGGGACAGCCGGGTAGAAGAACGGCTGAACCCATACCCCGCGCTCGAACAGGTATTGAGCGAACCGGCAAACCTTCACTTCGTCGCCGATCAGAATGGGGATGATGTGGCCCTCGGGATTGAGGATCTCGTAGCCGATGGCCGTGAGCTGCCGGCGGAGATCGGAAACGTTTTGTCTGAGCTTCTTCTGGAGAGCCGGACCTTTTTGATTGAGAAGATCGAGGGCTTTCCCAATGCTGACCGCATTGACCGGAGGGATATTGTACGTGAAGATATAAGGCCAGGTTTCGGTGTGGGCCGGCTGAAGGAGATAGCGCTTACCGACAAGAAAGGCGCCGATATTACCGAAGGCCATCTGGAACGGACACATGATGAGGTCGATTTCGTCGAGGA
>CAYPKX010000186.1:0-5712 GCA_964411395.1 uncultured Eubacteriales bacterium | reverse complement strand
AGGATCCGCTGTACATCGCCCGGCGGATGGTTCGTTTCGCTTCAGAGGATATCGGACTGGCCGACCCGCAGGCCCTGGAGATCGCCCTGAGGGCCAAAGAGGCGTTCGAGTTCCTCGGATCTCCGGAGGGGGATTTGGCCCTGGCGGAAGCGGCGGTCTATTTGGCCGCAGCGCCCAAAAGCAATCGTGTTTATGAAGCCTTCGGCCGGGTTCGGAAAGACGTCGAAGATCGGCCGCATGAACCGGTTCCCCTGGTGATCCGGAATGCGGTGACGAAGCTGATGACCGAAGTCGGGTATGGGAAAGGCTACGCCTACGCCCATGACCGGGCCGAGGGGACGACCGCGATGGAGACGCTTCCCGACCGTCTGGCCGGGCGAACCTGGTATGAGCCGGGGCCCTTCGGTTTTGAGAAAGAAATTCGAAAAAGGATGGACTGGTGGGCCGGGATCAAGGCGCGTCTCCGGGAAGACAAGAAAAGCGGAGAGTCCTGATCATCCCTCCGTTTTTTCCTTCATCAGATAATAGATTTCCCAGCTGATGTCCGTCGCCAGACAATCGAGACAGGAGCTGGGCGTGGTTGCGATTTCGCCCATGGCCAGCTTGTCCTTGATCATGGACTTGACCTTTTTCTTGATTTTGTAGAGAAGAATATAATTAACCATGGTAATCCTATGTAAAAAGTAGCATTAATCCGGCCGAAAGTAAAGATCCTCCCGCCTCTCGTGTTATAATAGCCGAAATTGTCATGAGAATCGAACGTTTTACCGCCGGTCTTGGGGCGGCCCTTGCTTTACTCTCCGCCTCATGCGGGGCTCAGAAAATTCTGCAAGATCCTGTTCCGGCCGTTGTTTTTCCGCTGTCCGAAGCAGGGCGAATCCCGGTGAAAGGGCCGCTGGTTTCCCGTTTGGCCCCCGGGCCGGGCGGTCTTATCCTGGCGGCCTCGACGGCCGGGGAACTCCAAGCGATCGACGTTTCGACCCTGGCGATTCGTTGGACCTACAAGGCCGGGCCGACCCAAACGCCTCCGGCGGTTGCGGGGAAACGGATCATCTGGGCGGTGGAGGACGGTCGCGTGATCGGGCTCGAGGCGAGCGGCCGGGAAATCTGGAGTCGAAAGCTCGAGAATCCCGTCCGGGGCGAATTGCGCGCGGTCGGCGGCCGGATCGTGTTCAGAGAGGGCGATCAATTCCTGTCGGCTTTGAACGCCGAAGACGGCACGGTGCTCTGGCGGCGGGAGGCCGGTTCGCTTCCGGAGGACTGGACTTCGACGGAGAATCGCATCATCTGCCGGACCACGGATGGCCGTTTGCGTTTTCTCGATCCCGACGGGCGTCTGATTCGAGAGTTCTCGGCCGGAGAGATGACCGCCGGAAGCCTCGGGCTTTCGGCCGATCTCATTTTTGCCGGATCCGCGGACGGGCGCTTCGGCGCCTTCGATCCGGCGACCGGAAAGTTGAAGTGGTCGATTCGGCTCGGGGGATATCCGGTCGGGGCGCCGGTCTTCCAAGGCCGGGATGTGTATGCCGTCCTGTCCAACCATGTCCTGGCTGCGCTTCGAGCGTCAAACGGCCATCTCCACTGGTGGACACCACTCTGGGGAAGGGCGGCTTTTCCTCCCTGTCCGGCCGGAGAACGCCTGTTTGCCGCTTCCCGGTCCTCCGTGTTACAGGCTTTTGAAACCGCCGACGGCGGCGAACGGACGGTCTTTACCGCCTCGGGCGATCTCCTCGCCCCTCCCGTGCTCATGGGATCGAAGATCTTTCTTTCCCTCAACGGAGACACCGACGGGGAAGCTCTTGTCCTCGTCCTCGATCTCGCGCCGCCCCAACCTCAGGTCAAGACAAAAATCCCTGTATCCCGGCCATAAAGGAAAAAAAATGAACCGAGACGAAACACTCGCTCTTCTCCGATCCCACCTCTCGAACAAAAATCTCCTCAAACACTGTTTGGCCGTAGAAGCCTGCATGCGGGCCATGGCGGCCCGCCTCGGTTTCGACCCCGAGCCCTGGGGCCAGGCCGGGCTCATCCACGACCTTGATTACGAGATGACCGGGATGAGCGCCGAGCTTCACACGACCGAAACCGTGAAAATTCTGGAAGCCCAAGGGTTTTCTCCCGAGGTCATCCATGCCGTTCAAGCCCACGCCGGGAAGGCCCCGTGCCTTTCGCCCATGGATGTCGCCATCTATTCGATCGATCCCTTGACCGGCCTGATCATCGCCGCCGTGTTGATGCATCCTGATAAAAAGATCAAGGCGATCGATGTCGAATTCATCAAACGGCGCTACAAGGAAAAGAGCTTCGCCAAAGGCGCCCGGCGGGAGGACATCGAAACCTGCCGGAATCTCGGGCTCGAGCTGGATGAATTTATCGGCATCTGCCTGACCGCCATGCAGGGAATCGATGCGGATCTGGGACTCTGAACGGACGTGAGAATCTTCGCCGTCGCCGGATGCTCGGGAGCGGGAAAGACGACTTTCCTCCGCGCTCTGATCGCCGAACTCCGCCGCAGGGGAAAGACCGTTTCGGTGATCAAGCATTGCGGCTCGGGATTCGACCTGGGAGGAAGGGACAAGGATTCCAGCCGGTTTCTCCAGGCGGGCGCCGATTCGGTGACGTTGACCGGGCCGAAGGGCCTGGCCGTCGTCCGCCGGCCCGGTCTCCTGCCGGATGACCGGGACCTGGCCGCAGATCAGGCCGGAGTCGACCTGGTTTTCATCGAAGGACGGCGCATCGAGCCGGGAATTCCGGTGATCGAAATCATCGGCTTGGATCCCAAGAACCGGATTTTGCTCGCGGACGACGATCGTTGGCTGGTTGTGGCCCGAAGTCCGGTCGCCTCCTCGCGGCCGGTTTTCTCTCCCGGCCGGACTCGGGAAATCGCTTCTCTCATCCTGGACCGGGCGGACGAGGAGACGGCTGTTGAAGTCCAAAAAGGGAAGGATGATTTTTATCGGGCGCACGATCCGTCCGTCCGGGGCGCCCTGGCTGAAAAAACCGTTGCGATTGCCGGGGCCGGAGGATTGGGTTCCAACGTCGCTTCAGCTCTGGCTCGGGCCGGGGTCGGGACGTTGATCATCGCCGACTTCGACCGGATCGAGGCCTCCAACCTCAACCGGCAGGCTTTTTTCGCCTCCCAGATCGGGCGTCCGAAAGTCGAGGCGTTGGCCGAAAATCTCCGTCAGATCCCCTCCGGGACGAAAATCATCGGGCGCAAGGTCCGGGTGACATCCGCCAACGTCGAACGGCTATTCCATGGAGCGGATATCCTGGTCGAAGCATTCGACCGGGCCGAAGAGAAGCAGATGCTCATCGAGACCTGGATGTCCCTCTTTCCCTCCCGGCCGGTCGTGGCCGCGTCGGGCCTGGCCGGATATGGAGCCAATAACCGGATCCGCGAGCGCCGGATCGGAACACTGACTTTGATCGGCGACGAAGAAAGCGAGCCCCAAGGCGGAATTTCCCCGATGGCTCCGCGCGTCGGCGTCGTGGCGGCGATGCAGGCCAATCGGGTGATCGAACTTCTGATGAAAGGGAGGTCGTAATCCATGTTGAAAATCAATCAGTATTTTGACGGCCGGGTTCAATCGATCGGATTCGCCGCCGCCGACGGACCGGCGACGGTGGGGGTCATGGTGCCGGGCGATTATGAGTTCGGGACATCCACCAAGGAAATCATGTCCGTCGTCAGCGGCGCCTTGACCGTCAAGCTTCCCGGCAGCGAGACCTGGGCGGAATACAAGCCCGGAGATATTTTCGTCGTCGAAAAAGACAGGAAATTTCAGCTCAAAGTTGCCGTCGACACGGCCTACCTCTGCCTTTACCGCTGACGGTTGTCCGGGACGTCTTTCCCGGTCCGGGTGCCGTCAATCCACCGGTCCATCCGTCCGTTCGGATTTCGGTCGGCCAGAGCGGCCGGCAGCCGGTCCGGGCGAACCCCGTCATAGCAGCGTAAAGCTGTGAACCGCTGCAGGGAAGCCGGTATTCCGACGGAGGTAAAACCGGGATGGCCCGTTGCCGGAAAGGGCCCCCCGTGGACCATGGCCGGGACCACGGCCAGACCCGTCGGCATTTTGTCGTTCAGGAGCCGTCCGGTCTTGGACTTCAGGAGGGGAAGCAACCGGTTATAGAGGGCGTCATCCTCGCTTCCCGGAGGGCCCGAATAAACGGACAATCCGAGCGTGCCCTCCATCGCGGCGGCGAGGCGAAGAAAGTCCGCCGTCGATTCGGCGAGGACAAGAAGGGTGACGGTCCCGAAGGCCTCTTTTAAAAACGCCTGCGGTTTGGAGAGAAATTCGCGCCCGGATATCCGGAACAACGTGTTTTCAAAGCGATAGCCCGGCCCCGGGACGGGATGACCGCCGGTTAACAGTTCTGCTCCCGCCAGAAGAAGGTCATCGACCGTGCTTTTCAGGGCGGACAGACCGCCGCGATTGAGGAGAAAACCTGAAGGCGGCGATTGAAAACGGGACAGGACGGCGGCGACGAAAGCCCGTCCGGACTCATCATTCCGAAGAACGGTCAAACCGGGCTTGGTGCAGAATTGTCCCGCTCCGAGACTGCAGGAAGCGAAAAGCTCGCCGGCCAGAATTTCGCCTTTTTCTTTGACGGCATCCGGAAGAAGAAAAACCGGATTGAGGCCTGACAGTTCGAGATAAATCAAGCGGCCGGCTTCCTCCGCCGATTTCTTGAGGGCCAGGCCCGAGCGGCGGCTTCCGGTAAAAGCCGTGGCCGCGACGCCGGGATGGGCGACAAGCCGCAATCCGTCTTCCGGCCGAAGATGGTAGAGGAGTTGGAGAGACGCCGGCGGCAGGCCGGCCCGGTCCAGGCAGGACCGGGCGATCTCCGCCAGCTTGCGGGTCGTTCCGGGATGGGAAGGATGAGCTTTCGCTATCACCGGATTTCCGGCCGCCAGGGCCGCGGCAAAATCGCCGCCGGCGGCCGAATTGAAGGCCAGGGGGAAATTCGCGGGCCCCAAGACCACCACGGGACCGCCGAGCGGTTCCCGGACGGAGCGGATATTCAAGCCGGTCTCGATCGTGGCTTGGCGCCACGATCCGTCCCGAACCGCCTCGGCTGCCTGACGGAGCTGGCCGATCGTCCGCGGAAGCTCGCTTGATTGAAGGCGCGGTTCCTTGGACAGGGCGGTTTCGCGATGGGCGATCTCGACCAGTTCAGCGCTTCGTTCGTCCAGGCTTTTTGCCATAAGATCCAGGAATCCGGCCAGATCCTCGGGGGAGACAGCCTCCAAATCGCGGGCCGCCGTCTGTCCGGCCTGAACGGCTTCCCGGGCGTCCTCGAAGGACGAAACGGGAAACGTCTCCGCAAGGGGGCGGCCGTTGGTCGGATCGAAGGCGGTGAACGTCCCGATCGCCCGGGCCGGCCGCCAAGCTCCGTTGAGAAGAATGCGGGCGGGTTGCTCGTTCATACGGAAGGATCCTTCGAAGGGTTTCGGCTCGGCCGTCGCCCGGCCTTCGCTTTATCCTCCGGAATAAATCGGCGATACGGCGATTTTATCTTTGTCTCCGATCGATTCTTCCGGACCGACGGCTTTCCCGTTCCGGGTGACGATCCGGGGCCGTTCCGGCGGTATCCCGATCATCGTCACAAGATCGGCGACCGTCGTCCCCGGGGGAAGGTCGATCGTTTTTTCGCTGAATCCGGTCTTGTAGATCAGCGGGCCGATGACCTTCACAAACACCTTCATCA
>CAYPKX010000185.1:0-5719 GCA_964411395.1 uncultured Eubacteriales bacterium | reverse complement strand
TAGATCGTCCCCTGGGCTACAGACGCGGCGCGGGCGATATCGCTGATAGTCGTCTTGGCGACCCCGCGCTCGGCGAATACCCTGGCCGCCGCATCGACGATCCCGGCCTTTCGGAAAGTCTTGTTCACGATTCTGGCCATAAAAGTCTCTTTTTCATATAATGACTGAACGTCAGTCATTATAAACGAAAACAACGATTTGTCAACAATAATTATGCGAATAGCGGTGGATTATTTAACCGTTTCCAGTTTTCCGACCGGCTGGAGCAAGCCGCACATCCCCAGGACGGGCTCTTCGGCCGGGAAGGAAAAGCCCGGGAACATCTCGTCCCGGTTGAAGGGAAGGTACTTCACCCGGAAACGGTATCGGTTGGCCCAGGCGCCCGGCCCGTCCTCGACGGCTTTCGCCCAGTCCGCCTTCATCTCCCCGGCTTTCTGGAGGGCCAGGCCGGCGAATCGCTCCAGTTCCCGGTAATAAGCAACCTTGTCGAATTTCCAGAGCTCGAGAAAGGGCGCGTAGGCCTTGATCGCCTCATCCCGCCGCTTCAAGGCGCCCTCCAAACCCTCGGCTTTCACCAGGCCGGTCAGGCGGTCGTATTCGGTTGGACTGGCATCGATCTGCTCGCCGTAATAAATCCGGGCGTCGCCTTGCTCGGCCAGCCCGGCGTTGCCCATAACGACGAGGACCACGAGATGGTCGGTGTTGACCAGGCGATGAAGGGTGAGCGGCGGGAACTGGACATAGCGGCCGGGAGAGAGGTCGATCGTCCGGAAGCCGTACCGGACGTCATGCAGCTCGACTTTACCGGTTCCGCTGACGACATAATAGCCCTCGTCGGTGACGGCATGGATATGAGGTGTACCCGATTGAAGTCCATCCGGGGCCGGCCGCTGGTCGTACACGGTCAGCCGGGTCAGTCCGATCCCGGCGATCGTCCCTTCCCGGGCCGGCTCTCCCCCGCCCGGGGTTCCGCAGGTCCAGGTCAAGAGGGCCAGGAGCGCTGCCGGAATAAAAACCTTCGCCGCGTTTTTCATGGAAACCTCTCCCGGTCCACTATAAGCCGAAGCAAAATCGGCGTCAACGCGGCCGGAAATGATGCTTTTCGCGACATCGCGCTCTCTCGTGAGGAGCTCAAGTCGATGACGATCAAAATCGCGGGTCATTCATTCATAAGGAATAATCGCTTCGGATAAGTCGCTCGAAGAGCCGAACTCATCAGCGCTCCCGCCTGCGTTTGACAAGGTAAAAAACCCCGTGATAGTAATGAGGCATCGAGGATCGAAACGAAGGGAGTTATCCGATGCCGTCGAAAAAATCCCCGGCTCCCCTGTCCCGCCGCCGGTTCCTCCATAGCGCGGCAGCCGCCGCTGTAGCCCCGGCCGTCATCCCGGGGCATATCTTTTTCGGACCGCGGCCGCCGAGCGACACGCTGACCCTCGGCGTCATCGGGACCGGACGCCAGGGCCGGGACGACATGCAGGAGGCGATCTACCGCGGCCTGGAAGCCGGAGCGCGGGTCGTCGCCGTGTGCGATGTCGACAAGCATCGCCGCGAGGATGCCCAGTGGCTGGCCGAGAGGATCTACGCCGCCGAAATGAAAACGGACGCCTATCGCGGCGTCGATGCTTACGCCGATTTCCGGGACCTGCTGGCCCGGGACGACATCGACGGGGTGATCGTCACCGTCCCCGACCATTGGCACGCGTTCATCGGAATCGCCGCGGCCAAGGCCGGCAAGGACATATACATGGAAAAGCCCCTCACCTTTTCCATCGCCGAAGGGCGGAAGCTGGTCGAAGCCGGCCGGTCAAACACACGCGTCCTTCAAGTCGGCTCGTGGCAGCGCTCCCAGATCTATTTTTCCACGGCCTGCGAGCTCGTCCGAAACGGCCGGATCGGCAAGCTCCAGACGATCAAGGTCCGCAACCCGACCGATTCGGGAGAAGGAAATCCTCAACCGATGCCCGTCCCGAAGTATTTCGATTACGACTTCTGGCTGGGGCCGGCGGCCGAGGCGCCCTTCACCGTGGACCGAACCCACCCCCAGGACAGCTACAATCGCCCGGGCTGGATGCAGATCGAAGCGTACGATCACGGGATGATTTCCAATTGGGGCGCCCATATGCTCGATATCGCCCAGTGGGGCCACGGCTCGGACGACACCGGACCGGTCGAGATCGAGGCCAAGGGTGAGTTTCCCGACCGCGGTCTCTTCGACGTCCATACCAAATACGAGTCATCGGCCGTCTATGCCGACGGTGTCCGGCTTCTCCAGGACTCCGGCGACCCGGCCGGGGTTCGGTTCGAGGCCGACCGGGGATGGATTTTCTGCTGCCGGGAGAGGATCGAAGCCTCCGACCCGGCGGTCCTCAGGGAAAAAATCGGCCCGGGCGAAACCAAGCTCCAGACCAGCTCCAATCATATGAAGAATTTCCTCGAATGCATGCGGACGAGGAAAGATCCGGTCTCCAACGTCGACCTCAGCCACCGGTCCAACACAATCTGTCTCCTGACCCACATCGCCATGAAGCTCGGCCGGAGGCTGCGCTGGGATCCGGCGGCGGAGAGATTCATCGGGGACGAGGAAGCCGACTCCCGGCTCGATTGGCCGCACCGGGCCCCCTGGACGCTGTAAAATTCGGGGGTTGAGTAACCTGGCCCCGAATTATTCCCCGAGGGCCTTCATCAAGCCCCGGAAATAGCCGACGGATTCGGCCAAACCCGGAATCGGATTCGAACCGTCCTTCTCATACTCGAAGGAAAGATATCCGCGATAATCCGACCGGGCGACGGCCCGGACGAAAGCCGGAAGATCGATCCCGCCCCGGCCCATTTCCACGGTCCCGCCCTTTTCCGCGGGAATGTCGACATCCTTCAGGTGGATTTCGATGATCCGGGATTCGAACGCACGGAAGGCCTCCCGGGGGTCTTCCCCGGCCCGGAACGAATGGCCCATGTCCAGGCAGATCCCCAACCCCGAATCGCGGCCCTCGAGTCGCTCAAAGGCCGAAGCACAGGTCGGATACAGCGGGTCCGTCGGCCCGTGGTTATGAATCGCCAGCCGAATCCCGGTCGCTTTGATTTTCCGTTCGACCAGATCCAGAAGCTCATGATTCGGGACGCCGACGATCATCCGGACGCCGGCGTTCCGGGCATACGCAAATCCCGCCTCGACCTCCGCTTCTGTTTTCATGGAGATGACGCCGACGGCCTGAAAATCGAGACCGGCGGCGGCGAATTTCGCCTTGACCTCGGCAAATTGGGCTGCCGTCGCATTCATCGGCAGATGATAATCCTTGAGACAGACATGAGTCAGGCCGAGGCGCCCGGCCCACGTTAATGTATCGTCAAGCGAAAGCTCCCTGGTCGTGTAGGAAGCAAGGCCGAGGAGGCCGGAAAATAGATCCGGCTCCGCGCCGGAAGCCGGCCCCCCGGCTGAAACGGCCGTCTTTCCGGCTGCGCTCGCTCCGGAAAAAATGGCTCCGAACTCCGCCCGTTCCGGCCCGATCGCCGCCCAGGCCGCTCCCGCCCCCGCCCACTTGAGAACTTCCCGGCGCGTCGGATGGCTCATGGTCCCTCGCTCCGCCCCAGCATAGTCCGCTGAAAACAACAAAGTCAATCGGCGGATTTATCCGGCTTCGCGCGTTCGCGGACATGTCTTCACCGCGCCGAAAGCCCGGCCGTCAGACGACTTTGATTTGACATCGACGCCGGGCCCGGACTATAAAACGTTCCGGCCGGATTTCCCGGGTCAAATTCCAAAAGCGCCGGAGCTGGTGCGAAAGGGAGGCCGAAATGAAAGCCGAAACGTCCCGTTGGAAAAGAACCTTTGCTTCCGCCATTCTCCTGGCCGCCGCGGCCGGAACCGCGCTTCTCTCCGCCCAAACGCCGCCGGCTTCGTTCGCGCCCGGACAGGTCCGGGAAGGGCTGGCTCTCAAGAGCGCGGTCATGGGAAAAAGCATCGCTTACGCCGTTTACCTCCCTCCCGGCTATGCAACTTCGGAGCGCCGCTACCCCGTTGTTTATCTTCTCCATGGATACTCCGACGACGAGTCCGGCTGGGTTCAGTTCGGCGAAATCATGGAAGCGGCCGACCGGGCGATCGCCGAACGCCGGATTCCGCCCATGATCATCGTCATGCCCGACGGCGGGGTGACCTGGTATATCAATGACTTTGAAGGCAAGGCGAAATTCGACGACTTCTTCGTCAAGGAATTCATCCCTCACATCGATACGACCTTCCGAACCCGGCCGAAAAAAGAGTTCCGGGGCATCGCCGGTTTGTCGATGGGCGGATGGGGCGCCCTGACCAACGCCCTGCGCCACCGGGACCTGTTTACGGCCTGCGTCGCCTTCAGCGCCGCCGTCTGGACCGAGGAGGAAATGGCCAAGACGCCGGCCGACCGCTACGACCGGATGTTCGGCCCTCTCTTCGGTCCCCGGCCGGAGGGCAAGCCGGCGGAGGCTTTTCTCAAGGTCAATCCCCTGAGCCTGGCCGCTTCACTCCCGGTCGAAGAGATGAAAAAGGTCCGATTCTACATCGATTGCGGAGATGATGATTTTCTCATCACCGGAAACATGGCCCTTCACCAGACGATGCTCGAGCGCAAGATTCCCCACGAGTTCCGGGTCCGCGATGGCGGGCACACCTGGTCCTACTGGCGGACGGGCATCATCGACGGCCTGGACTTCATCGCTCAAAGCTTCCACCGCTGAACACGGCCCCGGGAAGGGGCCGGAGCGACCCGCCGGTTTGACACTCGTCCAAAAGACGGGGTATCCTTCACTGAAAGGAAGGAGGAAGAATGAAAAAGTTCATCCGCCTCGCCGGTCTGATCGTTCTCGTCCTCGTCTCCGTTTCCGCTCCCCGCCTGATTTTCGGCTGGGGAGCCGTTTTCGGGGCCGGCCATCATCAATACATCGCCGCAGAGGCCTATGCCAAGCTCTCAGCCGACCCGGCCTTCGCCGGGAGCGGTTTCCCTCCCCTGAGCGCCATCGATGACTATGAAGGCGTGAACCTCGTCACGTCAAGCGCTCTCAATCCCTTCGGCAGCGGCACCGGTCTGGCCACCGGGCCGGGGCCGGATTCCAAGGGAAACTCCCGTTATTCCGAGCATTATTACAATCCGGTGACAGGTCAAGGAGGCGGCCCGACGGCCGTATCCCAATATTATGAAATGCTCCGGGACGCGCTCCTCTCCCGCAACCGGATCTTCACCTCGGGATCGATCGGGGTGAACCTCCCCCATACGGCCTCTTACTTCGCTCATTATATGGCCGATATGAACGCCGTGTACCATGTCATGGGCATGCCCGCGGCGGAAGCCGAAGCTCTCCTCTCTCCGAGCGGCCGGTTTGGAGGCCGGATGATGATCGGCGAGGATATCGCCGGGCCGACGGGAAACGGGACCGAGGACTGGACCCGGACGGCCAATTACTGGCTGGCCGCTTACAAATCCGACCCCGGATCGGATTGGTACGACCCTTGGTATTGGAACGGCCTTCTCTCCTCGAGCAACACCAGCACCCATATCGAATGGGAAGGAAATTGGGGCCCGCAAACGACGGCCGGGCAGTTGACCGGATACTCGACGGTCTTTCTCGACGCCCAGCGGACGGCCGGAAACGGCCGGCCGGCGGCCTTCGCCGACCTCGCCAGAACGGAAGCAATTTACACCCGGTCCAAGGTCAAATCGGCCTGGGGGCTTCTTTTTGCCTC
>CAYPKX010000184.1:0-5737 GCA_964411395.1 uncultured Eubacteriales bacterium | reverse complement strand
ATGGCTTCCAGAGAGGAGATGATTTCGGGGGTGAGGATGGGGAACATGAAATTTCCTTTCGTCGGGCGAATTATATCCTATCTCGGAAGCCTCGGGTAGGAATATCCGAGCCCGGTCCTGTCCGGGCGGCCTCCCGGCTCGTATCTATTTCGCCCGGCCGGACTTATAATTCTGTCAACGAAATGCCCGGGAAGGCCGTAAGGATGAGTGAAGAGCCCAAAATGGATGAACCAGCCCTCATACGACTTGCCCGGGCGGGAGACGCAGCCGCCTGGAAAGGCCTTTTCGACGCCCATAACCGGAGGGTGTTCAGCCTGGCTTTTCGGTTCCTGGGCAACCGGTCGGATGCCGAGGATGTCCTCCAGGAAACTTTCGTCAAGGCCTATCGCGGCCTGGAGGGGTTCGACCCGACGTATGCCGGCGGATTCGCCGCCTGGATCGGCCGGATCGGAGCCAATTGCAGCCTCGATTCCTTGCGCCGGAAAAAGCATCGGGAGACGCTCTCCCTGGAGGATGACGCCGTGGCCGATCCATCCGACGGAACACACGGGGCCGATCCGGAGCGGGAAACCGGAAACCGGGAAATCCGGGCCCGCATCGAGGAAGCCCTCGGCGCCCTCTCCCCGAAACAACGGATGATCTTCACCCTCCGGCATTACGAGGGTTACACCACCCGGGAAATCGCCGGGATGATCGATGTGACCGAGGGAAGCGTGAAAACGCATCTTTTTCGGGCCGTGGGGTCCCTGCGCCACACCCTGAGCCTCGTTCTTGTGGAGAACCGAGATGAAATGTAAGGAAGCCCGTCAAGCCATCGTTCTCGATTGTTACGGCGAGTTGCCGGCGACCGAAAAAGCCGGACTCGAGGCCCACCTCCGGACCTGCCGGGCCTGTGCGGCCGAACGAAAGGAAACCCTCCGCCTCTTCTCCCTCCTCGAGGCCAACCCGCCCGTCCCGGTGCCCGAACCGGACGCCGGGCGCGTTTGGAGTCGGGTTGAAGTTCGTCTTTCGCCCCGGAGCGAGCCGAATCGCCTCCCGGCTTGGAACGGCCGCCGGTGGTCTCTGGCCGGGGCGGCCCTCGTCCTGGTCCTGATCGCCGGGATCTTCATCGGCCGGGGTCTTTTTTCGCCTCCGCTGCCCGTCTCCCCCGCCGATTCAACCGGACAAGGAGGATCGCGTCCTTCCGCCGGTTTGAAGCCCGTCCTGGCCGGCTACCTGGAGGATTTAAAGCCCCTCCTCCTCGATTATGCCAATGCGACCCCCGAATCCGAGCCCGGGCGCAAGGTTTCCATCGAGGCCGACCTGCTCCGGGCCCTTCTGCTCCAAAACGTCCTTCTCCGGAATGCCCTGGCCAAATCGGACCCGGCCGCGGCCGAGCTTCTGGACGATTGCGACCTGATTCTCAAGGAAATCATCAATCGGGACCGTCCCACCTCGGCTTCGCCGGCCGAGATCCGGGACCTGATCCTGAAGCGGGATGTCCTGTTCAAACTCGAAATTCTTAAAAAACTATAGGAGATTCACGATGAAAACAAAAACCCTGATTGCGCTGTTCGGTCTGGCCCTGGGCCTGGCCTTCGGTCCGGCCGCCTGGGCCCAGGAATCCGCCTACGCCGAAATTCTGGCCGCCGTTGCGGCTCAAGCCGCGGGCCAAACAACCCAGGCCGCCTCCGCGAAAGAGGAGGAATTGGCCAGGGCCATTTACGAAGCGGCCAAGAAAAACATCTACAACAAAAGCTACGACAAGGCCATCGAGCAGTTCCAGGCGCTCCAAAATCAGTATGCCCGGTCCCTCTACGGACAGGAAGGGCTCTATTGGCTGGGGTACAGCCTGGACAAGCTCGCCGCGGCCCAGAATGACGCCAAGGTGAAGCTGGAGATGAAACAGCAGGCCATCGAGAAGCTGAACGGCCTGTTGAAAAATTATCCGGCCAACGCCTGGGTCAAGGACGCCAAAATCCTGCAGGTCCAGATCGCCGAAGAGCTCGTGCGAAGCGGCCTGGGAAAATACCGTCAATACATCAACGGTAATCTGGAGGCCGGCGTGGCGGCGGGAGTTGAAGGCGGTGTCGCGGGCGGGATGGCCGGAGGCGTGGCGGCGGGCCTCGACCGGGTCGCTTTGGCCGGCGCAATCGAAGGCGCGCACGGCGCCCTGGCCGGATTCGGAGCGGGCCGGCAATTGGATCCGGATTCCGAGCTCAAGCTCGTCGCCCTCAACGCCCTGATGGGGATGGACGAGGAAAAGGCTTTCCCCATCCTGGAAAAGATGGTTCGGGAGGAAAAGAATCCCGATCTTCGCGAGCAGGCCCTCTTCATCCTCAGCCAGAACGATTCACCCAAAGTCCTCCCGATTCTGGTCCAGATCGCCGAAAAAGACGCCTCTCTCCAGATGCGGGAGCGGGCGATTTTCTGGATCGGCCAGCAGAATGGCGAAGCCGGTCTGGCCGCCTTGATCAGAATCTACGAAACCGCCGACCCGAAGCTTAAAGACAACCTGATCATGGCCTTCGCCCAGAGCGATAATCCCAAGGGTTTGGCCAAGCTCACGGACATCATTAAAAACGAAAAAGATCCCGATCTCCGTTCCAAGGCGCTCTTCTGGTACGGGCAGTCTGAAGGCGAAAAGTCCATGCCCCTGTTGCTCGAGGTTTACAGGTCGACCGACAACCAGAAAATCAAACAGCAGATCATCATGTCCCTGGCCCAGACCGATTCCCCCAAGGGAATCGCCACCTTGATCGAGATGGCCCGCAAGGAGACCAACTTCGAGGTCAAGAAGCAGCTGGTTTTCTGGATCGGCCAGTCCGACAGCCCCGAAGCCCTGAAGTTCCTCGAAGAGTTGATCAAGAAATAAGCGACACCCGGAAACTCCGATGTCATTCATCACCCGGACAAAGAAGATGACCAACCGGACGGCGGCCCTCCTCGGGGCCGCCGCCCTCCTCCTGGCCTCGGCCGCATTTGCGGCCGCGCAATCCCCGGCCTCCGGCGGTCCCGCCTTCCTCAAGGGGCAGGTTCGCGACCTTTCCGGGTCGGGAGCTTCCCTCGAGAAGCGCTTTGAAACGGCCCGAGCCGCCGGAAACAAAACGTTCTTCGCCGCGGCTCTCTTCACGGCTTCGAGCAAGGTCCGGTACGGCCGAAGCGGCGGCGGAGCCGAGAGCTATACGATCAAGTCCGCCGAAACGCGGATCAAAATCCGGGAAAAATCGGGAGACGGCTATACCATCAACGACGGCGAAGAAAAGAATCCCTCCCCCGCCGTCTGGCTTCTCCTCTGTGACGGCTCGACCGGACGGCCGGTCGATGCCCAGGTCCTGGATCCCGACCAGACGTACGAATTCGACGCCACGCCCGTCTACTGGCTCGGGAATCCCGGCGGCGCCGAAAACCTGGCCTTCCTGGAAAAGATCTTTCTCGCCGAACCCGAGGCTAAAACGCGGGAACGGCTGCTGTTTGTCCTCACCCGTCCCGATGAGCCCCGGGTTCCCGACCTTCTCCTGCGCCTGGCCCGCGAGGACCGGGCGGTCGAAGTCCGGCGGTCGGCCGTCTTCTGGCTTGGGACGATGCCGGAAGCCCGCGCCCTGACGGGATTGAAGGAAATTTTCCGGAAAGAGCGTGAGCCTCAGGTCCGGGAGCACGTGATCTTCGCCTTGTCGCTCCGCAAAGAGAGCGAAGCCGTGGTCGAGATGATCCGCATCGCCCGGGAGGATTCCGATGACGCCCTCCGGGAAAAAGCGATCTTCTGGCTCGGGCAGAAAGCCTCGAACGAGAGCATCAAGGCTCTCAAGGACATCGTCCAGACTCCGACCGAAGAGGAGAAGATCAAGCTCCAGGCGATTTTCTCGATCAGCCAGCTCCCCAAAGACAAGTCCGTGCCGATGCTCATTGAGATCGCCAAGACGCATAAAAGCCACCCGGTCCGGAAACAAGCGATGTTCTGGCTCGGCCAGACCGGCGACCCGGCGGCAATCAAGCTTTTTGAGGAAATCCTCCTGAAGAAGTAAATCGCCGAAAAGAAAAAGTTCAGACTGATTCACGCCGGGCGGCGCAAGCCGTCCGGCTTATTTTTTTTCGATGTTCAGGTGAAAGAACGTCCGGCCGAAGTATTCGTCGTAGTGAGAAACGATTTCCTCGGACGTGTAATCCAGGCCGACCAGATGGGACCGGACGAACTTCTGGTACCTGTTCTTGTCCCCGGTGATATCCTTGGAGGAGACCCGGTAATGGATTTCGGCTCTCTTCGGATTGAAGAGCTTGAGAATCGGCTTCATGGCGTGGATCAGCGATTCCCGGTCGAACACCCACATGCTCGGATGGATGTAGGCGCAGAATTCGACGAAATTGGGCGTCGCCCCGACCGGGCGGGGCGTGATGTGGAGGGCGACGTAGCCGGTACCGCCGGTCAGAAAGACCCCGGTGTATCCCGGCGGGTCGAAATCGTGGTCGAAGACAAACGGCGTATCGGTCGAGAGCAGGATGTCGTCGAAGCAGTCCTCGAGCTCATACAGGGCCTCTTTTTCCCTGACCTTGGGATTGCAGAGAGCCTGGACAAAGGTCCGGTCGCAATTATAAAACGCGCAAGCCAGATATTCTTCCTGCTGGGAGTTGACCATCAGCTTCAGCTTCCGGTCGCTGCGGACGACCCTCACCCGGTGGTCCGAGTATCGACCCATGACGCCCGCCCGAAGGTCGTCCACCAAATCCGGGATGTCCCGGCGGAAGAGATGGGAGATGAAGAGCTTGCCGGCCGGGATATCGACCGCCGGCCGGCAATCGACGACGTAGCGGGAATAGCAGTCCGGCGGGTGGGTGAAGCATTGTTTGATCAGGGACTCGCGGTCGCTGATCTTGAAATCCTTGAGCAGCGGCGTCGGCGCAAAATAAATGAAGGAGACGAGCTCGGGATAGTCGCAGGCTTCGAGGAACGTCGACAGAACCTTGGGGCTGAGGGAATCCCCGCAGGTATTCACTTCCATGCAGGCGCTCTCGAAAGCGCTCCGGCCGATGACCTGTTTTTCCCAGAAATAGCTGGCGTGGGACTCCTCGATGGCCAGGGACTGCTCGACCTGGCTGACCTCGATTCCCCGTTCGGCGATGAACCGGTCCATGATCGTCACCCGCGGATGCATGTTGGGCTTGCCGATCAGGTTGGCCCCGGAGGCCTTGATGACCGAGTAGATTTCCTCATCGCTGAGAATATTGAGCGATACGCCGTCGCTGTTATAGACATGGATGATGGTGGCGGTCGGCGCCGGCTCGAAGGTATCGTGGCTGGTAAAGGCCATCAGGCCCTCCCGTTCCGGGGCCGGAAAAATTTGACTTCGAAGAAGCCAGCCCGTCCGCCGGACCGGGGGATTATATGTCCCGCCCGGGCCGGATTCAAGACCGCGGAGGAATCGGGGCTTTAGAGGTTTTTGACCGCTTCGACGATCCGCCGGGCGCTGATCCCGAAATGATCGAGAAGCTCGTCGGGTTTTCCCGAACGGGGGATCTCCCGGACGCAGAGGTGGACGATCTCGGCCTTGCCGGCCAGAGCCGCGGCGACGGCCTCGCCCAGCCCTCCGCCCTCGAAATGATCCTCGACCACGATGACCCGGTTTTTGGCCGCGGCTGCGGCCGCGAGCAGGCCGTGCTTGTCGATGGGTTGGACAGAATAGGCATCCACCACCCGGACCATGATCCCCGCCGTCTTGAGCGTCTCGTGGGCCTTCAGGGCTTCGTGCAGGGTGATTCCGTC
>CAYPKX010000183.1:0-5762 GCA_964411395.1 uncultured Eubacteriales bacterium | reverse complement strand
TTCCCCGAAGAGGAACTCGTCTTCACCGCCCATCTTTATGAGGGAGTGGCCAAGCAGGGGGCCAACGACAACATCTCCGGCAGCGCCTGCATCCTGGAGACCGCCCGAACCCTCCGCAAGCTGATCGACGACGGGAAGATCCCGCCGCTGAAACGGTCGGTCAGGTTCCTCTGGATTCCGGAAATCTCGGGGACGTCGGCTTATCTTCGGATGCATCCCGAAGTCGCGGCCCGGTTTTTCGCCAATATCAACCAGGACATGGTCGGCGAAGGATTGATTAAAAACCAGAGCCTGTTCGAGCTGATCCAGTCGCCCTGGCTTCTGCCGTCCTACCTCAACGACGTTCTTCGAGCGTTTTATGAATGGGTCGGGACAACCCAGCGGAACAACGAAGACAACGAGGCATATCTTCCGATCTGGGGGGCAACCGGATCCCGGGAGCCGTTCTATTACGTCATCGATCCATATTCCGGCGGCTCGGATCACGTCATTTTCGCCGGAGCCGGGATCCCGGCGATCATGATGATCGTCTGGCCGGATCAGTGGTATCACACCAGCGGCGACACGCCGGATAAATCCGATGCGACCCAGCTCAAACGGGCCGTGTTCATCGGAACGGCTTCGGCGATTTTCATGGCCGGGGCCGGGCCGGCTGAAGCCGAAACATTGATCGCCGAAGTCGGCGGACGGGCTCTCGAGCGCGTCGGCCAGGCGAAAATCAAAGCCGAAAGAATGATGCGCCAAGCCTCCCCGGACAGGATTCACGAAACCTACCGGGCGGCCGACAGTCTGGCGGCCATGAACATCGTCCGGGAAGAGGAAACGCTCGATTCGATCCGGTTTTTCTTCCGTGAAGACAAGGCCCGCCTGGAATCCCTGCTTCAGGCCGGTAAAAAGAGCCTGTCCGCGCTCCGTCCGCCGACCGCGGCGGCGCTGGAAGCGCTCTACCGGGATCTCTGTCTTCGGGCCGGTGCGGCTCCGCAAAAAATCACGCTGACGGCCGATGAGCTCCGGTTGGACAAGCTCGTTCCCAAACGGACGGAAGCATGGAAAGGGCTATTCGACGATCAGGCGTTCTCGGTCAAGCGTCGGGAGATGAAGGATGCTCCGGCGGCCAACCTCGGCCGAAACGAAGCGGACGTTCGCAACGCCGTCGACGGGAAGCGGAGCATCCTCCGGATCCGGGAATTCGTCACCGCGGGGAAAGGCGCCCTCCGGCTTCGGGATGTGGAGAACTACCTCCTGCTCCTGGAGAAAACCGGATTCGTGAAAATCGAGAAAAAATAAAAACCGGAGTCCGTCGCGGAAATTTCGATTATTTAAAAATCTTTTCCAGCCGCCCGACCAGATCCAGGTTTTTTTCGACCTCGACCAAGGGGATATTCTTGGCCTTGGCGATGACGGTGAAGCGATTGTCGGAGTTTCCCTCTTTCAAAACGATCAGGGCGTCGCAAAGCGGGGCGACGGCGTCGATGGACTGCTCATCGGTCGTGTCCCCGGCATCGGCTCCCTGGGCCCGGCGTTTCATCCCTTCGAGGTGCGCGCCGACGACGGTCATTTTCAGCTTTTTGGCCTCGGCGATCACGGCCGCTATCCGGGTGAGCTCGCTGTCGATGGCGATTCCGGCCGCGCCCATGCCCTTCAAGCTCGCTCCCATGGTGACGATGATTGTTTTCGCTCCGCCGGCTTTCAGTTCGGCCGCGCCGGCCAGGGGCTCGATGGTGTAATTGAGGCCGGCTTTCTGGAGAATGACTTTCATCATCGTCGGGGCCATGCTCTGGCCGCAGGAGGTGACGAGAATCGGTTGGGGGGCTTTGAATTCGGCGGTTTGGGCGGCCGCGGACAGGGCCAGCCCCAGAACACAAATCAGACCAAGCGCTTTTCTCATCGCAGACTCCTTATCGTTTGGAACGAATCGCTGTGTTCATCCTAACGAGGAACCCCCGGCGAGTCAAGGATTGGGGGAGGGAGGTCAAGGCCGCATGAATATGTCCGCTTGTGTCGCGAGCCGGATAGGGCCCGGGACCGGGGGAGGAAAAGGGGCCGGGCCGGTTGATATTTCGGGACGTTGGAATACAATACCCGGAGAGAGAGACACAGGAGAAATCCATGACATCCAAACGCTTTCGCCTCGCGCATTTCGCCGGAATCGCCCTGATCCTGTCTGTCGGGCTGATCGCCGGCGCGGGTTGTAAAAAAAAGGCCGACGGCGAGACTCCGGAGACGGCGGCCGGGAAGAAGCTTTCGGACATGGTCGCCCGGGCGACGGAAGGCAAGGCCGAAATCGACTTCCAGAGCGGCCAGATCAAGGTCAAGACGGCTGAGGGAGACGCTTACATCACGTCGGGCGGGGGAACCTGGCCGGCCGACATGCCGGAAGACATCCGTCAATTCCGCGGCGGGACGATCCAGGGATCGACGAACTCCGATACGCCGGCGGGAAAGAATTGGATGATCGTTTTCCGGCTGGTCGAACCCGAGTCCGTCCCGGCGTATGTCAAGGATTTGGAAAACGACGGCTGGAAGGTCATCGTTTCTTCGCAAATCGACAAGGGGATATTCACTCAGCTCCAGAAAGAGCGGGTGATCATTCAGCTCACTCATATGGGTGAAGAAAAGTCTTTGGCTTTGAACGTCGTCCATTCGAGAGCCGACTGATCCCGGCCGGAGCGGGCCGGGGGGAGAAGACATTTATGGAATACCGTTATCTGGGCCGGACCGGCGTCCGTGTTTCTCCGTTGTGTTTTGGGACGATGACGTTCGGCAAGGAGGCCGATGAGGCCGTTTCCGGAGAAATCTTCCGGACCTGCCGCGAAGCCGGAGTCAACTTTTTTGATTGCGCCGACATGTACCAGGCCGGCCGGGCCGAAGAAATCCTCGGCCGGCTGATTCGCAACTGCCGGAACGAGGTCGTTATCACCAGCAAAGGCTTTTTCCCGACCGGGCCTGATCCCAACGCCCAAGGCGCCTCCCGGTATCATCTGCGGCTTGCGGTTGAAGCCAGCCTCCGGCGCCTGGGAACGGATCGGATCGACATTTATTTTATCCACCGATTCGACGACCGGACGCCGCTTGAGGAAACGCTCCGAACCCTCGACGACTTCGTTCGTCAGGGCAAGATTCTGTATCCCGGGTTGAGCAATTTTGCCGCCTGGCAGGTCGAAAAGGCTCTGGGGACCTCGGCCTTTCACGGCTGGGCCGCTCCGGCCGTGATTCAGCCGATGTACAACCTTCTCAAGCGGCAGGCCGAGGCGGAAATCCTCCCCATGGCCCTGGCCGAGGGATTGGGAGTCATTCCCTACAGCCCGCTGGGAGGAGGATTCCTCAGCGGCAAGTTCGGGGTGGGGAAGAGGCCCGATTCCGGACGGCTGACCGAGCACAAAATCTATCAGACTCGGTATTTTGAGGGGGCGAACTTTGAGGTCGCCGACCGTTTCGATGCTTTCGCCCGGGAACGGGGTTATAAAACGGCGTCCCTGGCCCTGGCCTGGGTCGCGGCCCATCCGGCCGTGACGGCTCCCATTTTCGGGGCCCGGAATATCGACCAGTGCCTGGACTCCCTGGCCTCGCTCAATATCCCGATGGAGGCCGCCCTGAGGGCGGAAATATCGGCTTTGTCGCCCGAACCTCCTCCGGCCACCGACCGGAGCGAGGAGCGGACGGACACGCACTTTTTCGTCCGGCCATAAGCGAAGGAAATCGTCGGAAGGAAACCGCCATGAAAATCCCGGTCATTCTCGGTTTGACAACAGCCCTCCTCTCCGGCCCGGTGGCGATGCCGGGGGACCAAGCCAGGAAAGCTTTTGTCGTCGGCAACGCCTCCGAGGGGCCGAGGGTGATGGCCGAAAGCGGGCTGGTCGATCTCCTGGGCCGCTATGGATTCGAGGTTTCCGGACCGGAAACGATCGCCTTGACGGCCGAGGAGGAGACGGAATACGGCGCGTGGCATCGGGACGCTCTTGAGAGCCGGCACATCGGGCGGCGGGTCGCCGCCCGCGGTTCGAGCGGCGGGCTGGGAATCGGGCTTTTAACCAATTGCGTTGATCTTTTGGGCATGCTGGCCGGGCTGCAACACCTCGGTCCGCCCGGGACGAAGCCCCTTCGGGTCGGCCTGGTTTATCTCGACGCTCACGCGGACTACAACACGCCCGAGACGACTTTGAGCGGGATGCTGGGCGGCATGGACGTGGCGGTGGCGACCGGTTTGTGTCTGGAACGGCTGCGGCTCAAAACCGGGCTCGATCCCGCCCTCCCCGCGAAATACGTCGTTTTCGGCGGCCTTCGCGATGTCGATCCCCTCGAACAGGAGCTCCTCGACCGGTCGGACGCCTCTTTTCTATCCGTCGAGGACTTGAAAGCCTCGTCCTCGCGGATCGACGAGCAGATGGAGCGCCTCGGCCGGATGACGGACGTGATCTATGTTCACATCGATATGGATGTCTTGGATCCGGTCGAAGTCGCCGGACATTCCCTGAATGTCCCGCTCGGCCCGACAAGCGCCGAGCTTTCCGCCGCCGTCGAGAAGATGTTCCGGCATCCGAAGGCCCGGGCGATCGGGATCGCTTCCCTGCCCGCCGGCGACCGGGATAAGGACGGCGTCTCCCTGGAGGCGGCTTACCGGTTGATCGAAGGCGCCCTGAAAGGGTATGGAAGCCGTCGCATAGGATGAGGGCTCATGTCCCGATGCGGCCTCATTGGAACCATCACTTCGGATGTTATTACGTCTGAAAACGTCTCCGGCCCCGGCCGTGACGACGGACGAGTCTTTCAGACGATCGGCGGAATTCTCTATCAGGCGGCGGCGCTTTCGGGATTGGGCGTTCCGACCGTCCTTTTTTCCAACTGCGGCGAAGCCCTTCGTCCGGATGTCGAGGCGGTCATCGGCGAATGGCCGACCCTGGATCGGAAGGGGCTGGTCTTTGTTCCCGGCCCCGGCAACCGAGTTCGCCTGCGCTATTCCGAAAGGTTGCGGGAGCGGGAAGAGGTTCTCGAGTCCGTCGTCCCTCCGCTCGACCCCGGCCCGGTGATTTCCGCCCTTTCCGGGCTGGATTTCCTGTTGCTGGTCTTCAATTCCGGCTTCGACATCGCCCTCTCCTCCTGGCGGAGTATTGTCGAGCGCGCTTCCTGTCCCATCTGGCTTGACGTCCATTCCCTCGCTTTGGAGCCGCGCGTCGGGGCTCATCGCGATTACCGGGCTCTTATGGAATGGCCGGAGTGGGTGAAAGGCGCCACGTTCCTTCAGGCCAACCGCCAGGAAGTCGGCTGCCTGATGGGTCATCCCGAGCGCTGGGCGACAGAGGCGGAGATCCGGGAATTCATCGACCAGGCTTTGGGCCTCGGCGTCCGGGCCGTATTCGTGACGAAGGGCAAGGACGGCGTCCTGGCCGCTGTCGGGAACGAAACCCGGCCCATCCCGGCTCCCGTCGCTCGGGCCGTCGTCGACACGACGGGGTGCGGCGATGTGTTCGCGGGAGGAGCGATCGCCGGCCTCCTCGGCGGGCGCTCCGTCTTTCAAGCGGCTGCGGCCGGCGTTGCCCTGGCCACAAAGGCCGTCTCCGTCTCCGGACTCCAGGAGACGTTCGATCTGGCCGTTCTGGCTTCCGGTCGCAACGGTTCGTCGAGCCGATCGACGAGGAGCGGCCAAACGGCCCATGGAGGTCCGCCTCCTGCGCCGGCGTCGGGGCGGAAAAATGCGGAATGACGCAACATCTTTCCTTAAGGCGATAATTGCAGGACGAATGGACTTTATAAAAAAGGACGGA
>CAYPKX010000182.1:0-5911 GCA_964411395.1 uncultured Eubacteriales bacterium | reverse complement strand
GATGAGATAGGCGAGGATGATGTAGAGGTAAAAGGACATTTTGCCTCCTCAGAGACTTATTGATGTCCGGACGGGTTTCAGACGGTGGGAAAGGAAAAACCGTCCGGCGGACTTTCTCCGGCGGCCCATTATGAACCAGATCGCCGCTGATGTCGAGAATATTTCAGCCTGAGAAATACCCAACCCATGATGGCCAGCCGCTTGAAATCGCCGAAGGTCCGGATCGACTTGAGGGCTTTCGGGACTTTCTTGAAAAGCGACGATTTTCCGGCGCTGAAAGACCAGCGGAGGACAAGCTCCGAGACCTGGGCCCAGGTCAGCTTGTCGATGTACAAAGGCACGTCGCCCTGGGCCATGGGCAAGGTGATGATTCCTTTCCGGTGCCGTTTGGTCCAGGTGAATCCCTTGGGCAGAACGCCTTGCTCCCGGGCGGTTTTTTCCAGAGGTGTCCCGGGATAAATATGAAGGATGGCCACGGATCCCTCGATTCGGTCGCGGTAGTGTTCGATCGTCCCGATGGTGTCCCGGGCTTCCTCCCAGGTTTCGGTCGGATGGCTGAAGATGAAAAACACGTTGGCGATCACGCCGAGCTCCACGCACCATTCGGTGAGGTTGCGGAAGTCGGCCATGTCGATCGACTTGCCCACGATCCGCTCCCGGACCCGGTCCGAGCCCGCCTCCAGGCCGTAGGACAGGTGGAAGAGCCCGGCCTGCTTCATCTTCTCGAGCAGGGCCCGGCTCATGATGTCGATCCGGACGTCGCATTTGAAAAAGACGTCGAGCCGGCGGGCGATCATCAGGTCGCAGATGGTATCGGCCCGTTTCGGGCTGGCGTTGAAGGTGTCGTCGTAGAAAAAGACGACCTTGATTCCGTACCGTTCCTTGTGCTGCTCGATCTCTCGAATGACGTTTTCGGGGCTGCGCATCCGGACGTGGCGGCCCCAGTTGATGGGCGTGGCGCAGAACGAACAGTTGAAGGGACAGCCCCGGCTGGTCATGACATTGACCGCGGGAAGGAATCCGTGACCCGGGACTTCGAAAGAAAAGTTGTACTTTTCGAAGGGGACCAGGTGGAAAGCGGGGAAGGGAAGAGAATCGAGGTCGGTTATGGGCGGCCGGGGAGGATTGGCCTCCACCCGACCATTGCGGCGCAGGACGATCCCCCGGACGCCGTCCAGGACGCCGGGATTTGCGCCCGGAAGCCAGAGACGGCAGATCTCCAGCATCGTTTCCTCGCCCTCTCCCCGGACGACGAAATCGAGCTCGGGGATGTGTTCCAGGCAGTCTTCGGCGGCCATCGAGGCGTGGGGACCGCCCAGGACTGTCCAGGCCCCGGGGTGGGCTTTTTTCGCTTCGCGGATCAGGCGGAAGCTCTGGAACCGGTTTTCGGTCGTGACCGTCACTCCGACGATATCGGGTTTCCCGGCCCGGATCTTCCGCCGGATGGCGGCCCAGCTCATGTCCAGAATGTCGGCCGGGACGATTTCAACCGGGACGCCGGCCTTTTCCAGGACGGCCCCGATATAGAGAAGACCCAGAGGGGGCATCGACGAGCCCTTCGACCAGCGCTCGGCAAAATATCCGCCCGGCGGAACATAGAGCTGAACCTTCGGCCGCTGTTCAGACAACGGGTTCGGCCTCGGCTTTCTTGTCGAATTTCATCGAGAAAACCCGGGTGACGTTGGGCTCCTCCATCGTCGTCCCGTAGATGTAATCGGCCACTTCCATCGTCTTGTAGTTGTGGGTGATGATGATGAACTGGGTGGCGGACTTGATCTTCTTCATCAAGTCGAGGAAACGGACGAGATTGGCCTCGTCCAGGGCCGCGTCGATCTCGTCGAGGATGCAGAACGGGGTCGGCTTGAAACGGAAAAGGGCGAAGAGGAAGGCCAGACTGGTCAGGGATTTTTCGCCGCCCGAAAGCAGACCCATGTTGGTCAGCTTCTTGCCCGGCGGCTGGGCGATGACCTCGACGCCGCTTTCGAGCGGATTGGCTTCGTCGACGAGCCGAACCTCGGCCGAGCCGCCCTTGAAGAGCGTGGTGAAAAGATCCTGAAAATAGGTGTTGATCTCGATCAGCGCGGATTGGAAACGATCCCGGCTTTCGCCGTCGATCTGGGTGATTGCCTCCATCGTCTGGGTGATGGACGCCCGGAGGTCGTTGCGCTGAGCGGTCAGGAATTCGTAGCGCTCCTTCTGTTGGATGTATTCCTCCTCGGCCATGAGGTTGACCGCCTTGTACTTGGTCAGGTCTTCCTTGGCCGCTTCGAGCTCGGCCTCGATTTCGGCCGGCGAAGGGGCTTCCGTTCCCGGTTCGGGAGCGGCGACCGGTTCGGCTTTGACTTCCTGAAGGGTCTTTTTCAGCTCCGTCCAGCAGGCTTCCTCGAGGTTGACCATATCGCGCTCGATCTCGGCCTTCCGGACTTCCCAGGACATCCGTTCGTCCTTGAGGCGGTCGTGCTCGGTCCGGAGCGTTCCCAGTCGTTCCTCGACCTCGTCGAGGTCGCGCCGGGCGGTCACGAGGCGGGTTTCGATCTCGGCCAGGGAAGTTTCCAGGCCGTTTTTCTGTTCCTGAAGGCCGGTGATCCTGCCGCCGAATTCTCCGACGGCGGTCTTGATCCGCTCTTCCTCTTCAAGCGAAGCGTGAATGCTTTCCTGGAGGGAAGTGATTTTCGCCTGGGAGGCTTCTCTCCGGCGGTCGAGCGACTGAAGATACTCGGTCAATCCCCGCAGGCGGGTTTCCAGGACATTGATCTCGCCCCGGGTTTCGGCCAGCCGGGTTGTTTCGGCGGCCTGTTTTTCCTGGAAGCGGAGGAGCTCCCGCTCTTCGATTTCCTGCTGTTGCTCCAGGGCGGTTTTCTCGGCGGCCCGACCGTCGACGGTTCCGGTCTGGGCTTCGCCCTTCTCCCGGAGGGTCGCCCGGTCCATGTCCAGAATTTCCAGCTCGTGGTCGAAAACGGCGAGATCCTCGACCAGCTTGGATCGTTCGGCCTCGGCCAGGCTGAAATCCTTGTCGATTTGAACGAGGTCCTTTTCCAGTCCGGCCAGGCGGACGGTCTCGTTGCTGATTCCGTCTTCCAGTTCCTGCCGTTCGGTTCGCCGGAGTTCGAGCTCCGCCGCCGGAAGAGCGATTTCGGCTTCCCGGGCGGCCAGATTCCGGCCCAGGTCGCGGATTTCCTGGTGCAGGCCGAACAGGCCTTCCCGCCGCGGCCCGAGCGACATCAAACCGGAGGAGGAGAGGGTGTCGCCGTTTTGGGCCACGAAATCCAGGCTGGGGCGCCGAAGCCAGAGCCGGACGGCTGTCCGGATGTCGTCCACGACGACCGCGTCGCGGAGAGCCGGAAGACCGTTGGGAATCCCGGCCCCGGGTTTGAGGCGGGCCTTGAGCGTTCCGAGGACTCCCGTTTCGTCCAGGACGCTTTTGATGTCCAGGTTTTCCGGCGCGTCCCGGAGGAGAAGGAACCGGCCTTTGACTTCGCGGGCTTGAAGCTCGCCCAAAAGATCCTCCGGCCGGACGACCGAGGCCCGGGATTCCTCTTTCCAGAACACGTCGATGAGAATCGCGTCGGCCGGGTCTGTTTCGACGAGCTCGGCCAGCAGGCCGATCGCCCCGGCGACGGGAGTAGCGGCGTCGGATTCCCGTTCCTTGACCGCGACTTTTTCCAGGGCCTGGAGATGGTGGGCGTCGGCGTCGCGAAGAGCCCGAAGCTGCTGAAGACGATCTTCGAGAACGGCGATCGCCTCCAGGGCGGTCTTGTGCCGCTCCCGAAGATCCGCCAGCCGCTCCCGGGCCGCGGCTGCCTCAGCCTGGGCGGCTGTTTTGCGCGACTCGTATTCGGCCAAGCCCGAGGTTTTGGCCTCGAGCTGGGCGCGGGACTCGGTTTCCCGGGCCCGGAGCTTCTCTTCCTGGCGCCGGAGGAGCTCGAGCTCCTTTTCGATCTTTCCGGCTTCGTTTCTGGCCGCCGTCCATTCCGCCAGCTTCTGCATGTAAGCGGACCGGATCTCTTCGGTTTTCTGGACGAGGGGGGCGATGCGGGATGTCGTTTCCTCGAGATCCTTCTCGCCGGCCGCAACCGCGTCTTTCTTTTCGGCCAGAGCCGCGGTCAGGGTCTGTTCTTCTTCCCGCGATCTGGCCGCGTCTTCCTCGAGCGCGAGAATTTCCTTGAGGCGCTCGTCGGCGTCGGCCGCGGCTTTCTGCCGGGCCTCGGCGCAATATTCCCCGCGGCGGATTTCCTTCTCCCGTTCGGCTTCGCCGCGGGCGATCTGGGAGAGGATGGAGTAAAGATTCTCCTTGCCTTCCTTGAGCGACTGCTCCAGGTCCCAGGCGTCTTTTCGCTTCTGGTTGACGGAACGCTCCTCGGCCGCCAGTTGGGCCTGCTGGTCGCGCTCGCCGGCGGAGGCCGCCTCATGGCGGGCCAGGACATCCGCCTGGCCGGAAATCAGCTGGCTGCTTTTCAGGCGGAAGTGGAGCGAGGTCAGCTCCCGGATCCGCTCCCGGAGGCGGCGGTAGCGCTCGGCCGCCCCGGCCTGGCGGGCCAGCGAATTTTTGGCCTTGGATACCTCGGCGATAATGTCTTCCAAGCGGGTCAGGTTCACCTCGGAATCCTGGAGCTTGTGTTCGGCCTGCCGTTTCTTGTCTTTGTAGAAGGCCGTCCCGGCGGCCTCCTCGATCAGGGCGCGCTTTTCGACCGGTTTGCTGGTGACGAACGTCCCGATGGCTCCCTGTTCGATGACGAAATACCGGTTTTCCGAAATGGCCCGTCTCCAGAGCTCGTCCTGGATATCCTTGAGCCGGACGACTTTGCCGTCGAGCCGGTATTCGGATTCGCCGGTCCGGAAAACCCGGTGGTTGATGACGACCTCTTCCTCCGTGTTTTGGAGGATCAGGGAGACATCGGCCATCCCCATGGCCGGACGGGTGGCCGTGCCCGTGAACACCGCGTCGTCGATTTTTTCACCGCGGATGGTCCGGACGCGCTGGCCGCCCAGAACCCACTGGATGGCCTCGACGATGTTGCTTTTTCCCGTCCCGTTGGGACCGATGATGATGGTGATTCCCGGATTGAAAAGGATCTTCGTCCGGTCGGGGAATGTCTTGAAACCTTGGAGCTCGAGTCTTTTTATGAACATTATGTCCGTCTTTCAGGGCAGTATTGTAGCCAAATCGGTCCCGATTGGAAAGGGAAAAAGCGGGGGACCCGTCCCGGGGGAGAAAGGAGGCGGGAGAATCTTGAAAAATGGGCCGGGTTGTGTCAGAGTAATTCCGCCATGGAAGAAGATAAAAGGAAGTACCTGAGGTTCGAGTGTCTGATTCCCATCGACCTGGTCGAAGTCGATGACCCCGAATCCCAGCTCAAGGAAGCGGTGATCGACAACGTCTCCCGGGAAGGAATCCGCCTGGTGTTCGACATCGGACATGCCTTTCGGGAGGGAGACACCCTGAGCGTCCAGATTTCCAAACCGGATGAGGAGCAGAGTCTCACCCAGGTCACCGGCGAGGTCGTTTGGGCCCGGCCGCTGGGAGACAAGATCGAGGTCGGTTTGAAAATCAAGGACATGGAGCAAAGCACGAAAGCCGAGCTTCTGGATCTTGGATTCCGGGCCTGGCGGCTTCAGCAAAAGGAACAAAAAGAGAAGGATACCCGGAAGCTTTAGCCCTCACCGCCCCTCTTCGGCCGAATGCGACGGCTGGAGACGCCCCCGCCCGAGACCATCATCAACGAGCCGTTCAGCGGGAACCGGCTCGAACCCGATTCCAAAATAGTCTTTTTCCAAACACTGTCAATACTTTTCGGCCGTTTGTCGTGTAATGTCGCTTCTTGCCGCGCCTTTCGGGGCGGCAAGGCGTCGATCCGCATGTAACAGCAAAGTGATAATGTCCGGTTTGTGCAAAATGAAAATGTCCGGTTTT
>CAYPKX010000181.1:0-5915 GCA_964411395.1 uncultured Eubacteriales bacterium | reverse complement strand
GCCGGTGATCGTCGTTCCGTCTCAGTCCGGGGCGGCGAATTGCCCGGCCTGCGGCAAGGCGGCTCAAACGGAGTGGAGCGTCTGTCCGTTCTGCGGCGCGAAGCTTTAAAGCGGAAAAAGAGAGATAAAAGCGGATTTCTTTTCGCTATTCGAAAGAAGAGGAGCCCCGGTTTTGGCCTGCTTGCCAATCTGCGGCGAGCTTCTTGAAAATGGGATCGGCGTGGGTGAGGAACGCCCGCATCCCGCGGCACAAGTGATTCAAACCGCGATCCCGGGGGTCGCGGATGCGGTCCTTGGGGCAGCCGCCCCGGCATAAAGGCCGCCACTCGCACAGACGGCAATCCTCGGGAAGATCGGCTTTCCGTCGGCCGAATTCCGTCTGTCGGGCCGAATTCAGCATATGCTCCAGGCGGCCGGTGCGGACGTTTCCCAGCCGCCAGGGCTCTTCCACGAAAAAATCGCAGGCGTAGACGCTTCCGTCGTGCTCGACGACGAGATAGGTCCCGCACTCCGGGAGAAGAGTGCAGTCGGGCGGGGTGAGGCCGGCGTAAAGAAAAAACAACGAATCGAAAAATCGGACAAACGCCGTCGGTTTGCCGTTGCGGAAATCGTTCCGCCACAGGTCGAAAACGCCGATCAAAAAATCCCCGTAAGCTTCCCCGGAGGAAGAGAACGGGGCCGCGGAAGACGGATCGGCCGGGTCGGTTTCGAGGCAGGGGATAAACTGCATGTGTGAAAGGCCGAGGTCCTTGAGGAACGCGTAGATCTCCGCCGGGCGGCGGACCGTTTCGTCGTTGATGACGGCCAGGGCGTTGACCTCGACGCTCTCGTCCAGGAGGAGCTTGGCCCGGTCGACGACGTCGGACCAGGTGGGCCGGCCGCCTGCCCGGATGCGATAACGGTCGTGACAGTCTCGGGGACCGTCCAGGGAAAGCCCGACCAGAAACCGGTATTCGCGCAGGAAGCGGGCCCAATCGCGGTCGAGAAGCAGACCGTTGGTCTGAAGGCCGTTGCCGACGCTTTTCCCCCGCCCGTAGGACTTCTCGAATTCGACGGCTTTCCGAAAAAAATCCAGTCCGGCCAGCGTCGGCTCTCCTCCCTGCCAGCCGATGGAGACTTCGGCTGTCTTTTGGCTGAGAAGCTGGCGAACGATTGCCTCGAGGACCGCTTCGCTCATTCGGTGAACGGCCGTTTGGGGGAAAATCCCGGATTTATCCCGGTAGAAGCAGTATCTACAGGCGAGGTTACAGTCCGGACCGGCCGGCTTGACGAGGACCGAGGAAAGGCTTTTGCGGGCGGGCGGGCGATTGCGGGGCATGGCGATTTTTAAGGGAGACGCAAGGAATTTTATCGCCAATGCCCGGATATCTCAATGAAAAATACTCGTTGACAACTTAACCAAGCGGTGATATATTAGATATAAGTAATTGTAAATTATTGTAAATAATACACATAGAGGATGATGATGGAAGGAAAAGACGCTTTTTCGGGAAGGGGCTCGGTCAAAGGGCTCATTTTCGATATCAAGCGTTTTGCCGTACATGACGGCCCAGGCATCCGGACGACGTTCTTCTTCAAGGGTTGCCCGCTTCATTGTCTCTGGTGTCACAATCCCGAGAGCCTCGATCCCAGGCCCGAGCTGATCACTCGCTCCGCCCGCTGCGCGGCGTGTTATTCTTGCGTGGCGGTTTGTCCCCCCGGAGCCCTGTCGCCGGGCCCCGACCGGGGGCCGGTCGTTCTCGACCGGACCAAATGCGACTTGTGCGGCGCCTGTGTCGAAGTCTGCTCGTATGAGGCCCTCGATATCGTCGGCCGGAGGATGACCGTCGCCGCCCTGGCCGCGGAAGCGGAGCGCGACCGATTGTTCTTTGAGCAATCCGGCGGCGGCGTCACGCTTTCGGGCGGCGAGCCGCTGGCTCAACCGGTTTTCGCCCTGGCCCTTCTCGAGGAGCTCAAAGCCCGGGGCTTTTCGACGGCCCTGGACACCTCCGGCCGGGCCAAGGCCGAAGTCCTCGAGCGGGCGGTTGCGCTTTCCGACCTGGTTCTCTATGACCTCAAGCTGATGGACGAGTCGGCCCATCGGCAATATGTCGGGGCGGGAAACGCGCTTATTCTGGATAATCTTCGTCGAATCGATCGTCTCGGAAAGCCCGTCCGGGTTCGGATTCCTCTTGTGGCCGGAGTCAACGACGGCCGGGCGGATGTCGCCGCCTCGATCGATTTTTTAAAAACCCTCTCCTCCGTCCGGCGCGTCGATCTTTTGAAATACCATCGGGGCGGACAGGAGAAGTATCGGAATCTCGACAAGGAGTCCGTCTTCCGGCTTTTCGACCCGCCGGCCGAGACGCGGCTCGAGGAGATCCGGAAGGCCTTTGCCGAAGCCGGTCTCAATGTTTCTTTCGGAGGATGACCATGATGACCGACCGGGTGAAAAAGCTGCGGAAACAGAGCCTGGACGCGGTTCCCTCGATTTCCGGGGACCGGGCCCGGCTGATCACCGAGTTCTACAAGAGCCCCGAAGCAACCAAGTCATCCCCGGCCGTGGCCCACGCCCTGGCCTTCAAACACATCATGGCCGGAAAGCGCCTCTGCTTCAACGCCGGAGAGCTGATCGTCGGCGAGCGCGGCCATGCCCCCAAGGCCACCCCGACCTATCCCGAAGTCACCTGCCACAGCGTCGAGGATCTCCGGATTCTCGACTCCCGGCCGAAAACGTCTTTTAAATGCGACGAGAAGACGATCAGGATGTATGAGAAGGAAATCATCCCCTTCTGGCGGGGCCGGTCCATCCGCGACCGGATGATGGAGGAGCTTCCGGCCGAATGGACGGACGCCTATGGCGCCGGGATTTTCACCGAGTTCATGGAGCAGCGGGCCCCCGGCCATACCGTTCTCGACGATAAAATCTACCGCAAGGGAATGCTCGATTTCATGGCCGATATCGACGCGGAAATCGCCAAGCTCGATTTCCTGGCCGATCCCGAGGCCTTCGATAAGCGCGATGAGCTTCGGGCCATGCGGATCGCGGCCGAGGCGCTGATCGTCCAGGGAAAACGCCACGCCGAGAAGGCCCGGGAACTGGCCGGGAAAGAGAAAAGCCCGGCCCGGAAAAAAGAGCTCCTGAAAATCGCTGAAGTCTGCGATTGGGTTCCGGCCCATGCCCCCCGAACCTTCCCTGAAGCCCTCCAGATGTACTGGTTCGTCCACCTGGGAGTCATTACCGAATACAACACCTGGGATTCCTTCAATCCCGGCCGCCTCGACCAGCACCTTTACCCCTTCTTTAAGAAGGGACTGGCCGACGGCACCCTGACCGAGGAATCGGCCCGGGAACTCCTCCAATGTTTCTGGGTCAAATTCAACAACCAGCCCGCCCCGCCCAAAGTCGGGGTTACGGCCGAGGAAAGCGGCACGTATACGGATTTCGCCCTGATCAACCTCGGCGGCGTCAAGCCCGACGGCTCCGACGCGGTCAACGACCTGTCGTTCCTCATTCTCGACGTTATCGAGGAGATGCGGCTGCTCCAGCCGAGCTCCATGGTCCAGATCTCCAAAAAGGGACCCGATGCGTTCCTTCACCGGGCCCTCCGGGTCATCAAGACCGGTTTCGGCCAGCCGTCGATTTTCAACACCGACGCGATCGTTCAAGAGCTCGTCCGCCAGGGCAAGTCCGTTGTCGACGCCAGAAACGGCGGCGCCTCCGGCTGTGTGGAAGCCGGCGCCTTCGGCAAGGAAAACTACACCCTGACGGGATATTTCAACATGCCCAAGGTCCTGGAGCTGACGCTTCACGACGGGTTCGACCCGCGGACGAAAAAGCAACTCGGGCCCAGAACCGGCGACCCGGCCAAATGGACGTCGTTCGATGAGCTTCTGGCTGCCTGGAAGATCCAGCTCCGGCATTTTGTCGACGTGAAGATCGCCGGCAATGCGATGATCGAGCGTCTCTATGCGACCGTTCTTCCGGCTCCTTTTCTCTCGATTCTGATCGACGACTGCGTCCGCAAGGGCCGGGATTACCACTCGGGCGGCGCTCGTTATAACACCAATTACATCCAGGGTGTCGGACTCGGCTCGATGACCGACATGCTGGCCTCGCTCAAGTTCAATGTCTTTGAAAAGAAGACCGTCCCGATGAAGAAGCTCCTGACGGTTCTGGATACGGATTTTTCCGGAGCCGAAGACTTGCGGCAGCGGTTTCTGAATAAAACCCCCAAATACGGAAACGACGACGACTACGCCGACGACCTGACCCGCGAGGTCTTTGAGGCCTATTTCGGGGCGATCGATGACCGGCCCAACACCAAGGGCGGCCGCTACCGGATCAATCTTCTCCCGACGACCGTCCATGTCTACTTCGGCAAGGTCACCGGGGCGACGCCGGACGGCCGAAAGGCGGGGGAGAGCTTGAGCGAAGGGATCTCGCCCGTTCAAGGCGCCGACCGGAAGGGGCCCACCGCGGTCCTCAAATCAGCGGCAAAAATCGACCACATTCGGACCGGGGGGACGCTTCTCAACCAGAAGTTCACTCCGCAACTGCTGGCCGACGACGAGGGCATTAAAAACCTTGGCCATCTCGTCCGGACGTACTTCAAGATGGACGCCCACCACATCCAGTTCAACATCGTCACGGCCGAAACCCTTCGGGAGGCCCAGGCCCACCCGGAAAAGCACCGCGACCTGATCGTCCGGGTGGCCGGCTACAGCGATTATTTCCTGGATTGCTCGGTCGACCTGCAGAACGAGATCATCCGACGGACGGAGCATCTGGGATTCTGATTATTATTTAAGCGTACCATTGGAAGGCCCCGTTCCCTTCATCCGGCTTCTGTTCCTGATATTGCCGATAGGGAACGATCCGCTCTAGCCGGACCGGTTTTTGGGTGAGGCCCAGGGCCGGGACGGACCTAGGGTTTCAAGGTCGCAAACCCGTGTTCCTCGAAGTGCTCGTCGAAAGCGAAGGCCGTTGTGATGGAGCGGCTGCGCATCAACTCAAAGCTCGTGCAATCAACCAGGCTCAAGGCTTTGCGTCCGGCCGTCCGAAAAGCCCCCTCGGCTCGACGATGAAGCTCCTCGTTGACCCAATGAACCCGAACGACTCCCCGCAGCGAAAGGAGGAACGCTTCCACCGCGTCGAAACCGAATCGTCTTTGGATCAATGAAACGGTCTCCACGACGATATAATTGTGAGTGTCCATCTCCGTGCGGGCTTCGAGGAGTCGCCTCCAAATCCTTTGGGCTTCCTCGTGATGGGAATCGGAAATGCTGAGGAGGGCAAAGAAGGCGGAAGTATCGATGAATGCGCTCACGGCTTCCGTCCGAGGTAGGCTTCTTCGAGGTAAGCGTCGTGGTTTTCGGCAATGTCGCTGAAGTCCGAATGGCCGATGCCGACAATGGCCAGGGCTCGTTTTTTGCGCTCTTCCCAGGAGGGTTCTCCCTTTTCGCGGAGCAGGCTATCGACAGCCCGTCGAATCCATTCGGCCATCGAGCCGCCCTTTTCGGCGGAGAGGACCTTCAGGCCGGCGGCTTGTTCGTCCGTGAGTTGGATCTGGGTACGGATCATGCGGGTTTTAGCTTTCTTCACTTTCATAGACGTTGCTCCTGGACTGGGATTCTCAGATCACCCGTGTCTATTCTAGATTATTCAAAAAGCGATTACAATATGATGATTATGTTATCGCTTAAAAGAATATTTGGTTCTCTTCCATTTAGTGTGGGTAGAGCAATCGAATTTATGACGACATCTGCTCACGCGTCCGGATTTCCTAAGCCTTGCGCAGGCCCTCCGTCGACTTTGACGACAAGGGTTACGGCTTTTCTCGATTGGCCTGGCCCGGCCGGGTTCTCGTGCTTGGTCGTTCTGGCCGACAAGCGCCGGCTTCTTCCGAGCCGGCTTCCCAAGCAACCCTGATTCG
>CAYPKX010000180.1:0-5944 GCA_964411395.1 uncultured Eubacteriales bacterium | reverse complement strand
CGAGGATTGCGGCCGATCCGGGATCTCATTTCGCTTACCGGCCCGATCCGTACGATATCGGCGATGACGACGCCTGCGATTTTCCCGAGGAGACCGAGATCCTGGCTGAGTTCCGCAAAGCGGGAGCCCGGATTTTTGAATCGCGGCTGTCGCCCTTCCACACGGGTTCGCTGTCCGTTCGAGGAGTGGAGGATATTCTCTATGCCCCGAAGGCCTCGATGCCCCGCGACCTGCCCGGACCGCTCCTCCGGCTGCCGATCAAGCGGGAGGCGGCCGACTCTCCCGAGCTGTTCATCCATAAGGCGATTTACGCCGAAACGGATTTTCAGACGGTCATGCATTGCTGGCTTCCGGAAGCCGAATCGCACGCCTATTTTAAATACCCGGGGGAGGACACCGTCTCGGACCGGATCGTTCCGGTCGATGCCGAGGGAAGCTTCATGTACCTGGTCATCCCGGTCCTTTCGGCGACGGTCGACCTCGAGACGCTGATTAAAAAGCTCCATGATTACAAGGTCGTCGTTGTCCGCGGCGGCGGTGTCTGGGCCGTCGGCCACCAGTCGCTATCGGAAGTCCTCCACCATCCTTCGTCGTTGCGGGAAATCTGTCTCTACCGGATTGGAGCCTTCGACCGGGGGCTGGATTTGCGGAAGATGGAGCCCAAAAAAGCGCTGAAGTGGTGAGGCTTCGCCGCTTCAACGGTGATCAGTCAGGTCGATCAAGCCAGGGTGTCGAAATAGGTCTTGAAAGCGTCGGCCGGGACGGCGACGTTGATCCGGGCGAACCGGGCCGCGTCTTCTTTTTCCGTGGCGGTGAAGAATTCCATCGAAATGGCCCCGATTCGGGCGGCCAATAACTGTTCGGCCGTTCGGTTGACGACGGCGAAAATCCCGGTGCAAGGGGCGGCGGCGTAAAACCGCCCGGCCAGCAAATTCCGGTGCTCCAGGTAAGCGATATTTTTCCCGATGTCGGCGACCGTCGAAGCCTGATATTCGGCGGCGGCTTGAATCCCGGCCGGGTCGGAGAGGAGCTTGGCGACGGCAAACTGGGCCAGGTTGTCCACGCCGTTGGTCGGCAGGGCCAGCCGAAGGCCGAATTCGGCGGCGAAATCATCATCCGGAACGTGGGCGAAACCCAGGCGAAGACCGCTCAGACCGAGCGACTTGCTGAAGCTCTCGAGGAGGATGACATTCGGGAGAGCGGAGGCCCGGACGTAAAAGTCATCGTCGGGGAAAAACAGCCGCCGGTAAGGACAATCGAGAATGACCGCGGCCCCGGATTTGCCGAGGCGCTCGGCCGTATCCAGGACCAGACCATCGGGCTGAAGGTCGCCGACCGGATTGTTGGGGTCGCAGAGCACGACCGCCGTCCCGTCGTAGCGGTCGGGGTGGTCGCGCAGCTCTTCGACCGTCGCGTAGAACCGGGGAGCCCGGCGCCGGGTTTGGAGGATCTTCCGGTACGTGCCCCAATGGTAAAGAGGAAGCGCAACGACCTGGGTATCGATCGTTTGGAAGGCGATGTCCAGCCCCAGGGAGCTTCCGGCGGTGATGAAGAGGCGGTCGAGCGACGCCTTCCCCTCGAAATAGACCCGGTTGATGGCTTCCTTTAAAGCCGGCTGGCCGGCTGTCGGCGGGTAGGTCTGAACGGCCGGAGAATTGACATCGACCAGGGCGAGGACGGACCGAAGGTCGATCGGCTGAACGCCCGGCACGCCCCGCTCGAGATGGAGGTAGGGGACGTTTTCTTCGGCGCTCCGCCGCTTGATGGCCCGGGAAACTTCGACGATGGCCGAGGGCGTGGCCCCGCTTCGGGCGATTTTCATGGCGGTCTCCTTCCCCGGAGGGTCGGAAACTAGGGTAACGGCGGGAGGCGGGAATGTCAAATCAAACAGGAAACGGCGGCCGGGAGGAGGCTCGAGCCGGCCGCCGTCAGAAGAGAAAAGAGGCGGTTATTTCTTGATTTTTTTGCCCGGGATTTCCATGCCTTGGACGGACATGATACAGGTGTCGATCTCGCCCTGGTCGTTTCGGACGAATTTGAGGAAGTAGTATTCGCTTCCCTGGACGGTGACTTCGAAGCAGAGAGGTTTATCCTTGACCGGGAGGATTTCCTCCGGAGTTTCATCGGGCGGGGCCCCGAAAAGCCTGGCGTTATCGACGAAGAACCGGACCAGGAGGGCCTGGCCCTCGGCGGTGAATTCGTAATCCCCGGCCAGTTCTCCCAGTTGATAAGATTCCGCGGCCGGTTTGGTCTGGGCGGCGGCGGGCAGCACGAGAAGAACGGCAAGCATTGCTCCTGCCGCCGCGGCGGCCATTCCTTCAGCAAAACGGCTTTTCATACCGGACTCCTTCCTTTGCGCGAATTCGTTCCACCGTGATAAACGGAAATAGGGCCGGCGGAGTTCCCTCCCCCCGTCCCGAAGCTTTTCTCCCGGCGCGATTGTGTCGGTCTCCTCGGCCAAAATTGCGTCGGATCCAGGAGCGCCGCCGCCCGGTCGCGACGGTTCACCGGCGCGGTTTGCCTTGGCCTCGGGGCTGTGGCAGAATGGGAAAAATGCGCGGAGACGGACGGAGGCTTTCATGAAAACAAAAATGATCATCGGGTTGATCCTGGCGGTTCTTGCGGCCGGGACAGCCTGCCAAAAGGCGGAGAAAATGACGTACCCTGCGACCCGGACCGACGATGTCGTGGATGATTATTTCGGCGTCAAGGTGGCTGATCCCTACCGCTGGCTCGAGGACGACAAGTCCGCAGAGACCGGCGAATGGGTGGCGGCCCAGAACGCGGTGACGTTCGGTTACCTGGAAAAAATCCCTTTCCGGGAGAAGCTGAAAAACCGGCTGATGGAAATCTACAACTATCCCCGGTATTCGGCTCCCTTCCGAGTCGGTGAATACTACTTCTTCAGTAAAAACGACGGGCTTCAGAACCAGTCGGTCATTTATGTCCAGAAAGGCCTGGAGGGAGCGCCCGAGGTCTTTCTCGATCCCAATGCCCTCTCGGCCGACGGGACGATTCGGGCCGGCCTGCTGGCCCCTTCCGGCGACAAAACCAGGATGGCCGTCTCCCGGGGAGAAGCGGGATCCGACTGGGGCGAAATCCGGGTCATGGATATCGCCTCCAGGACCGAGCTTCCAGACCGCATTCTCTGGGTCAAGTTCTCCGGAGCGGCCTGGTGGAGGGACGGATTTTTCTACAGCCGCTATGACCAGCCGGCGGCCGGCCAGGAATTGACGGCGAAAAACGAGTACCAGAAGGTCTACTATCATAAGCTCGGCGATCCGCAGGAAAAGGATGTCCTGGTCTATGAGGATCGCGAGCATCCCCTGCGGTATGTCTCGGCCGGCGTTACCGAGGATGAACGCTTCCTCCTTCTCACGCTCAGCGAAGGGACGTCGGGCACGGAAGTGCTGTGGAAGGATCTCTCGAAAAATGACACCCGGTTCCAGCGTCTCATTCCCGGATTCGAGTCCGACAGCTATGTCCTGGACAACATCGGCGACAAGTTCCTCGTCCAGACCAACCTCCACGCGCCCAACGCCAGGATTGTCCTGATCGATCCGAAAAACCCGGCTGAGGAAAAATGGACGACGATCATCCCGGAAAAACCCGAGGTTTTAAGCGGCTCAGGGCTGGCCGGCGGAAAGCTTTTTGCTTCCTACCTCAAGGACGCCAACACCAAGGTTTTCCAGCATGAGCTGAACGGGACGCTGCTGCGGGAAGTCGAGCTGCCGGCCCTCGGGACGGCCGGCGGGTTTGCCGGCTGGCGCGACGACACCGTCGTCTTCTACACCTTCACCTCGTACAACTACCCGACGACGATCTTCAAGTTCGATCTCGGCTCGGGGACGTCGGAGATCTTCCGGAAGCCCGAGGTGAAGTTCAATCCCGAGGAATTCGAGGTCAAGCAGGAATTCTTCACCAGCAAGGACGGCACGAAAGTCCCGATGTTCATCGTCCATAAAAAAGGCCTGGCCCTGGACGGCAAAAATCCCTGTTTCCTGACGGCCTACGGCGGGTTCAACATCTCCATCCAGCCGTCCTTCAGCCCGGCCAACATTGTCCTCCTTGAACAAGGCGCGGTTTTCGCCGAAGCCAACCTTCGCGGCGGCGGGGAATACGGCGAGACCTGGCATAAGGCCGGAATGCTCCTCAACAAGCAGAACGTCTTCGACGACTTTATCGCCGCAGGCGAACACCTGATCGCCCGGAAGTACACCTCGAGCGGAAAGCTGGCTATCGAGGGCGGGAGCAACGGCGGCCTGCTCGTCGGGGCGGCGATGACCCAGCGGCCCGACCTGTTCAAGGTCGCCCTGCCGGCCGTCGGGGTCATGGACATGCTCCGCTATCATAAGTTCACCGTCGGCTGGGGCTGGGCGGTCGAATATGGCTCGAGCGACAAGGAAGAGGACTTCAAGAACCTCTATAAGTATTCGCCGCTCCACAACATCAAATCTGGCGTGGCTTACCCGGCGACTCTGGTGACCACGGCCGACCACGACGACCGAGTCGTCCCGGCCCATTCCTTCAAGTTCATCTCGGAGCTGCAGAAAAACCAGGCCGGCCCGGCGCCCGTCCTGATCCGGATCGAAACGCGGAGCGGCCACGGTTCGTCCAACCTGACCAAGGCCATCGAAACGACCGCGGACATCTTCGCCTTCTTTCTCCATAACGTGGGAGCGAAGGTCGTTTACTGAGGCGCGGTCGGCGGACTGAAAATCGAAGCGCACGGCCCTCTCCCAAAGGGGAGGGCCGTTTTTTTTCGGGAGCGGGCTTCGGCCCGGCCAATGAGAAAAACAGGGCCGGACGGCGTCTCTCCCTCTGCCCGGGAAAAGTCCGAAAAGTCCGGGAACCGGATCCGCCGTCGATTGACAGGAGGGCTTTGATGATTCATACTGATGGTATGAAAATCGCCATTTCCGTGCCGGAGGAGCTCTGCCGGGAAGTCGACTTGATTGCCAGGCGGGCAAAGGTGTCGCGAAGCCGGGTGTTCACGATCGCCGTGCGGGAACAGCTGAAAGCCTTGGAAAACAAGGGCCTGCTCGAGAGTCTCAATGCTTCGGCCGCCGTCCCGGAGACGACGGAGGAAAGCGAGGCCCGGAGGGCGTTCCAGGGTTCATTTTTCAAGAATATTGATAAAAAAGACCGTTATGGGGACTGAGAGGATCAAACAGGGCGACCTTTTTTGGGTCGAGCGGCGTCCTCCGCGGGGCTCGGAGCCCGGTTGTCGGCATCCCGTAGTCGTTGTGCAGAACGATGTCTATAACGCGAGCTTGATTCGGACGGTCGTTGTCTGTGTCCTGACGTCGAATACGGCCCGGGCCGGAGTTCTGGGAAACGTTCTCCTGAATAAATGCGAGGGAAACTTGCCCCGGACGAGCGTCGTTGTCGTCGGACAGGTCGCCACCCTGGACCGGTCCCGGCTCGGGGAGAAGATCGGAACCTTATCGAAAAGCCGGGTGAACGAGATCGCTTCGGGTCTCAAGCTCGTCTTCGAGCCCCGGTCGCCCCGTTAGCCTGAGCCCTCTACCCTTCCAGGACGATCCGGGTTGAACCGAGAGTGATTTCGTCTCCGCTGTAAAGGGGGGCGTCCGCAATCCGCTCTCCGCGAACGAAGGTCCCGTTGGCGCTTTGGAGATCCCGGATCCGGAAGCCGTTCCGGTCCGCGACGATCTCGGCGTGATGCCCGGAAACCTGCTCGTCAGCCAGGACAACGGCATTGTCCCCGGCCCGGCCGACGCTCGTCACCTGTGACCGGAGGACGAAGGAGGAGCTCCGGCCGTCGGCGAAAAGGATGTCCAACCGTCCCCCGATTTTGGCCGTTCCGGGACCGGCCGCCCGGCGTCCCCGGAGGATCGCCACACCGAGCAAGAGAGCCAGGCTGAGGATTCCCAGGGCGATGGCCGCGACGGCCATTCCGGAGAGGCCGGATTTTGGAAGGATC
>CAYPKX010000179.1:0-5980 GCA_964411395.1 uncultured Eubacteriales bacterium | reverse complement strand
CATTTCGTTCCAGGCGGTGACCTTGAGCGTCTGTTCCCCTCGGGCGCTGAGCTCGATTATGAGCGGCGCAAGAAAGAGGAATCCGATTCCGGCCGCCGCCCAAAGCCCGAATCCCGCCGCGGCCAGACTGCCTTCGAGCAGCAGGGTTCCAAGGATTTTCGACCGTGTTTCCCGCGGGCCGTTGACTGCGCCGGCCGCCCGCGCCGCTCCCGCCGGGGCGAAGGCCGCCGCGCCGTAAACGGCCGGCCACCCGATCCAGGACAGGGGAAGGCACAGGAGCAGGGCGGGGATTCCGAGAAACAGGGTGTCGGAGATGATCCGGTGCCGGGCCGACCGCGGCCAGGACCGGCTCCACGGCCAGGGCGCCCGGTTCGAGACGAGAAAACCCGATGTGAAGGCGAGGAACACGGCCGCGCTCATCGCCCCGCCCGTCCGCATCGCCGCCCTCTGCAGCGGTTCGGGAAGCGGATTGTTTTTTAAAAAAAGGGCCATCAGACCGATGACCAGCCCGGCCGGGAGGAATCCGGACCATCCCGAAATTCCCAGGGCCCGGAAGCCGATGAGGGCCGGAAATCGGATCGGGATCATCCAGCGGCGGCGTCCGCCCGCTTTGCGGGAAATGGTCAGCGGACCGGAAAGATAATCGACGGCCGCCAGAATGGGAACGGCGCAGGCGGTGTAAACGAGGTTTCCGGACCCGGCCAGCATTGCCGCCGCGGCGGCGAAAACAAACCGGGCCGCGCCGTTTCGGGCCGGAACGAGAGCGGCCGATGCGGCGAGGGAAGCGACGGCCAGGCCGACGGCCGCCTGGACGGCCATGGCCGATGTCGCACTCCGCGGCAAACCCTGCGTGCCGGCGAGAGCGGAAACATAAAGCAGGGCGGAAATCGGTGTTTCGGCCAGAGTGACGGCGAAGACGGCGGCCCGCCGATGGGCCCAGCCGCCGACCGGCAGGCTGCGGACCCATCCGCCGAGGCCGAAGCAAACGGATTTCCGGGTGGTTGCGGCCGCGGTCAGAAGAACGGCGGCGACGACTGCGCCCCGGGCGAGGGGGTCGGCCTCGACGAACAACCGCCGGGCGAGCAGGAAAAAGAGCTCCGGCCGGAGGAGGTAGAACAAGCCGAAGGCGGTGGCCAGGACGGGCGCCAGGGCCCGGATGGCGACGCGCGAGCCGACGCGGGCATGAAAGGCCAGCAACGCTACGGTCTTCCGTAAAATCGGCCTTTTCATCATGTTGGTTCGGCCCGCCCCGGCAGGGGGGCGGAAGGAAAATGGACTGAGCTTCGTCTGTTAATATATCATAGTCACCCATGCCGAAAAAAATCGCCGAAGCTTGCGTCTCGGGCCGGATCGTTACGGCCATGTCGGGGGGCGTCGATTCTTCGGTGGCGGCCGCCCTGTTGAAAGAGCAGGGGCTGGACGTGATCGGCCTGACGATGAATCTTTTCGCCCTTCCGCGGGCGAGCTGTGTTTCCGACGAGCTCCGAAGCTGCTGCGGAGCGGCCGCCCGGCGCGATGCCGGCCGGGTCGCGGCGATTCTGGGAATCCCTTTCTCCGTCGCCGATTTCCGCCGGACCTTTGAACGGGAAGTGATTGAGAATTTCGTCGCCGAGTACGAGCGGGGCCGAACCCCGAATCCCTGTCTCCGCTGCAACCGGGGCGTCAAGTTCGGCCCCTTGCTCCGGCGGGCCGCCCGGCTGGGCGCGGAACGAATCGCGACCGGTCACTACGCCCGGGTCGATTTCGATCAAAAGAGCGGACGGTGGCGTCTTCACCGGGCGGTCGACGAGGCCAAGGACCAGTCGTATTTTCTCTACGGTTTGAGTCAACAGGACCTGGCCCGGACGGTGTTTCCGCTGGGCGGCCTTCGCAAGACCGAGGTTCGAAAAATCGCCGGGCGGCTGGGTTTGCCGGTGGCCGAAAAGCCCGAAAGCCAGGAGATCTGTTTCGTCCCGGACGATGATTATCCGGCTTTTCTGCGCCGGCGGATCCCGGAGGCCTTCCGGCCGGGAAAAATTGTTGATCGGGAAGGGCGGACGATCGGCCGCCATGAAGGTTTTCTCAATTTCACCGTCGGCCAGCGAAAGGGGATGGGGATCGCCGCCGCCCATCCGCTTTACGTCGTTTCGCTGGATGCGGACACCAACACCGTGGTCGCCGGTCCGAACGAGGCCTTGTTCCGAAGCCGATTGATCGTGACCGACGTCAACTGGGTCGCGATCCCGGGAATCGCGGCGCCGCGGCGGGCCGGGGTGAAGATCCGGTCGCGGCACGAGGGCGCTCCGGCGACGTTGCGCCCGGGGGAGAAAGGGGCGGTGATTGTGGAGTTTGACGAGCCCCAGCGGGCGATCACCCCCGGCCAGGCGGCCGTGTTTTACGAAGGCGACGTCGTCCTCGGCGGCGGAACAATCCTTTAATTGGGGCCGGACCTCACGAACTTATTTATTTTGTTTAAGATAACCTCGAAATCCGCCTTGAGAATCCGGTCTTCGCTTTTAAAATCGCCTTTGATCGGCGATCGTCTTGACATACCCTAGGGGGGGTATGGTATGTTTTCACCGGAGGTTCGCATGACGCACCCGACATCGACGGCCCATCCTTCCCATGAGCCCGAGCTCGCCCGCCTGCGCCGCATCGAAGGCCAGGTCCGCGGCATCCAAAAAATGATCGATCAGCGCCGCTACTGCGTCGACATCCTGACCCAGATTTCTTCGGTCTCCGCGGCTCTGGCCAAAGTCGAGGCCCGCATCCTGGAGCGCCATCTCCGGACCTGCGCCCATGAATCGCTGTCCGGAACCAACCGGGCCGACCAGAGCAAAAAAATCGAAGAGATCATCGGTCTGCTGTCGCGGTATCGCCGGCCGGCCGGCGCCTGACCCCGAGCAAAACCCTGGCAAATCCTTCGAACCCTTAAGAAAGAAGACACCCATGGCGATTGACCCCGTTTGCGGTATGAATGTCCGGGAAGAGGCGGCCAAGGGCGTTTCCGACCATGACGGAAAACGCTATTATTTCTGCTCCACGGCCTGTAAAAAGAAATTCGACGCCGACCCGGAAAAATACCTCCGGCAATGCCGTGACCCGATGACCTGTTCCATGCCGGCCGCCTCCGTGCCTCCGGCCAAAAGCCCGGCCATCCCCGAAGCGGGTCCCGGGACCGTTCGCCTCGATATCCCCGTTTCCGGGATGACCTGCGCGACCTGCGTCGCCACAGTGGAAAAGGCGCTTCAAAAAACGCCCGGCGTCGAATTCGCCGGCGTCAATTTCGCCACCTCCCGGGCCACGGTCATCTTTTCTCCCTCCGTGGCCCGAACGGCCGACCTTGCCCGGGCCGTCCGTGAGGCCGGCTACGACGTCGCTTCGGCCTCGGCCGAAATCCGGATCAAAAGCATCATGTGCCAGGGCTGCGCCGGAACGATCGAGCGCGTCGTCTCGGCGAAAAACGGCGTCCTCCTGGCCTCGATGAACACCGAGACGCTCCAGGTCCGGGTGGAATTCCTCCCGACCGAGATCGGCCTGGACGAAATCTGCGCGGCGATCGAAGCGGCCGGCTATGCGGTCGTTCGTCCCGTATTCGGCGGCCTGGGCCCGGCCAACGACAATCCTTCCGACGACATCGAAGTCCGGATTCGGGAGAACGAGCTTCGCGACCTGCAAACGAAGTTTTTCATCGGCCTGGGCCTGAGTCTTGTCGTCTTTCTCGGCAGCATGGGTTCGGTCGTTTCCTTTGTCCCCGCGTTTCTCCGTTCGCCCGTCCTGCTCTGGATTCTGACGACGCCCGTTCAATTCTGGCTGGGGGCCCGCTTCTATCGCGGGGCCTGGTCGGCCCTGCGGCACGGCCGGGCGGACATGAACACCCTGGTCGCCGTCGGAACCACATCCGCCTACCTCTTCAGCGTCGCGGCCACGGTCGCTCCGTCGCTGTTTGCCGGCGGATCTCACGGCCGTCACGTCTATTTCGACACGTCCGCGGTCATCATCACCCTGATCATTCTCGGCCGGCTCCTCGAGGCCCGGGCGAAGGGGCGGGCTTCGGACGCGATGAAACGCCTGCTCGGCCTTCAGCCGAAAACCGCCCGTGTTCTTCGGGGCGGGATCGAGACCGACATTCCCCTGGCCGAAGTGCTTCCCGGCGATCTGGTCATCGTCCGGCCCGGCGAGCGCATCCCGGTCGACGGCGTCGTCACCTCCGGGAGCTCGGCCGTCGACGAATCCATGATCACCGGCGAGAGCATTCCGGTCGAAAAAACCGTCGGGGACGAGATCATCGGCGCGACGATGAACAAGAACGGGTCCTTCACCTTCCGGGCCCTCAAGGTCGGCCGCGAGACGGTCCTGGCCCGGATCGTCCGCCTTGTCCAGGATGCCCAGGGTTCGAAAGCGCCCATTCAGCGGCTGGCCGACGTGATTGCCGGCTGGTTTGTCCCGGCCGTCATCGTCGTGGCCGGGCTGACGTTCCTCGTCTGGCTGATCTTCGGTCCCGAACCGGCCTTCAACTTCGCCCTGCTGAATTTCGTCTCGGTCATGATCATCGCCTGCCCCTGCGCCCTGGGTTTGGCCACGCCGACGGCCGTCATGGTCGGAACCGGGAAGGGGGCCGAGTACGGCATCCTGATCCGAAACGGCGAAAGCCTCGAAACGGCCTCCAAGCTGACGACGATCGTTTTCGATAAGACCGGCACGCTGACCGAAGGCCGGCCGGTCCTGACGGACATCGTTCCGGCCGAGGGATGGTCGACGACCGAGCTGCTGCGGCTTGCGGCCGGAGCGGAGAAAGGCTCCGAGCATCCGCTGGCCGAAGCGGTCGTGTCCGCGGCCAAGACGCCGGGGGTGATCGTCCCTGCGGCCACCGACTTCCGATCGCTTACGGGCTTGGGCCTGGAAGCGATGGTCGACGGCCGGGATATCCTGATCGGCAACGGCGCCCTGATGGTCGAGCGCGGGATCAAGGTGGCGGAATGGACGGTGCTGACGGAAACGCTGGCCGCCCAGGGAAAAACGATCGTCTATGCGGCCGTCGACGGCCGGCCGGCCGGGATCCTGGCCGCCGCCGATCCGCTCAAGGCCAAATCCGTCGCCGCCATCAACCGGCTGAAGAAGATGGGATTGGAAATCGTGATGCTCACGGGCGACCATAAGGGAACGGCCGAGGCCGTGGCCCGGGCCGCCGATATCCGGTATTTTGTCGCCGACCTCCGCCCGGCCGACAAGACCGCCGAGATCCGCCGGCTCCAGGAGGCGGGGAAACGGGTGGCCATGGTCGGCGACGGGATCAACGACGCCCCGGCTTTGGCCACGGCCGACGTCGGTGTGGCCATCGGCTCGGGAACGGATGTGGCTATGGAAGCCGCCGACATCACGCTCATCGGAGACGACCTCAACGGCGTGGCCCGGGCGATCGAGCTTAGCCGCAGGACTATCCGGACGATCAAGCAGAACCTGTTTTGGGCATTTATTTACAATATCATCGGGATTCCCATCGCGGCCGGCGTTCTCTATCCGTTTTTCGGCCTTCTTCTCAATCCGATGATCGCCTCGGCGGCGATGGCTTTCAGCTCCGTCTCGGTTGTGACCAATTCCCTCCGGCTGCGGCGGGCCAAGCTCATGAAGGATGAAGAAGAGCTGTAAAGCCGGAATGAGGCCGCAGGAAAAGCGGAAGCGGCAGCCGGAGCAGGAGGAGGGCGGAAGGCCGGATTTGTGCGGCTGCGCGGGCGGGGCGCGACCCGGTCTGACCCGGCCGGGCCGGCCTCTCCTTATCGAAAAACGGCCGTCGGCGGGTTTGCAACGAAATTCCGATAGAATTAGTATTATTAGTCGGGTTATGATAAAATCAACCCGAGATCGAGATCTGAAGCGGAGGAGAGATCATGAAAAACAAAGCGCTTTTGGCCCTGTTTTTGGTTTTGGCGGCCGGGGTGACGGTTTGGGCCGTCGACCAGGCCCAGAGCTCGAAGACGGCGATCGATCCCGTCTGCGGGAT
>CAYPKX010000178.1:0-6014 GCA_964411395.1 uncultured Eubacteriales bacterium | reverse complement strand
CCGGCCCGAAAGACCGTCCCGCCGCTTGTTCGCCGTGACTTGATTCGGACGGCTTCGCCGGCGTTTCCGGCGATCAAACGGGACCTGTTCTCGACCGCCCGGTTCTCGGCCTCCTTCGCTTCCGGGCTGCCCCAGGAATTGAGGCCGGCGGGCCACAGGCCCCCGGACGGAGAGCCCGCTCCTCCGCCTCCGGCTGTCGTCCGGTATGTCGGTTACATCAAATACGCGGCCGGAGGCAAACCGGTCGCTCTCGTCCTGATCAACGGCGAGGCCTGGGCCGTCTCGGAGGGCGAGCCTGTCGGAAACGGATGGACGGCCGTCCGGGTCACGGAAAAAGAGGTCGAGCTGCGGAATCCCGAGGGGAAAAATCTGGTGTTCCTTTATCAAGGAGAAGGCTCATGAAAAAAACGATTGCCCCCGCGATCGTGATCCTCTTGACCGCCGCGGCCTGCGCGACGCTCAGTCCGGTCTACCGCCAGGGCGTCCAGGCGGAAATCGGCAAGGACTGGGAGGCGGCCATCGCCGCCTACGAGAAAGCCGCTCTCCTCGATCCGAAGGAATCCGTTTACCGGCTGGCCCTGGCCCAGGTCAAAGTCAAGGCCGGGATGTTTTTTGTCGAAGAAGCCCGCCGGGAGCTTGCCGCGGGGAACAAGGAGAAGGCCGAGATCTTCTTCGGCAAGGCGATCGCTCTCAATCCGCGCGATACGGCTCTGGCTTTCGAAGCCCGGCAGGCCCTCGCTCCCGAAGCCAAGAAGGCCGAACCGGTTTCGACGAAGATCGAGTTTCCGGTCAAGCTCGCGGCCAAGGAAGGCGTCCTCGACATCCGCCTGACCTCGGAGACCTCGCTTCGGGCCGTCCTCCAGTCGCTCGGCCGGGCCGGCGGCGTCAATATCGTTTTCGACGAGGCCTTCCGCGACATCCCCTTCCGGACCGATTTTACGAATGTGACATTTGAAAAAGCCCTGTCGACGGTCTGTCAGGCGACAAAGAATTTTTACCGGATTCTGGACGAGAAGACCGTCATCGTCGTTCCCGACCAGCCGGCCAAGCGGACCCAGTACGAAGTCCAATGCATCAAGACGTTTTTTCTCTCCAACGCCGTCGCCCAGGAAATGGTCGCTTCCCTGCCCAACATGCTCCGGGGGACGGGGAAGATCCCGCTGATCTTTTTCGATAAGGGACTCAATTCGATCACCATCCGGGATACGCCCCAGGTCATTGAGATGGCCGAAAAGCTCATCAAGCTCTGGGACAAACCCAAGGGCGAAGTCGTCATCGACATCGAGCTCATGGAAGTCTCGAGAACCCGGCTCCGCCAACTGGGCGTCAACCTGGACACGGGCAATATCGGCATCCGGTACGGCGGCGAGCCGGCCGATAAGGAAACGACGGCCTGGTGGAACGTAAACAGCATCGACCTGACCAAAGCGTCCAATTATTACATGACTCTTCCTTCGGCCTATCTTCAGTTCCTCGAGACCGATTCCGATACAAAGGTGGTCGCCCAACCGCGGCTGCGGGGGCTGGCCGACGAGGAACTTCATCAGCTCGTCGGCGAACGGATTCCCGTGCCCAAAACGACGTGGAGTCCGATCGCCGCCGGGGGGTATAACCAGCAACCGGCGACGACATTCGATTACGAGGATGTCGGAATCGACATCAAGTTTACTCCCCGGATTCACCTTGAAAATGAGGTCACGCTGGCCATGGAGATCAGCGTGACCTCCCTCGGGGGCAAGGGCTATGCCGACCTGCCGATCATCAACACCCGCGAGCTGAAAGAATCGCTGCGGCTTAAAGACGGAGAAACGGCCATGCTGGCCGGATTGCTGCGCGATTCCGAGCGCAAGTCCGTCAAGGGGATTCCCCTGTTGAAACGGTTGTTTGGGTCGGAGGACGCGACGATCGAGCAGACCGATATCATCATGACCATCACGCCCCACATCATCCGGTCCATTCCGTTTGAGGAAGGGGACCGGGATGTCATCTGGGTGGATGTCGACTCCGCGACCGGGGCCGGAGATCCGGGCTGGATGGCCCTCGACATGGCCGGTCAGGATCCGATGCGTCTTGCCGGACGGCCCCGGGCCGCGGGCGAGGGACGGAACAGCATTCTGCTGGGGCCTTCGGTGATGGATGTTCCGGTCGGAAGGGAATTTCGTCTCACGGCCAGCGTGCAGACGGACAGCGAGATCGGGATGATCTCCCTGACCATGAATTTCAACCCGCGGGTCGTCCAAATCAAGAACGTCATGGACGGAGGCCTGGGCCGTTCGCTCGGGGAGAACGCTCCGTTTCTTCAGTCCTTCGACAATGCCGCCGGAACCTGCACGATCGGCTTCAACAGTCCCCAGGCTGGAAAAGGAGTCCGAAGCGGCGGGCCGCTGGCCTCCATCGTCTTTGAGGCGAAAGCGCCCGGGGAGGCGGTCGTCGCCGTCAGTCAGTGCCTGGTCGCCGATCCGATGGGCCAGGCCTTGAACTTCCAAACCGGCCAATCCCGGATACGGGTGCGTTGATCACGATTTTGACCGGCCGGGTCGGGAGCGGAAAGACGGCCTGTTTAAAATCCGCGATTCCTCTCCTTAAAGACCGCGGTCTCCGGGTCGACGGTTATCTCAGCGAGCGGGTGATGGACGGAGAAACCGTGCTGGGTTACGACCTTTTGGTTTTACGGACCGGGGAGCGAGTCCGCCTTCTCCGGCGCTCGGGTCGGCCGGGAGGCGAGAGGGTCGGACGTTTTACCATCGATCCGGAGGGCTTTGCCGCGGCGGCGGAGGCGATCGGGCGAAGCCGGCCGTCCGACCTTCTGATTCTGGACGAGCTGGGCCGGCTCGAGCTTGCGGGCCGGGGAGTGAGGCCCGCGGTTGATCTCCTCCTGAAAGACGCGCGGCGCAACGTGCTGGCCGTCATCCGGGAGGATCTCCTGGAGGCTTATCTGCCCTTGTTTCAGGCCTCCGGCGTTCCCGTGTTCGTTTTCCGCCTCCCGGCCTCGAATGGCGCGGCAGCGCTCGTTCGGGCCGTCGCGGGGGAGCCGGCATGAACGGATGCTGCGGAAAAAAAATCAGCGTCAGGGTCCGGTTCTTCGCCTATTTTCGGGAGGTGTTCGGGGGCAAGGAACGGATTCTCGACCTCGACGCCGGAACCAGGGTCGGCGATCTGTTCAACCTTATCGGCGATTCGGTCGAACGCCGGACGGAGCTGTTTGAGTCGGAAGCGGCCGGGACATTGCCCGTCCTCAAGACGAAGCTCATCGTCATGATCAACGGAGTCGACCTCGCCTCGCACGGCGGACCGGAAGCCGAGCTCCGCGAGGGCGACACCGTCGCCGTCTTTCCTTTGATGGGAGGCGGGTGAGTTCGGCGCGTCGTGAGCCGGGAGAAAGGCCGTTGCCTCCTCGCGAGCATAAGGGAGGCCGCCGCGGCGGAAGAAGACGAAGATGAGGATGAAGAAAGAGTCGATTTATAGAATCGTTTTGAATGAGACCGGTGAGATCGGGTATTCTGTTTGATCGTCCGGAAAGGAAAGAGACACGCATGAATGGAACGGCGCGCGGATTCTTCGGCCGGTACCTCGAAATCGACTTGACCGAGGGCGTTGTCGGGGTTCGACCCCTCGAGGCCGCTCTCGTGGCCGACTTTGTCGGCGGTCGGGGACTGGCGACCCGGCTGTTTTGCGATGCCGCCGATCCCGAGGCCGATCCCCTCGGCCCGGAGAACGTCATCGCTATCGCCGTTTCGCCTCTGGTCGGGACCAACGCCCCGACTTCGGCCCGCGGCCATATGGTTTTTAAATCCCCCCTGACCGGTTTCATCGGGACGTCCAACTCCGGAGGCAGCTGGGGGTTTTCCTTCAAGGCCGCCGGTTATGACGCCCTGGTGATCAAGGGGCGGGCGGCGGAGCCGGTCTGGATCGACATCAATCCGGACGAGGTCAAAATCCTCCCGGCCGGAAAGCTCTGGGGGCGGGACATCCATGAGACGACGGCCGAGTTGACCGCGGGATTCGCGGCTTCGGAGCGGCCCCGGGTCCTCTGCATCGGCCCGGCCGGGGAAAACCTCGTCCGTTTCGCCGATGTGGCTAATGATAAAAACCGCGTTTACGGCCGGGGCGGCCCGGGCGCGGTCTGGGGGTCGAAAAACCTCAAGGCCGTCCGCGCGGCCGGCCGGAAAAAAATTGCGATCGCCGACCCGGAAAAGTACAAGTCGGGTTACGACCAGGCCCTTTACCTTCTCCGCCAGGCCCCGGTGACCAAGCGCATTCTCCGCGAGCTCGGCACGGCGGGGCTCGTCGAGCTCATCAACGTCATCGACATGCTGCCGCACCGGAACTTTCAGGACTGCACCCACCGGGAGGAGGACCTGGAGCGCATCTCCGGCGAAACGATCGCCCGGACGATCCTCGAACGGGCCGCCGGATGTTACCTGTGCCCGATCGGCTGCCAACGGCACACCCGGATATCGCGGGACGGTTCGCCCGATGAGACCGGCGAGGGACCCGAATATGAAACCGTGGTCCTGATGGGCCCGGCCTGCGGCATCTATGACCTGGCCGCCATCACGACGGCCAACTATCGCTGTAACGAGCTCGGGCTGGATACGATTTCCTTCGGCGGGACGGTGGCTTGCGCCATGGAGTTGTTTGAAGCCGGCCTGCTGCCGAAGAAGGAAGGGAACGGGCTCGACCTGAGGTTTGGAAACGCGGCCATCCTGGAAAAGCTGGCGATCGCCACCGCCTATCGGCGGGGCTTCGGCAAGTTCCTGGCCGAAGGATCCTACCGGCTCGGCGAAACATTCGGCCGGCCCGACCTTTCGATGTCGGTCAAGCGGATGGAGATCCCGGCTTATGATCCGCGGGCTTCCTTCACCCAGGCCCTGGGCTACATGACTTCGCCGTCCGGCGCCTGCCACCTCCGGGGCGGTTACGCCGTTTCGCTGGCTTTTTTCGGCGGGACGAAGGAGATCCCGCGCTTCAGCCTGCTTCAGGCCCCGATCGCCATCCGGAACATGCAGAATACCGGCATCCTCCAGGACAGCCTGGGAATCTGCCGATTCACGGGCTATGCCTTCGGGAGCGATCCCTGGTCGCGGATGCTGTCCGGAGCGACCGGGATGGATTTCTCCGTGGCCCGGCTCGAGGAGGTCGAAAACCGGGTGGCCGCTCTCGAACGGTTGTTCAACCTGGCCGCCGGGGCCCGCCCCGAGGACGACGTTCTCCCGCCGCGATTCGCCGATGAGGCGATCGTTGCGGCCGGGGAAAAGCGGACGGTGAGCCGCCTCTCTCAGGACAAGATGCGGCGGGATTATTACCGGGTCCGGGGATGGGATGAGGAGGGACGGCCGAACAAAGAGCTGCTTTCCTCCCTCCGACTTGCTCCGCCCGGAAGGAGGCCGGCATGAGCCGCTGTTGGACCGCATCGAAGGAGATCATGGGGCTTTTTAAATCGATCGGCCGGGCCTCGCTTCTCTACGACATCCAGGACAGCCATTCCGGCAACATGTCCATGAAGGTCAGGGACGAATCGGGTCGGGAGATGATCGCCATCACCTCGTCCGGTTCCCAGAAGGGAGACCTCGAGCCGAGCCAGATCTGTTTTCTCTCGGCGACGGAGACCGATTACGGTTATTACAAGGCCTCGTCCGAAACCGACATTCACCAGCGGATTCTGAGCCTTCCCGGCGTGGGGGCCTCGATGCACGCCCACACCAAAGACCTTTCGATCGCCACCCTGGACGATCTGCCCAAGCCGGCCCAACCGCCTCATTTCGTCCCGATCGACCCCCTGGCCTGGCACGCCCTGGGGGCCCACATCCATGTGGACTGGTTTGCCGTGCCGAGCGGCTCGCCGGAAATGGCTGCCAGGATTCCGCAGCGGCTGGCCCACCACCCGGCCACGACCATTCAGGGACACGGGACGTTTGTCCGCGGGGCGACCTTGAAGGAAGCGTTCCATCTGCTGTGCCTCGCCAACAACGCCGGCCAGGTCGTCAATGATGCCCGTCGTCTCAGGGTTGACG
>CAYPKX010000177.1:0-6095 GCA_964411395.1 uncultured Eubacteriales bacterium | reverse complement strand
AACGTCCCGGCGATAGCGCTTGCCCCCGCAGGCGTCGCAGACGGTGCGCACGTCGTCGAGGAAGAAGAGCTCGGTCCCCGTTTCTCCCTGCCCATGGCACTTCGGACACGCCCCCTGGGAATTGAAGCTGAAGAGCGAGGGTTCCCGGCCGGTCGACGCGGCGAACGATTTGCGGATGTAATCGAAGATACCCGTATAAGTGGCGAGATTGCCCCGGCTGGTGCGACCGATCGGCGATTGGTCGATGACCACGGCTCCGGGGTGCTCCCGGGCGAAACAGTCATGGATGAGGCTGCTTTTGCCGCTGCCGGCCACGCCCGTCACACAGGTGAATAGGCCTTTGGGAAGGTGGGCGTTGACGCGCTGAAGGTTGTGAGCCGACGCCTCGCGGATGGGAAAGAAGCCATCCCCTGCGCGATCCAGCCCGGTGGCGCGCGTGCTCGGGAGGACGCGCCGGTCCGCTGCAAGATAGCGGGCGGTGAGGCTTCCGCTTGCCGCCAAGCCGGCGATGTCTCCGTTGTAGACGACTTCGCCTCCCCGGCGGCCGGCCGCCGGACCGAGGTCCACGATCCATTCCGCAGCCCGGATCATTTCGGGGTCGTGTTCCACGATAAATACGCTGTTGCCCGCGTCGCGCAGGCGGCGAAGAAGCGACATGAGCCGTTCCGTATCCCGCGGGTGAAGCCCGGCAGATGGTTCGTCGAGGATGTAGAGAAGATCGGCGAGGCCGCAGTCGAGCTGGCGGGCGGTTTTGACCCGCTGGCTTTCCCCTCCGGACAGGGTGGAGACCGGCCGTTCGAGAGTCAGGTAGCCGACGCCGATCCGCTCCAACCCTTCGAGAAGGACGAGGGCTTTGCCCAGGATGGCGGCAGCCTCGGGGCTCTTGAGCGAGGCCAGGAAGGCGCGCAGCTCGCGGATCTCCATGGCGCAAAGCTCGCCGATGGACTTGCCGGAAAGCCGGGAGGCGCGGGCTCTTTCATTGAGCCGCGTCCCCCCGCAGGCCGGGCAAGGGGCGTAGAGGAAGTAGAGATCGTACGCGTCCTTCGCCTCGTCGCGTTCCTCGGCCGCCGCTTTGGAGGAGCGAAGGCGTTCGAATCGCCGGGCCAGTCCCTCCCACTGCTTCAGATAGGTTCCTGCTCCGTGCGGTTTTTCGAACGGCACCGGTTCGGTCTGGAGTAAAAGATACCGTTCTTGCGGTGTGAAATCCGCAACCTTTTTGTCGGGATCGAAGAACGGCAGGAGGACGAGCTCGCGCCAGAGGAAGCCCCCGACCCTGCCTTCGGGGTGCTGGACGGCTCCCTGCCGCAGGCTGAGGTCGGGGCGAAGAAGGCGTTCAATATCCAGGCGGATGGTCGTCCCCAGGCCGTGGCAGGCCGGACACATTCCCTCGGGATGGTTGAAGGAGAAATAAAACGAGGGACCGACGGAGGGCGTGGCGCAGCGCGAAAACAGAAGACGAAGGTCGGTGACGATCTCGGTTGCGGTGCCGATGGTGCTGCGGAGGTTGTTCCCCATCTTTTTCTGGTCGATGAGAATGGCGGTCGACAGGTTCCTGATCTCCTCGACGTCCGGCCGGGACAGCTTCGGCAGCCGCGTCCGGGCGAAGGTGGAGAAGGTCTCGACAAGCTGCCGCTGAGCCTCGGTATAAATTGTGTCGAAGAGAAGGGAGGATTTCCCCGACCCGGAGATGCCCGTCACCGCCACCAACCGGCGCTTGGGAATTGAGAGGGTCACGTCCTTCAGGTTATTGACTCGCGCTTTGACGACGTCAATTGCTTCGCCGGTCATGGTCGGTTCCTTTCCCCGGCCCTGGGGGCCATGGTCAGGCGACATGATATCCCTCTGGAAAAAGTTGGGGGCAGTGTGTAAGGTTATAGGCATGCGCCTCCTCGAGATCCTCCCCCCGCGGCCGGGCGGGGCGCCCTATTCCTGCGCCGATCTGGCCCGCCGGATCGGGAAGCATCCGAATACCCTGCGCAAATACGAGGGGTGGGGATTCCTCCGCCCGGTTCCCCGCCTTCCCAATGGTTATCGGACATATGACCGGGAGCATGCCCTGGAAGCGCTCTTTGCCGCGACCGTCATGCGGACGGCGTTCAAGGACTGGCGGGACCATCGGAGGATGAAAATTTTACTGCGCACGGTGCGTTCGGGCGATTATGCCTCGGCGGGCGAACAAGTCCGGAAACACCGGCGGGCGCTGGGAACCTGGCTGGAAAACGCTCTGTCGGCCCGCCGTATCCTGAAAACCTGGCAGAAACGAAGACCGGGCCGGAGCGGTGAATATCCTTCTTTAGAACAGGCCGGCGGAAAATTCGAAGGAGGTTTGTCCCGGCCTCAAGCCGCCGCAGCCTTCGGGGTGGCGCCGGATACGCTGCGCGACTGGGAACGCAGCGGGCTCTTCACCCCGGTCCGGCTTCCCAACGGCCGCCGGAGGTACCCGCCCGAGGTCATGGACCAGATCGAGATTATCCGTGTCCGCCGCCAAGCCGGTTACAGCTTGATGGGGATCCGGAGCCTCATCCATGGTCCGGATCAGACCGTCGAACTCTCCCATGCCCGTGATCGCTGGGATATGGCATTGCGGGCGATGATCGACGACTGCCGACTCATGGAGGAAATCATCCGGGATCTCGCGCGCCATCAAAAGCCGAAAAAGTCAGAGGGGCGAGTCATCCGGAGAAAATCGCCTGCTTAATCGAAATATCCCGTCAAATCGTCCCGGTTGAGGCCCTTCTCCAAAGCCACCCGGGCCACGGCCCGGGCGACGTTGCGATGAAGGTGGGCATCGAGGGGGCTCGGGACGATTTCACCGGCCGGAGCCGAATCGGCGATGGCCCGCGCGGCGGCGAGCAGCATGTCCTGGGTGATGCGCGGGACGCCGGCGTCCACGGCGCCGCGGAAGATGCCGGGAAATCCGAGAACGTTGTTGACGGCCTTCCCATCGGCGGCAAACGCCGCCCCGGCCTCCATGGCCGCCGCCGGATCGATTTCCGGAACCGGATTGGATAACGAAAGAATAATCTGGCCGGGCCGGACCATTTCCGGCCTGACCAGGCCCCGAACTCCCGTTACGGTGACGACGACATCGCAGGAGGACATGATGTCCTTGAGGTCCGACCGTGTTCCGCCGTAGCCCTCGAACCGGTGGAGGGCTTCGGCCGACAGGTCGGCCCCGTAAACCGCCCGGCCGGTGTAATACATCAACATCTTGCCGATGGCCATCCCGGCTGCACCCAGGCCGACGACGCCGATCCGGCAGTCCCGGAGCGGCTTGGCCGAGGCGGCTTTTTCTGCATTGAGAAGCGTCGCCGTCACCACGGCGGCCGTCCCATGCTGATCATCGTGGAGCACCGGGATATCGACCCGTTCCTGAATCCGGGCTTCGATGTCGAAGCAGCGGGGAGCGGAGATGTCCTCGAGCTGAATGGCCGAGAAGGTCGGGGCGATTCTGACCACGGCCTCGACGATCTCGTCGACATCCTTGGTGCTGAGCAGAATCGGCACGCCCGAAAGACCGGAGAAGGTCTCCATCAGGCTGGCTTTCCCTTCCATGACCGGCATGGCCGCCAGCGGTCCGATGTCGCCCAGTCCGAGAACGGCCGTCCCGTCGGTGATAATGGCGACGAAATGGCGGATGGCGGTGTACCGTCGGACGAGCCTGGGATCTTTCTGGATCTCGAGGCAGACTTCGGCGACGCCCGGCGTATAAACCCGTCGGAGGACTTCGAGGCTGTCGATTTTATACCGGCTCCGGATGGCGATCTTTCCGCCCTGGTGCATCTCCAGAACGTCGTCCCGGACTTCCAGAAGCTCGACGTTGGGTACGGTGGCGGCGACGGCGATCAGCCTGGACATCGCTTCCGGGCCATCGGCGAAGACAACGATGTCCCGCTCGACGTGGGTGGTTCCCTGCCGGCGGACCCTGATTTCGCCGATGTCCCCGCCGGATTCGCCGAGGGTCGAGAGAAAGCGGCCAAGAACCCCCGGAATCTGCCGGAGGCGGCAGCGGAACGTCCGCATTGTTTTTTCTTCCCACCACATGAGCGTCCTCCTCTGCTGAATGACTTACGAAACAAAACGATCGGTCTCGCCGCCGGCTTCGGGCCTCGAAATCGCCGCCCCTCCCGGCCCCGCGATTGATTTTTCCCCCTGCCTTGCTTCGTTCTCCCAATGGCGGGCGGAGCGGCGGAAGGGACCGGCGCGCGTCCCGGGTTAAAAGCCGGGATTCAGTCGACTAAAAGGAAGGCATACCGGTTCATCGCCTTCTCGCAGTCGCTCAAGACTTCGATCGGGTAACCCGCCCGCAGGACTGTCGAGTAAACATCGACGGCCATGGCCTCGGGCGTCGGCCGGGCTTTTTTGGGATTTTTGCACTTCTCCCGGGAACCGCCGCAGTCGGCGCAGATCGTGCAACTATCCATAAACAGGAGAAAGGCCTTGACGTTCCCAGCCAGGAACACGTCTCTCTCGAGAGCGCTTAGACGGGCGTTGATGTCCCGAGTCCATTCATGCCGGTCCTCGGGATCCTTCACTTTTTTCTCAAAATGGAAAATCACGCCCCGCCGATAGTCCTGGAAAAACCGGGTGCATTCCTCGACGGAGGGGGTGTTGGGAGGGCACGTCCCGTTTTTCCCGTATTCGGGGCAGCCGAACAAGCATTTCATTCTGACCCATTGGGCCGTGACCGTATCCTTGGGCGGGAACCATTTGAAGTCTCCAAAGCCATGGCTTCGGAAAATATGTTCAAGCGCGGCTTGATCGGGCATCGTCGGGGCTCCTCAAGAAAATTCCGGGTCGGAAAACGGCGCCATTATAGCATATAATAGGTGGCCCGGAAGGTACCCGTGACACCGCTTGAGACCTCGCCGCTCCCCGCCGTGGTTCTGGTCCGTCCGGAGAATCCGGAGAATATCGGCCTGGCCGCCCGGGCCATGAAAAACACCGGATTTTCCGAACTCCGGCTGGTCGGAGTGAAACGATTGAGCCTTGTCGCCTTCCGGACGGCGGTTCACGCCGGAGAAATTCTGGAGGGAGCGACATTGTATCCGACGCTGGAGGAGGCAACGGCCGATCTTCACTTCATCGCGGCCTCCACCGCCAAGCGGCGCAAACTGGCCTCCTGGGTCCAATGGGACGAGGCTGCGGTTCGAATCACGGACCTTCCTCCGGCCGCCCGGGCCGGCCTTCTTTTCGGCAATGAAAGGACCGGCTTGACCGGGGACGAGCTCGGCCGGGCCAATCTTGTCTTCACGATCCCTCAAGCCGGCCGTCAGCCTTCTTACAACCTGGGGGCGGCCGTCCTTCTGACCCTGTACACGCTGTTTACCCGGAGCCGGAGCGGCGGGCTCGCTTCCCCCTTGAGCCGTGATATTCCTTTGTCCCGCCGGGAACAGGACGAGACAATCGACCGGATTATCGCCAAGCTCGACCGGCGGGGCTTCATCCACCGAACCAACCGAGCCCATGTCGCCGCCTGGGTCCGGGATTATTTCGGCCGGACGGCCATGACCGCCCGGGACCGCGGATTTTTGCTCGCCCTTTTCGATAAAAGGACGTCCGACGAAACCATGGTGAAAGAGGAGGATTGAAATGGCCGACAACGATTTCAAGGTCACGTTCCCCGGCGGGGTGAAAGTCGATACGACCTTTCGCGAGTTCACCATCCGCACGGACCAGCCGGTCCGGGACGGAGGGGAAAACACGGCGCCTTCGCCGTTCATCCTGTTTCTGGCTTCGCTGGCCACCTGCGCCGGCTAGTATGTGATCTCCTTCTGCCAGAGCCGTAAAATCGCGACCGACGGAATTGAATTGACGATGAAAACCGAGCGGGACGCCAAAGGCAAAATGATCGCCCTGGTGTCCATCGAAATCAGCCTCCCGCCTGATTTTCCGGAAAAATATGCCGCCGCCGTCGTGAAGGCGGCGGAACAGTGCACGGTGAAAGCCCATCTTCAGTTCCCGCCCGACATCGAAACGAAAGCCGTCATCCGGAAAGGATGAGCGGACTCGTCGTCCTGGGACTGGATCTGGCCGGCTCTCCCCGCCGGCCGACCGGGGCATGCGTCCTTCGGGCCTTGAATGCGGAAACGATG
>CAYPKX010000176.1:0-6115 GCA_964411395.1 uncultured Eubacteriales bacterium | reverse complement strand
TCATTCGACCATGGCCTACCAGGGGGCCAAGGGGATCGATCCGGAGCGCATCCGCCGGATCAACGAGCGGTTCGCCCCGAAACCCGATCTCGTCATCATTCTGGACATGGAGGCGAAGGGAGGCCTGGCCCGGATCGCCGGGCGGAAATCCCGGGACCTGCTTTTTGAGCGCGAGTCGTATCTCCGGCGGGTTCGGCGTATCTTCAAGGGGCTTGAAGGCCGGCGGTTTGTCCATCTGGACGCCCGCCGCGACAAACGGGATCTTGGGAAAGAGATCCTGGCCCTGGTTCTGGACTCAGGGAAGGAATAAAGGAATCGAACATGCCCGCGGGTAAGAAGATATTCAAGATCCGAATCCAAAAATTCAATCGGAAAAAGTTCTGGAAAGCCCTTCTGGGCCTCTTCCTCCTCGGGACGGCGGTCGTCTTCGGGGCGATCTTCGGGACGTACATCGCCGTCCGCAAGACGCTGCCCGACCTCTCCGGCTTGGAGACCTATGAGCCCGCCCTGGCCACCCGGGTTCTGGATGATGCCGGAGAAGTCGTTCGGGAGATCGGCACGGAAAAGCGGACGATCGTCACGTACGCCGAGATTCCCGAGGTCCTCCGCAACGCCATCCTGGCCACCGAGGATCCCCATTTCTTCCGCCATAAGGGCGTGGATCTTTGGGGAATCCTCCGGTCGGTCAAGGAGAATGCCCTCAATATATTCCGCCGGCGGAAGCTCCACGGCGGCAGCACGATCACCCAGCAGGTCGCCCGCAAGCTCTTTCTCCATCCCCTCCAGACGATCCAGCGCAAGCTGGCCGAATGGTATGTTTCGATCCAGATCGAGAAGAAGTATTCCAAGGAACGGATCTTCGAGATGTACTGCAACCAGTTCGAGCTGGGACCGGGCATTTCGGGAGTCGAAGCGGCCTCCCGCTTGTACTTCGGGAAATCCATCGGCGAGCTGACTCAGGAGGAAGCGGCCTATATCGCCGGATTATTCCGCGGCCCGACGCTTTACTCGCCTTATCGCAATCCGGACCGGGCGATCGAGCGGCGAAACCACGTTCTGACCCGGATGGAAGAAGAGGGACTGCTCACCGCGGCCCAGGCCGAAGCGGGCCGCAAGACTCCTCTGGCCGTGCTCCCTCAGGGACGGGAAGACTATGATTTCGGCGGATACTTCTTCGAGGAAGTGCGCAAGGTCGTGGTGGAAAAATACGGCGAGGATGCCCTTCACCGGGGCGGGCTTTCCGTCTCGACGACGCTCAACGCGGCCCTCCAAAAATATGCCGAAGAGGCGATACAAAACGGCCTTCGCCGGTATGACAAACGGTGGGGCTGGCGGAGAGACAAGACCAACCTCCTCCTGGACGAAACCTTCCGGGCTTCGGGCAAAACCCTCGAGGATTACCGGCTGAGATCCTGGGCCACCCCGCGTCTTGAAGCGGGCGACATCGAGGAAGCGATCGTCCTCGAGGCTGGAAAGAAGGAAGCCCGCGTCCGGGTCAAGGATTACGACGTCACCCTTCTCAATGAAGGCCTCGAGTGGGCCGTTCGGAGCCGGAACCTGGATGCGATCATTAAGCGGGGGGACGTCGTCGAAGTGAAGGTCAAATCCCGGGACACGGAGAAGAAAACGGCCGAGGCGACCCTGGAGCAGGAACCGCAAGCCGAAGCGGCGATGATTGCCCTCGACGTCCGAACGGGCCAGATCAAAGCCATGGTCGGCGGCTCTTCCTTCCGCCGCACCCAGCTCAACCGGGCGACCCAAAGCGCCCGGCAGGTCGGCTCGGCGATCAAACCGTTTCTGTATACCGCGGCCCTGGAGAACGGCTTTACCGCCGCCAGCCGGCTGGTCGATGAACCGACGGATTTCCCCGATCCCTGGTCGGGGACCGTCTGGTCTCCGAAAAATTACGACAAGATGTATAAAGGAACGATTACGTTCCGCCAGGGGCTCGAGGATTCCCGCAACGTCGTGACGGCCAAAATGCTGGACAACATCTCCCCCCAGACCGGGGTCGAGTATTGCAAGCGCTTCGGCCTGACCGCCACCCTCTATCCCTATCTCTCGCTGGCTCTGGGGACGTTTGAAGTCAACCTCGTCGAAATGGTCTCGGCTTACTCCGTCTTTCCCAACAAGGGCATTCGGATGCGGCCGTCGATCATGGCCAGGATTCAGGACCGGGACGGCAACCTCCTGGAAGAAACCGCCCTCGAAGCCGAAGAAGTCATTTCCCCGCAGACCGCCTATCTGATGACCAATCTCATGGAAGGCGTCATCCAGCGCGGAACGGGCAAGGCAGCGGGCCATTTCCTCGTCGATACGGAGCTGGGCGGAAAAACCGGCACGACCGACAACTACACCGACGCCTGGTTCATCGGATTTTCTCCTTCGTTATGCGTCGGGATCTGGGTGGGGAAGGATGACAACACACCGTTGGGGAAGGGCGAGGAAGGGGCCTTGACCGCTCTTCCGATCTGGATCGAATTTTTCGACCGCGTCCTCAAGGAGGCCAAGGCCAGGGCCAAGGACGCCGGAACCGAGTTCTATCCCGAGGAATTCGAAGTCCCCGCCAATATTCATTTTGTGGCCATCGACCGCAAGACCGGACTCCTGGCCACGCCCGCCTGCAAGTGGCGGTTTATGGAGGCCTTCTTGGAAGGAACGGAGCCGAACCGGCTGTGTTCGAATCTCGATCACATCGCGACGTACGATTACCTGGGGACGCTGAAGAACAAGTAAGCGGAGCCGAACGGAGGCTCAGTCCGGCCTTCGGGCCAGAAAACACATCCCGGGTCCGTTGGCGTTTTCCGGATGATCGACTTCGATCTCGATCCGGCTGAATCCCGCCCGTTCCAGGAAGCCGAAGATATCCTTCTTTTCCAGCCAGGAGCTGTTTTTCTCCGGTCCGGCGGCAAAAAACGGTCCCTGGTCCGTGGCCTGGTAGGCGAAGCGGTGATGGACGGCCTCGAATCCGTCCCAGCCCCGAACTTCGTCTCCGGAGGGATTGAACCGCGCGGCCACCGGGGGATTGGCCAGGATAGCCGCTTTATCGAAGTAATGGGTATGGATGAAGATGGTCCGGGTGAGCCGGGAAATCAGGGACAGGAGACGGAGAGGCTGGGTTTGATGATAGAGGATGCCGCTGGCCCAGACGGCGTCGAATCGCCGTCCCTTCGTCAGACAATCCTCGAGAAAGCCGAGCGCGTCGCCGTGAAGGAATTGCGCTTTCAGACCGGTGATTTCCTTGACCAGAAGACATTTCAGATAGGCGACCTTGCTGCTTTCGACGGCGACGACTTCGGCCCCCAGCTGTTCAAGCTGCCAGGTGTTATAGGCCTCGAAGGGTCCGAGCTCGAGGACACGGGCCTCGCGAAGGCCGCCCTCGATTCGTTCGGCGGCCCAGGCGACCCGGGGATCTTCTTTAAAATCGAAGTAGCTGACTTTTCCCGCGGCAACGCCGTATTCGGGCGGAAAGCCGGTCAGCCATCCCCCGGGAAAGATATCGACGAGGTTTTGCGGTGAAGGAGGCCGAAGGCAATGGAGCTCCCGAAGGTCGATTGTCGCCTTGAGATGAGAGGGAACTTCGGCCGCGGCGGGCGGCGCCGGCTCCGGTTTTTTTTTCGACGGTCGTCTTAACGGGAAGCGCATGGCCGTCCTTTTCCGGGATCACCGCCCCGAGAGACGTTCCCCCGTTTAAATCGTGATCAGTCTCTTTTGAAGTTGAGTCGATCCTCATCAGGATAGCAAATATGGCGGGCGTTCACAAAGAATTTTCCGAAAAAAAAGGCGGGAGGTGGGCCTCCCGCCTGAAGAGAGGATAAGGAAAAGGAGGGCTATTTTTTCCGGACGCTGCCGCCTCCGCCCGAAGACCGGGACGATGAGCCGCTGCTTCTCGATGTGCTGCCGGAGCTGCGGGAGGAGGAGGACCCGGAACTCCGGGAAGACGAGGAGCCTGATCTGACCGTGGATGAGGAGCCGCGGTTGGAGCCGGAGGACGAACCGGACGAGGAATTCCGGCCGGACACCGAGCCGGATTTGCCGGACGATGAATTCGAGCTCCGGTCGCCTTGAATGTACCGGTAGAATTTATCCAGAATCTTGCTCGAGGCCGAGACGCTCCGGCCGGTGCTCTCCCGGCTGATGGCGCTGGAAGAGGGGAAGGGCGTGATCCCCATCGAACCATCGCTCTCTTTTTTCCGGATGCGCCGCTCCGCCGGCTTGGCGGGCGGAGGGGTGTCGGTCTTGCCCTTGCTTACGGTTTTTCCGGCCGCAGTCTTGTCGGGGGCCTTGGCCTGGTCAGGCGTACGGATCACCCGGGGGGAGGACGGCGCTTCTTTCCGGGAATCCCGGGACAACGACTTGCCCGCTTCCTCCCGGGTCAGTCCGGCCTCATCCTTGCGGATCAGAACGCGGCCCGGCTGATCGAGCGGTTCGATCCGAAGGGAACGATTCAAACCGGGCCGGACGTCCGGGCTGTTCCGGCCCAATTTGACCGGACCGAGCGCCCGGACTTCATCGCCTTTCAAGGCCTGGCGGCCGACGTTCGGGCTCTGAAGCTGATCTCTCCGGACGACGGTTAAAGCCCGCGAATCCAGAGGATAATCGTTGTTCCAGCCATAACCATAGTAGACGTTGTTGTAGATGACGCCGGGGTATCCCCACCAGCTCATGGGCGCCCATCCGTAGTAGAAGTCATCCCACCACCAGTTGACCCAGGCCGAACCCCAGCCGGAGAGCGGGATCCAGTACCAGCCCCAGGCCGGGGACCAGTGCCAGCGGCCGTAATGATAGGTGCTCCAACCCCAGGTTTCGTAAGGCACCCAGCACCAGCCGGCCATCGGCATCCAGGTCCAATGACCCCAGGAATACGGCCTCCAGTCCGAAGCCATCCCGGAGGGGACCCAGACATTGCCGAAAGGCTCGACGTCGACCCATTCGCCGTATTCATCGAGCTCCGACTCGTATTCGGCGATATCGTCGGGGAGGCGGCCTCCGGCGACCGGTCGGCCGACGGCTCCGGACCGTTGTTCGTTCCAGCGGTCGAAATCATCCTCGGCGACGGCGATAAACGAAGCCGGCCGCCCATTGAAGCGGCCGCCGGTCAGGGACAGGCGCTGGCCTTCCTTGACCACGATCGAGCCTTCTTCGGCGGCGGTTTCGACCAATCCGGAGAACACCATGATTTCCGTCGTTCCGTCCTCCCGGAGATCGATCCGGTAAAGGCCGTCCTCGAGGAAATAGAACGCGGCTTGCGAGGTCAGAAGCTCGAAGCTCTTCTCTTCGTCCAGGCGGTTCAGGTCGAGGAAAAGGCTCCCCGACATCTGACGCAGGCGGATGAGCGGCGAAGCGCCGCGGGGAAGCGTTTGAATGTCGACTTTCGTGTTGGAGTCCAACCGGGCGAACTTGAAGGATCCGAAATCGATTTCAGCCCGGCCTTCGGTCGTGCCGAGACGATCGCCTTCGCCGATCGGGGTGTTGATGGTGGCTTCTTCATAGCCCAGGTCCGACACTCTCTGGAGGAAGATCGGGCCTTGAACGAAGCTCAACCGGGCAAAGGAGATGTCCGTACCGGCCGGCTCGGTCACCGGGCGGTTTTTTAGGACGGGATCCTGGCCGTAGGCTCCGGCGCAGATCGTGAGGATTGCGGCTGCGATTAAGGCTTTGTATTTCATCGGATTTCTCCTTGCGCCCAATACAATTGCAAGAATTATACCAAGATTCTCCCCTGGAAAGCCGATTTTTCATCCGTTTTATGTCCTGGGAAGGGGACAGAATGTCCTCTGGGAGGGACTCCCCGGGGGGAAGCGGAAAATCCGGTCTTTACAGGGGCCAGTAGGTCCGCTGGACGTCGATGACCGGAGTGATTTCCTTCTGGGTGGCGATGGAAATATCGGCCCGGATTTCAGGGGCGGGGCGTATCCCGGCCATCCGGCCGAGGACTTGTCTGACCGCCCGGGCCTGGCCTTCGATATTGTAGCCGCCCTCCAGAACCAGGAGGAGGCGCCCGCCGCACGACTCCTCGGCCATGGCCATCACTTCCGAAACCAATCCGGCGAAGCCCTCCAGGCTGACCGCCATTCCGCCGAGCGGGTCGCCCGAGGAGATATCGAAGCCGGCC
>CAYPKX010000175.1:0-6119 GCA_964411395.1 uncultured Eubacteriales bacterium | reverse complement strand
CAGGAAGTCGAGCATCTTTCCGGCCGGTTCGCCGGCCCGGGCCGCGATCAGGTCGCGGGCCGCGTCCAGATGATGCGTGAGCCGGGCGATCTCCTCGGCCACATCGTACCGCTGGGAAAGATAAGCCACTTCCTCGGCCATCCGTTCCTTGTTGCCGGCCCCTGTGCCGTTGGCCTCGGCCAGGCGGGTTCGAAGCCGCTTCTGGATGGCCCGGGGCTGTTTCCGGATCAAGGCCTCGACTCGGACGACGGAAGCCCGGACGGTCTTCAAATGCGTTTGCAGGGCCATGGCGATTTTCCGGCCCTCAGACCGCCGGGACTTGATCAGCTCGTCCAGTGTCTTTTCAAATCCGGCGCAGAGCCAGTCGGCTTCGGCCGCCGAAAAATCCTTGCGCCGGATTTCGACCAGCTGGGGAATGCGAAAGAGGTTGTCCAGGCCGAACGTCAGGTCCCGGCCGGTCCGGCCGGCGACCCGGCCGAAAGCGGCCAGGATCTTATTGAGAAGTCCCTCGTTGATGACCACATCCCAGGTGGCGGGATCCGGAAACGTCAAGTCGATCGTCGCTTCGACCCGGCCGCGGTGGATCCGCTCCTGGCAGATCTCCCTGAGCCGGTTTTCGAGCTCGCCCAGGGGAGCGCCCTTGTAGGACCAGTCGAAAAAACGATGATTCAGGCTCTTGAGGCTGATTTTGGCCCTGAGCGTTTTGGCCGTGAAGCTCCGTTCGGCGAAACCGGTCATGCTTTGGATCATCCGGCGATCTCCTCTTCCTCGGGAAACTGTAAATCATGCAGCTTGCGATAGATGCCCCGGGTCCGGCGGACGAGCGTCTCGTGGGTCCCCGACTCGACGATCCGGCCTCCGTCGACGACCAGGATCAGATCCGCGCTCCGGATCGTGGAGAGGCGATGGGCGATGATGAACGTCGTCCGGTTTTTCATGATCCGGGCGAGGGCCTGCTGGATCAACCGCTCGGATTCCGAGTCGAGGGACGACGTCGCTTCGTCCAGGATGAGGATCGGCGGGTCCTTGAGCAGGGCCCGGGCCAGCGCCAGCCGCTGCCGCTGGCCGACCGAGAGGATGCCGCCGCGCTCGCCGATCGTCGTCTCGTATCCCTGGGGCAGCTCGCAGATGAACTCGTGGCATTCGGCCGCGCGGGCCGATTCGACGATTTTTTCCAGAGGCACGTCGTCCAGTCCGTAGGCGATATTGGCCCGGACAGTGTCGTTGAACAGAACGATCTCCTGGGTGACCAGGCCGATATGCGTCCGCAGGGAGCGGACGGTGACGTCGCGGATGTCGATGCCGTCGATCGAGACTTTCCCCGAGGTGGCCTCATAAAACCGTCCGATCAGGTTGACGAGCGTCGTTTTGCCCGCGCCGCTCATCCCGACCAGGGCGATCGTCTGCCGGGGCTTGGTTTCGAAGCAAATATCGGTCAGGACCGGCCGGTCGGCGGTATAGGAGAAGCCGACGCGGTCGAACTTGACCCGGCCTTCGATCGCCGGAAGCTCGGACGCGCCGGGGCGGTCCCGGATTTCGGGCTCGACCTTGAGAACTTCCTGAACCCGGTCGTAACAGGAGACGGCCTGGTTGACGACGTTCTGGGCCCGGTTCAACCGCTTGATCGGGGTGAACATGATGAAAATCGTCGCGACGAAGGCCCCGAAGTCACCCGGGCTGATCTGGCCTTTGGACACGCGATCCGAACCGACGACCAGGACGGCCGCGGCCACGACCCCGCCGAGGAACTCCATGAAGGGCGAGGACAGCGACGAAATCCAGGCCAGTTTGAGGTTGATCCGGTAGTACCGCCAGGATTTCTTGAGGAACTTGCGAAGCTCGAAGTCCTCCATGGTGAAGGCCTTCACGATCCGGTTCCCGCTGATGGTTTCGTGGATCAGATTGTAGATTTCCGACATCCGATCCTGGCTCTTCCGGCCCTGTTTTTTCAGCTGGCGGCTGAAGGCGGCCATCGGGACCACCGCCAGCGGCGTGATGACAAAGACGACGATGGCCGACCGCCAGTCGATGAGAAAGACAGAGACCAGAAGCCCGACCAGAACCATGCTCTCTTCGATGAGATCGCTCATCGCCGTTCCGACCGCTTGCTGGATGCGGTCGACGTCGTTGGTCAGGCGGGACATCAGATCGCCGGTCGTCGACCGGTCGAAAAAGCCCGAGGATTGGCGAAGGATGTGTTCGTAGAGGTCGTCGCGCATCCGCTTGACGATCTTGTTTCCGACGGCCTTCATGGCGAAGGCCGACAGGAACGTAAAGAATCCCTTGCCGAAGAAAACGGCGATGATGACCCACGGCAAGGCCTCGGCGATGTCCCGCTTATCGATTTTGAGGAGCGCCCAAAGCGGATCGAGCACCCGCGTTTTCGCCGCGGCTTTCAGGCCGCCTGTTTTCGTCGAGGCGCCGGCCTCCCCCGGGACGGCGGGCGCGGTTTTCGCCGACGGCGCGGCCCCGAACATCTCGTCGATGACCGGTTGGACAAGGTTGACGAAAATCGTGGTGAAGAGAGCCACGCCGATCGTGGCCAGCAGAGCCACCGTCACCCATTTCTTTTCCCGCAGGGTGAGCTTGAAGAGTTCGAACATCGCGGACCGGCCTAGCGGGCTTCGGCCCCCACCATCTTCCGGGCCAGCTCGAAGGCGTTCAGAGCGGCGCCGCGGGTCAGGTTGTCGGCAACCAGCCAAATCCAGAACGCCCGGGGATTGTCCGGCTCCCGCTTGATCTGGCCGACGAAGATCTCATCTTTGCCCGAGACCTTCAGGGGAGTCGCCTCACAGGACGTCCGGAAAGGCGTCATCTTGAAGGGAGCCGACTTGAGGAGGCCTTCGATCGCCCCGATCTCGGCTTCGTCCTTCAGCTCCAGGTAGGACATGATCGCGTACGTGTGGAAGACCGGAACCTGGAGGACGGAGAGGACCAGGGGAAGCTCGGCCTTACCGAGGACCCGCCGGATTTCACCGACCAGCTTTCGCTCGCCGATGCCGAACCCGTCGTCGTCGAGGGCGTCGGTATGGGACAGGAGATTGAAGGCGATTTGTTCTTTGAAAACTTTGGTTTTGGGAACGGCGCTGTTGAGCAGGGCCACGCTTTGACTGGCCAGCTCCTGGATGCCCGGATCGTCAAAGGCCGAAACCGGCTGAAGAACGAAGGCAACGGCCTTCTTCAGGCCGAACTTGGGAATGATCCGGTGAAAGAGACTGGACAGGATGATCGTGACCGCGTGGGGATTGGCCACCAGATGAGGCGGCGAGGTTTTCAATCCTCCGTCGTTGACCCCGGAGACCAGGAGGGGGACGTCCTCCCGGCCGTTGAACGTGCCGCTGAGGTCGATGGCCTTGAATTTGCCGTCGACGGCCAATTTGCCCATTTCCTCCGAGGTTTTACCGTCCGAGGCCAGGAAGACGAGGTCTTTTCCCTCGAGATCGGCCGCCTTGAGCTGGTGGACGACCATGGGCTCCTTCTTGAACTGGGTCAGCTTGCTGTAATCTTCCTTGACATCAGGGTCGAACAGCTCGATTTCGAAGGCTGGAAACTTTTTCTGGGCCAGAAAGTTCTTGATTTCCTGGCCGCGAAGGGAATCTGTCCCGACAAGGGCCAGCCGGTGTTTAGGTTTCGTTTTGGTCATGGAAACGAGAGCGCCAGAATACCACATTCCCCCCTGAGATATCAATTTTAAAGTTGACGCCTGGGTATACGGGTCCTGCCGCGGAGTCTCCATCCTCGCGGCACCCATCCCCCAGTGGGACCCCTGCCGCTCCGGGTGGACCAGGCTTTGCCGTCCTACACGACCTCTGGGAGTCAGGAGACTCCGCGTCCCCCGTACAATCAGGCGTTAGAAAAAATTACGGAAACTCAAAGGCGAAAGTCTGGGTATTCCGGCGTTCTCGCCGGGGGGAGAAATCAGGGGAAAGAGGGTACCCATCCCCCAGTGGGACCCCTGCCGCTCCGGGTGGGTGTCCCGCATCACCCGTGCGCCATGATTAACTGATCCGAATTTACGCTTCTATAAGCACGATACTCCCCGGGATTGAGGCGGTATTCCGGCGTTCTCGCCGGGGAAGCGGAGAAAGAGAGACGGGGTAAAGTCAAGACCTGATCCCTCTGCTTTAATCAACAGGCTGCGAGAATTCCTCGAGTAACCGGTCGGCCAGGCGGGCCCAGGTAAAATCACGGATTCGTTCAAGACCGGCTTCAGCCAGACGCCGTCGAAGCGGGGCATCCTCGATCAGGCGCTCGATCCGTTTTCGAACCGGCCCGGCCAGCGGAAAGGGAGCGACCAGGGCCGTCCGGCCGTTTTCGGCGAAATCCCGGCTTCCGCTGGGCGTGCAGACGACCGGCACCCCGCAGGCCATGGCTTCGGCCGCGGTGTTGGCCCAGCCGGCCCGCCATTCGGCGCTCACAAAGACATCGGCCTGCCCAAAAAGCCAGGCCATCCGATCCTGGGGCAGATTCAGATGAAAATCGTGAGAAATCCGGGTCTTGATCAACGGCCTGGGATCGCGGCGATCGTTTCCGACCAGGGTATCGAAGAAAACGAGCTTGAGCCCGGAATGGCGAACAGCCAATTTTTCCACGGCCCGGATGACAATGGGAATCCCCTTCCGACGCTTGTAGATCCGACCGTAACAGAGGATGTTGAAGGTATCCCGTGGTTCACGCTTTTCCAGGGGATGGAAGATGGCCGGATTGACGCCGCCAGGCGCCCGGACAACCTCCACCCCGTACTTTTTCTCCAAGCGGAGGCAAATTCCTTCGGAATTGCCGAGAAAACGGAACGGCCGCCGGGCGACCTCTCTTTCCTGCCTATGCCCTTCAAGGACAAAATAGAAATACTTCTTTTTCGACCGGATCCGGTCAAAGGACGGCAGGATGGAGTATTCACCGCACATCGCCGCGTCGAACGCGCCGTCTTCCAAAGCGGAGAAAGGCCGGACTTCGCCCAGGAATTCGAGCCAGTCCGGCCTTGCGCCCGTCGGGTGGAACAAAGTGTAGGAATGCCCTTTCCGGACGAGTTCGTTGCCCAGCTCGAGGTAACGGCGCACTCCGCCGAAGACTTCGACGTGGGGCAGAAGGGCGGCGATGTTCATAGAATAAATGGCTTGGTTCATTTTACCAAACCCGCCGACGGGGGGCCAGCAAGAGAAAAGACGCGATTGACAATCAGGGCTATTAAAAATATACTAGGGCGCGTTTCCGACGTCTTTACCCCATATGGCTAGGTAGCTCAGTCGGTAGAGCGAAGGACTGAAAATCCTTGCGTCGGGGGTTCAATTCCCTCCCTAGCCATTCCCCCTTATCCCCCAAGAAAACCAATGAATACGGGGGTTTTCTTGCATTTATTACGCCTTGCATAACCGCGAATTACCATGAAATTGCATGACGCTCCGAACGGGCTTTTAGTCACAATCGGTCACAGTCGTATCAGGCGGGAAAGGCGAATATGGGGAATCGGGCAGGAATAAGTACGAGACGCCCTCGTCACAATCGGTCACAGCCCGCTCCGGCCGGCCTACAGCAAAAGGCCGCGGTATCTCCCCTACCGTCAATTCCACCCGCCCAGACGCTGACAAGCTCGAGGCGATCGCAAAGATACGGGGAGTCTCGGCCTGCGAAGTGATCAGGGAGATTGTTCGGGAATATTTGGAAGAGAAGAAATATTTTATTTTCGCGATTTTTATCGTATGCAGGGAGAAGGAATCGAACGATCACGAATCCATGCCTGTTAATCGCTTTTTTCTGGGAAAACAGCCGTCATTAGCCGTCAGAAACCGTCACAAACCGTCAGCCTCTTTTGCAATTTTGGGACATTCTCCGGGATGCCTCCATAACAATCGGGCATGGGCCCTCTTTCCCACGGCCGGGGGATCTCCCCGACCGTCTACCTAGCACGCCCAAACGAATGCAAGCTGGAGGCGAATGCAGAGAACAAATATTTTTATTTGCATTTTTTCAGTTGCCAATAAGGTTATATCTTTCAAGAAATTTTATCAAAAATATTTCTACATATTCATAATAACCAATAACGATTGGCATTACGAAATATATTTTCCCGGAATCACTAACGCCAATCATCGAAGGAGAATAAGCCGGTTTATATTTTA